>JAFAYM010000060.1 GCA_019240395.1 Acidisphaera sp. | reverse complement strand
ACTCGGCTATGTCGGCTGGGGGCCGGGGCAGCTCGACGAGGAGATCCAGCAGAACAGCTGGCTCTCGGCGCCCGCCGACGAGGACCTGGTGTTCGACAGCGGGCATGACACCAAGTGGCGGCGCGCCTTCGCCAAGCTGCGGGTCGACCCGCTGCTGCTCTCCGGGGTCGCCGGGCACGCCTGAGGGCTGCCGGCTCAGAGGCTTCTGCGCCGGGTCGCCCGGCTGCTGCAGCGTGGCGTGGCGTCGCGGCCGGCCTCCAGGACGCTGCGCGCCGGCACAGCCGCCGGTCGCCTGCGGCGATCCTTGACCCCGGCCGCGCCGCCCCGCCTCTCATGTATGCGGCCGGGGCGAAGGAACGGCCCTTGCAGCCGAACCAAGGAACATTGTCGGCCCAAGGAAGTTGTCGGCCCAAGAACATTGTCGGCCAGGGGGCGGACTCGGCAGCGGCGTATTGATCGCGGCGGCGGGCGGCGGCGCGAACCCGGGTTTTCTCTCGCTCGTTAGCACAGGATCGGGGCCGATCCGGCCCGCCACGCTGGAGGGACATGTGCGCAAGCTTCTGTTGGCGACGGTGGCCGTGATCGCCCTGGCGGGACCTTGCCTCGCCCAGGGCGGTGGTGGCGGCGGGGGAGGCGGCGGTGGGGGAGGCGGCGGGGGCGGTTCAGGCGGCGGCGGGGCGGGCGGCTCTGCCGGGGGCGCGGGCGGGGGCGCGGGGGGCGGCGCGGCCGGCGGCGCCAGCGGTGGCGTCGGCGGGACCGCCGGCATGGGCAGCCCCGGAGCGACCAGCATGGGAGGCGCGAGCATGGGCGGCGCGGGCAGGGGTGGCGCGGGCATGGGCGGCATAGGCGGGACCGGGCTCGGCAGCACCGCTCCCGGCGGCGCAGCGGCCGGCGGCACGGGGTCGCCCACCGGCGGAGCGCCGGGCGCCGGCGCGGTTGCCGGCAGCACCGGGCTCGGCTCGACCGGCGGCGCTCCCGGCTCCGGCGGGGTGGCCGGGACGGCTCCTGGAGGCATTGCCGGCGGCACCGCCACCGGCGCCGGCACAGGCGGAACCGGCACGGCCGGTCTCGGCACTGGGGGAACCGGCCTGGGCGGGACCGGCACCGGCGGGACCGCGCCGGGAGCGGCCGGCACCGGCACGGCCGCCGCCGGCGGTGGCAGGACCCTGGGCGGCGGCGTGACCGGCGCGCCCTACGGCGGGGCGTCCCCGGCGCCGGGCACCGGAGCCGTGGTCGGGATCACCGGCGAGTCCTCGAGCGGCAGCACCAGCATTTCCGGCGCCGTGAAGGGACCCTGAGCTCCCAGACCAGGAAACTACCAGACCAGGGCGGGCACGCAGGCCACCGGCGAAAGTCCCGACATCGCGGCCGCGGCCTCGGCATCGTCCGGGGCCGCGAAGCCGTGGTTGATGCCGCCGAGCACCCAGCAGGCGTCGATCCCGGCAGCGGCGGCGCCGGCGATATCGGTGCGCAGCGCGTCGCCGACCGCCAGCACGGCGCGCGCCGGCAGGTCGAGCATCGCCAGCACCGGCCGGTAGATCGCCGGGTCCGGCTTGCCGACCGAGCGCACCGCCCCGCCGAGCGCCTGATAGCGCTCGGCCAGCGCGCCGGCGCAGATCACCCGGTTGCCGCCGCGGATCACCTCGAGATCGGGATTGGCGCAGACCATCGGCAGCCGGTGGCGCGCGCAGTCCTGCAGCACCGCCTCGTATTCCGCGATGTCGGTCGGGCTGCGCCGGTCGTCCGGGCCGGTGTTGAGCACGAATGTCGCCTCCCCGGGGTGCTCGACCCGCTGGAGCGACAGCTGCTCCATGACGTTGCGGTCGCGCGCCGGGCCGAGATGGAAGACCCGCTCGCCGAGCGCCGCGAACCATGGATCGCTGCGGTCGCGCAGCATCCGGTGCGTCGCCTCGCCGCTGGTCAGGATGCCGGTATAGAGCGCGTCGGGGATGCCCATGGCGCGCATCCCCTCCTGCGCCACCGCGGCGCGGCGGGGCGCGTTGGACAGCAGGACGGTGGGCTTTCCCGAGGCGCGCAGCCGCTGCAGGCAGTCGACGGCGCCCTCGTACGGCGTGACGCCGTCATGCACCACGCCCCAGAGGTCGATAATGAAGCCGCCATAGCGGGCGGCCAGCGGGGCGAAGCCGGTCAGATGCTGCATGAGGCTGCCAGTCGGGGGGCCTCGGCGCCGACCGCCGCGGTCACGCCGGAAAAGCCCGCGCCGCGCAGGCCGGCGGCGAGCTCGGCCTTGAGGCGGGGGAGCAGCGCCGGGCCGTGATAGGCGAAGGCGGTGTAGAGCTGCACGAGATGCGCGCCGGCAAGGATCTTCTGCAGCGCGTCGCCGCCGGTGGACACGCCGCCGCAGCCGATTAGCCTCAGCCTTCCCGCGGCCAGGAGATGGGCGCGCGCCAGCATCGCCGTGGAGCGAGCCAGCAGCGGCGCGCCGGAGAGGCCGCCGGCCTGGGTTTGCGTCATCCCCGCCGGGCGGGAGAGGGTGGTGTTGCCGACGATCAGGCCATCGGCCCCGGCCTCGATGCAGCTGCGCACCACCGCCTCGAGGCCGTCCTGCGACAGGTCGGGGGCGATCTTCACCAGCAGCGGCGGGCACTCCGGCAGCGCCGCGGCGATCGCACGGAGGATGGCGGCGAGGCGCGCCTCGCCCTGCAGGTCGCGCAGGCCCGGGGTGTTGGGTGAGGAGACGTTGATCGCGATGTAGTCGGCGTGCGGCGCCACGGCGGCGGCGAGGGCCGGAAAATCGCGCTCGGGGTCGGCGCCCTCCTTGTTGGGGCCGATATTGATGCCGAGCGGGACGGCGCCGCGGCGGAGCCGGGAAAGCTGGCGCAGGAAGCACTCGAGGCCGGCGCCGTTGAACCCCATGCGGTTGATCAGCCCGTCCGGGGGCACGCGGAACAGCCGCGGACGCGGGTTGCCGGGCTGCGGGCGCGGGGTGACGGTGCCGGCCTCGACGAAGCCGAAGCCGAGCCGCATCAGCGGTGCCAGCGCGACGCCGTCCTTGTCGAAGCCGGCGGCCAACCCGATCGGATTGGCGAAGCGCCTTCCCAGGACCTCGACGGCAAGCGCCGGGTCGTCGGGCTGCCGGTCCTGCCCGGCCAGGCCAAGGCGCAAGGCGCCGAGCGCCAAGCCATGAGCCCGCTCGGGATCGAGGGCGCGCAGCAGCGGCAGCGCGGCCGAGGCGAGGGCAGGGGTCAGGGGGGCGTCGCTTGCGCCGGTGCCGGCGGGGCCGGAGCTGACGCCGGTGGGGGCGATGCGGCGGGCGCGGCGGCCTGGGCGGAGGCGGGCGTCGGCGCGGATGGGGTCGCGGTCGCGTCGGCGGGTTTGGGCGGGGGCGGGAGCGGCGTCTGGCTGACCGGGGCGGGTGCCGGCGCGAGTGAAGTCGCCTGCCCCGGGTGCTCCGGTGCGCCGCCCGCGGCGGCTTGCTGGGGCTTGGCTGGTGCCGGCGGCTCGATCGCCACGGTGTAGTCGTGGACCACGCGGGCCTGCTTGCCGGTGATCACCAGCACCTTCTCGCCGAGCGCCAGCGGCTGGCGGTCCTGCTGGGTCACCGACAGCAGGTCACCGTTGGTCTTGCGGACGATGTATTCGAAGGCCTGGCTGTCGCCGGCGGTGTGCTCGATGGTGGAACCGACGACGCCGCCGACCACGGCGCCGCCGAGCGCCCCGAACGCCTCGGAAACGCCGCCGCCGGGAACCTGCGCGCCGGCGATGCCGCCGGCCGCCCCGCCGGTCACCGTGCCGACCGTGCCCGAGGCACTGACGCCGACCCGGCGGACACCGACGACGATGCCCTGCTCCACCTTGTTGGCCTGCTGCACGGCCTGGCTGGAATAGGTGTTGGGCGAATAGCTTGGGCCGCAGGCGGCGAGCGCCGTCAGCAGGCCCAGCTCGACCGACCGGAACAGGAAATGCCGCCCACTGGCCATGGCGGCGGGGTGATAGGAGCTTCGGCCCCTCTTGTCACCAACACCGCTTGTCACGAGCGACCCGCGGGGTTGGGCGCGTCTACCAGCGGCCGCGGCGAAGGCGCTTGAGGCGGTGCTTCTGGTAGGCGGCGATGTCGCGGGCCAGCAAGGTTCCGCGGCGGATCAGCAATTGGGTGATCGGGGCGTAGAACTGCCTGCCACGATCCTCGGCCCCGCCCTGCTCCGTAAGATCCAGCTTGCAGACGATGCCGGCCTCGTCACCGCCATAGTGCACCCAGGTGACCTGGCAATGGCGCGGGATCGGGGTGCCGGGGGCGCGGCGGCGGATCATCTCGGCGAGCTGCGGCGTGACGCCGGCGGCGAACGGCAGGTGATCGCTCAGCTCCTCGATCAGCCGCCCGACCTGGTCGGGGTCGTCGATGGCCGGCCGGTTGCCCAGCGGCTTGCGCGACGCGGGGGGCCGCTCGAGCAGCAGCACTTCGGGCTCGACGGTGGGCGTGCGCCGGGGCGGCAGCGACGGTCGGGCGGGCAGGGGCTCGGTCCAGGCCGGTTCGGGGGGGTCGAGGACGGCCCGGCCGCCGATCCTGAGCTGGCGCAGATCTGCCTGCACCCGCGCTCGCTGGAGGAAGCGGAGGCGCGCGATGATGCGGTGATTGAGCGCCACGAGCTCGGGCTCGGACAATTCTTCGATGCGGATGGTCGTGGGATGAATATTCATGGGTTCGCGTCCCAAATCTGGGCTGGAGCGATCGGCGACCCTTAATACTCTCGCGTGCGGCGAGTCTTGTCACCCCCTCCCAGCTTCTTGCGGCGCGGCCCGGTGAGGGCGAGAGTTGGCGTTGATGTGGAACGAGCCTTATCTCGAGACGTGCTGCCGTTCGGCGCTGCACCGGCTGACCCTGTGCGAGCCGGTGGGCCGGCCCCCCGGGCTGAAGGACGGGCGCTGCCTGGAGCGGCTGGCCGGCATGGGGCTGGCGCGGGTGCGGGCGGACGGGCGCTACGAGATCACGGCGGATGGCGAGGCGCGGCACGCCCGCGAAATCCTTCACCGCCCCGCGGCGTAACCCTGGGTCCGCAGCTCGGCGGAGCTCTTGCCCGTTCAGGCCAGCGGGGTGACGGTGAGGCGGTTGCCGACCGGGGCGATCACCACAATGCGCCCGCCGTCGCACGCGGAGACCAGCATCATGTCGCCGGCGGCCAGCATGTCGGCGGCGTCGGCGAAAAAATCGGGCTCGGCGACCTCGTCGAGCGCATCGGCACCGGATTTGTAATGCCAGAGGGTGAAGCCCTGAGCGTAGGCCAGCACCGAAAGGTCGCGAATGCGGAAGGCCATGGCTGCGTCTTCCCGAAAAGGGAAAGGCCGCATGCCAGGGTTGGCATGCGGCCTTTCAGGTGGTGGGAGGAGGAAAATCAGCGGGCGCAGATCGCCCGTTGATGCGGTCGATCTAGCCTCGATCGTGGGTAAGCGTCAAGGAATATTTTCATAATGGTTAAAGGGAGCCCCACCATCCCGGCAGGATGGTCCGGTTAGGCAGCAGGCAGCGGCTTGCGTCGCCGCTGCCGTTCAGCGGCTTCGGCCATTCGCCTGGCCGGGTGCCCTCCCGATCGACGGAGAGGCCGACCCAGGCCAGCCACATGCAGGTGCAGAGCAGTCGTTCCAGAATGCGCATCGTCATGATCCTCCGATGCGGTCGACCGGAGCATCGCACAGTGCCGGGGCAGGGTCATCGGTTCTCGCGTGACGGCGCCCCGGGAAGGTGAGCCCTGGCCTTGCTTACGCGACGATCCCCTTGACCCGCAGCGGCCACTCCAATCGGTCGAGCGCCTCCCGCCAGAGCTTCCATTCATTGCGCTCTGCGGCGTGGGCCGGGTTCGGCGCGCAGCCGCGCTCGCCCCAGGCGCGCAGGATGCGGGCGTGCAGCAGGTCGATGCGGCGGCGGCGGTAGAGCTGGTCCAGGCACTTCACCACGTCGTCCGGCTCGCAGGGGCGGGAGACCCGGCCGAGGCCGGCGGTGTAGCGGGCGCCCTCGCGCCGCGCGCGCAGGGCCGCGAAGGTCCAGAACCAGGCCTCCTCGGCGTCGCGGAACGGTTCGGCGCGGACCCGGGCGGCGGGCGCCGGCAGCGCGCAGAGCGGCGAGCCGGTTCGGGAGTGGTGCATGGCGGCGACGGTGCTTGGCATCGGGATTGCCTCTCTGCGATAGAACAATACGTGAACATTTAAACCATGGGTTGCCCCGCTAGGCAAGCGGTGCGCAACCAGTGGGCGAGAATTCCTATTGCATTCGCCGAAAATCCTATAAGAGTGCCGGCTTAGCCGAATCGGGGTGAGCCACGCCCCGGTCGAATCCCCCGGGGAAAGCCGTCATGAAGCATGACGACATCTGGCGCGCGCTCGACACCCTGGCCGCCGAGCATGGCTGGTCGGTGTCCGGCCTGGCGCAACGCGCGGGGCTCGACCCCACCACGTTCAACAAGTCCAAGCGCGCCATGCCGGATGGCCGCTTCCGCTGGCCGAGCACCGAGAGCATCGCCAAGGTGCTGGAGGCGACGGGTGCCAGCCTGGAGGCGTTCACCGCCCTGGTGACCGGCGCGCGCGCCCTGCCGGCCCGTCTCTCGCCCGCCCGGCGGGTGCCGCTGATCGGCTTGGCGCAAGCGGGGGCGGACGGGTATTTCGATGACGGCGGCTATCCCGTGGGCGGCGGCTGGGACCAGGTGAGCCTGCCCGAGGTCGGCGACCCGCACGCCTATGCGCTGGAAATCTCCGGCGATTCGATGGAGCCGGTGTTTCGCGACGGCGACCAGGTGATCGTCTCGCCGGGGGCGCCGATCCGTCGCGGCGACCGGGTGGTGGTGCGCACCCAGAAGGGCGAGGTGATGGCCAAGCAGCTCACCCGGCGCTCGGCGCTGCGGGTGGAGCTGCGCAGCCTCAATCCGGCGCATCCCGACTACACGTTCGACCTCACCGAGATCGCCTGGATCCACCGCATCGTCTGGGCCAGCCAGTAGCGGGGAAACGGCGCGTCAGTGCGCGCCGACCGGCTCGGCCTCGTCGCCCATGCGCCGCTCGCGCGCTTCCGTGCCGAAGCCGACCAGCACGGCGATCAGCACGGCGACGACGCAAGCGGTGCCGGCGAGCGCGTAGCGGAAATCGTGGCCCATGCTGTCGGCGATGCTGCTCTGGATGGTGGCGTTGGCGGCGGCGAGGAAGTTGCCGAGCTGGTAGGTGACGCCGGGGAAGGTGGCGCGCACCGCCGGCGGCGACAGCTCGTTGAGGTGGGCGGGGATGACGCCCCAGGCGCCCTGCACGCAGATCTGCATCAGGAACGCGCCGATGCCCAGCATCACGGCGTCGCCGCCGAACGCCCACGGCCAGACCACCGGGATCGCCAGCAGGGCGGCGATGACGATCGCGACGCGCCGGCCGATGCGCTGCGACAGGTAGCCGAAGGCCACGCCGCCGATCATAGCGCCGAGATTATAGATGACGACGATCGTGGTGAGGGTCGGGCGCGGCAGGTGGCGCTGCACCGTGAGATAGGTGGGGTAGAGATCCTGCGTGCCGTGGCTGAAGAAGTTGAAGGCCATCATCATGATGACGGCGTAGATGGTCAGGCCGACATTCGCCCGGATGGTCTCCATCACCCCAGGCCGCGGGCGCTGCGCCATGCGCACGAAATCCGGGCTCTCCGGCACCGAGCTGCGGATATAGAGCACGAGGAGCGCCGGCACCGCGCCCACCATGAACATGCCGCGCCAGCCCAGCGACTCATGGGCGAGGCCGTTGAGGATGGAGGCCAGCAGATAGCCCGTGGGGTAGCCCGCCTGCAGCATGCCGGAAACCGGGCCGCGCCAGCGCGCCGGAATGCTCTCCATGGTGAGCGAGGCGCCGATGCCCCACTCGCCGCCCATGGCGATGCCGAACAGCGCCCGCAGGATCAGGAACACCGTCAGGTTGGGCGCGAAGCCGGAGGCGAATTCGAGGATGGAGTAGCCCAGGATCGACGCCATCAGCGCCGGGCGGCGGCCGAAGCGGTCGGCGAAGCGGCCGAACAGGAACGCACCAAGCGCGCGCATCAGCAGGGTCAGCGTGATCGCCCAGGTCACCACCGTGATCGTCGTGCCGAACTCCCGCGCGACGTCGGCGAAGACGAAGACCATGATGAAGAAATCGAAGGCGTCCAGTGTCCAGCCGAGATAGCAGGCGGCGACGACATGGCGCTGCTGACGGGTCGTCTCGGGCATCCGGGCCTCCTCCGTTGCGGGCACGCACAAACCGGCAACGCAAGGCGGCCGGGAACGTTGCGAGCGGCGATGCCGGGTTCTTGAACGGCCCATTTCGGCTTTGACGGGCAGGATCGGCCCCGGAATACTGGCCGCCTTCAGCCGCGGAGCCGGTGCCGATGCGTCGCCTTCATGTCTGGCCGGGATGCGTGGTCTTGGCCGCGCTGGCCTGCCTCTCCGGTACCGCCGGTGCCGCCGAGCCGGTCGACCTCGCCCTCGTCATGGTCTCCGACGTGTCGCGCAGCATCGACGACAGCGAGTTCGAGCTGCAGAAGCAGGGCTATGCCGCCGCCTTCACCGATCCCAAGGTGCTCGCCGCGATCCGCGGCGGACCGACCGGCGCCATCGCCGTCGACTATGTCGAGTTCGCCAGCGACAGCGAGGTCCGCACCGTGATCGACTGGACGGTGATCCGCGACGAGGCGACCGCCCGCGCCTTCGTCAACCACCTGCTCGGCTCGCCGCGGTCCTATTACGGCCGCACCGCCATCGGCGCCGGCATCGACCGCGCGGTGCAGAACCTCGCGGAGAGCGGCGTGGACGCCCAGCGCCGCGTCATCGACGTCTGCGGCGACGGCACCAACAACGCCGGACGGGACGTCAGCACCGCCCGCGACGACGCGGTCGCCGCGGGGATCACCGTCAACGGTCTGGCCATCATCAACGACCACCCCGTCTCCTGGACCTACGCGCACGTGCAGCCGCCGGGGGGGCTGGCCAACTACTACCGCGAGCACGTCACCGGCGGCACCGGCAGCTTCGTCATGGAAGTGCACGACTTCCACAGCTTCGGCGAGGCGATGACGCGCAAGCTGATCAGCGAGATCGCCAGCCTGGATCGGGGGTCGCGCAGGCTGTAGCGAGTAAGGCCAGGGCTCTGCCCTGGACCCGCTGGGGGCAGCGGCCCCCAGACCCCATGACTTAAGTAACGGGTTCGAAGGGCATTGCCCTTCGTGGGGGTCGAGGGGGCGAAGCCCCCTCGCCTTCCTGGTTCAGCAAGGAGGATTGTCGGATGGAACTGCGCAATCTCGGGCACTCGGGCCTGCGTGTGTCGGCGATCGGGCTCGGCTGCAACAATTTCGGCGGGCGCATCGATCTCGAGGCCAGCCGCCGCGTCGTGCACAAGGCGCTCGATCTCGGCATCACGCTGTTCGACACGGCGGACATCTACGGCGAGCGCGGCGGCTCGGAGACCTGTCTCGGCGAGATCCTCGGCGAGGATCGCAAGCGCATCGTGCTGGCGTCGAAATTCGGCATGCCGATGGACGATGCCGGGGTGAAGCAGGGCGGCGCGCGCCGCTACATCATGCAGGCCGTCGAGGACAGCCTGCGGCGGCTGCGCACCGACTGGCTCGATCTCTACCAGCTGCACCAGGCGGATGCGCTGACCCCGATCGAGGAGACGCTGCGCGCGCTCGACGACCTGATCCGGCAGGGCAAGGTGCGCTATGTCGGCTGCTCCAACCTGCCGGCCTGGCAGGTGGTGGAGGCGCACTGGACGGCGCGCGATCTCGGCATCAACGGGTTCGTGTCCTGCCAGGACGAGTACAGCCTGCTGGTGCGCGGCATCGAGCGCGAGCTGCTGCCGGCGGTGGAGGCGTACGGGCTGGGGCTGCTGCCGTATTTTCCGCTGGCGAGCGGGCTGCTGACCGGCAAGTACCGGCGCGACGCGCCGATGCCCGAGGGCGCGCGGCTGACCAAGACGCAGCGCCTGGCCGACCGCTACGTGACCGACCGCAACTGGCCGATCGTGGAACAGCTCGGGGAATACGCCGAGCGGCGCGGCCACACGCTGCTGGAACTGGCGTTCAGCTGGCTGCTGTCGCACAAGCCGGTGGCGAGCGTCATCGCCGGGGCGACCAGGCCCGAGCAGCTCGAGCAGAACGTGAAGGCGGGGGATTGGGCGCTGAGTGCGGAGGAACGCGCGGAGATCGACAAGATCGCTGTTGCGGAATGACGAGCTTCAGAAGGTCTTCGGCAGGCCAGCCTGCTCGAGGATTTCGTTGGCGGTATGGCGACTCTTGATGCCGCTCGGAACTGGAAAGTTCTTCTTGCTGATCGGACTGTAGTAGATGGGATGCCGTCCCTGGCGGACGAGGTGGCAGCCGTTGTTGGTCAGCAGCTCCAGCACACGCCTGTCGTAGCTCGCCGCCATCTATGACAGGTGGAGATCCTCGACGCGGTCGGTGACCAGTCGCAGGGCAACGCGATGCTCGGTGGGGATCACGCCGTTCAACGTCAGCAGTTCCGGCACGACTGCCTTGAGGTCCTGCAGCAAGGCTTCGACCGTCTCCGCCTCGGCAACCAGCCCGGGCACGCTTTCACTTTCGGCCCACCAGACGTTGGCCTCGGCATCCCAGTGCGCGAAAACCTCATAGGTCTGCATGGCGCAAACTCCCGGTCGGCACAGGCCCGGTCTGGCGGGCTCGGCCACGATAGCCCGCTGAGGTTTCCGATTGGTATCGCGGGGCCGTCATCGGGCTAGCCCGGGTGCTTGTGGATCGGGTCGACCCAGTAGACCGCCTCCGGCTTCTCCACTGGCTCGATGTCCAGGTTGACCACCACCGCCTCGTTGTCGCTGCGCACCAGCACGCATTCCAGCGTCTCATCGGTGCTGGCGTTGATCTCCTGGTGCGGCACGTAGGGCGGCACGTAGATGAAGTCCCCGGGCTCGGCCTCGGCGACGAACTCCAGGTGCTCGCCCCAGCGCATGCGGGCGCGGCCGCGCACCACGTAGATCACGCTTTCCAGCGCGCCGTGATGATGCGCGCCGGTCTTGGCGTTGGGATGGATGTGCACCGTGCCGGCCCAGATCTTCTGCGCCCCCACCCGCGCCGCGTTGATCGCCGCGGCGCGGTGCATGCCGGGGGTCTGGGCGGTGTTGCTGTCCAGCTGGTCGCCCTTGATCACCCGCACGCCGTTGTCGCGCCAATCGGTGTGGCCCGACTCAGGATGGGTAGGCTGTTCCATGGTCGCCTCCGGCCGCTCGCCTTTCCGGCCGTGCTCGGCGAGACTGGCGAGAGACAGGAAAGCCCGCCGATGGATCGAACGCAAGCCGGCCGCCCATGACCATCCTGGCGGTCTACGAGGTCGACGCGGCGCCCGCCGCGCGCGTGCTGCGCGACATGCCCGCGCTGGCGCCGGCGCTGGAGGCGGAAATCGACGGGCTCTGGAGCCAGGCGCAGGCACGCACCGGCGGGGCTCTGTTCAACGGCCGGGTGTTCAGCGCCGACACGATCGCGCCGGACCTGCTGACCGGCCATCTCACGGAGTTCCGCCGCATCGTCGCGCAGATGCAGCGCCCGACGCTGCAGCCGGCGCTGCGGGTGCGGCCGCTGGCGGTATGCGGGGTGGTGCTGTGCGAAGGCGGCGTGGTGCTGGGCCGGCGCAACGGGCGCATGGCCTATCAGGCGGGGATGTGGCAGCTGCCGCCGGCGGGCAGCGTCGATGGCGGGGCGGTGGACGAGGAGGGGCGGGTTGATCTGCGTGGGCAGATGCTGCGTGAGCTCGAGGAGGAGCTCGGCCTGCCCGCTTCATGCGTCGCGTCGATGCGGCCGATCTGCCTCGTCGAGCACGCCGAGAGCCACGTGCTGGATCTCGGCTACGCGCTCGAGGTGGCGCTCGATGCGCCGACCTTGCTGCGGCTGCGCGCCGAGGCGGCGCATGCCGCGGAATACCACCCGCTCGAGGTGGTGGCGCTGTCGGCGCTGCCGGCCCGGGTGGCAGCGCTCGGCGCGGCGCTGGTGCCGACGGCGCGGGTGTTCCTGACGCGCCTCGGGCTGCTGGCGCCGAGTTGAGCCCGGAATCTGGCTAAGCCGCCCGTCGCGCGCTATGCCGGCATCGAGTCAGGGAGATCGCGCGCATCGTCGATCGTATCATCCTTCACGCGGGAACGCCGAAGACAGGCACGACGTCGCTCCAGGTGTTCCTCGATCGCCATCGCGATGCGCTGCTCGGACACGGCGTGCTGTATCCCGTGACGGACGGCACCTACGAGGCGTCCGGGCGGTCCGCCTACGCCAAGCCCAAGCACCAGTGGATGGTCGCCGCGCTGATGGCGCCGTCAGACGTTTCGTTCTGGCAGGGGATCGACGGGGCGCTGGCCGAGGCCGGGGACGGCGTTCACACGCTCATCCTGTCGAGCGAAGGGCTGTTTGCGCATTGGTGGGATTTCTCGCCGGCAGGCAGGGCAGCGCTCAGCGCGCTGGCGGCGCGCTTGAAGGTCGAGCTCTGGGTGTTCTTCCGGGAGCCGCAGGGCTATATCCGCAGCGAATACGTGCAGATGCTGAAGAACCCGGTGATCGGCTCGCTCTGCTACGGCCGCGACCTGTCGATCGACGAGATGCTCGATGATGCGTGGTTCGCCCGCCGCCTCGACTATATCGGATATATCAGGGATGTGCAGGCCGTGCTGGGGGCCGACGCGGTACGGCTGTTCCGCTACGGCTGCGACACGATCAGCCGGTTCATGTCCGCGCTGGGGATTTCCGGCCTGCCGGGAGAGAGCCTGCGTGAGCACCCGACGTTGGGCGAAGTGGGCACGCAGCTGCTTCGCGTGATCAACCGGCGGACCCTGGATGCGCCGAGCAAGCAGGCGGTGGTCGGTCTGGTCGAGCGCATCGACGCGATCATGGGAGCGCAGTCGGAGCCTCTGACGTTCTCCCTCGATGTCCGGCAGCGGATCGCGTCCCTCGCCGCGCCGAGCCTGCACGCTCTCGAGCGTGAGTTCGGCCTGTACTTCGATTCCAGCAGCGGTCAGGGATGAACCCCGAGATCAGCCTGGTGATCGGCGGCTTCGACATGGCGCGTGAATTGCCTCGCACCCTGCGCTCGCTCTCACCCGGAATGCAGCGCGGGCTGGGCGGAACGCCGTACGACATCCTCGTCGTGGATAACGGATCCCCGGCGCCTTTCGACGCGGCGTCGTGCCGCTCGCTGGGCCTTGACCTCCGGGTCGACCGGATCGCCGCGGCCGATGCCTCGCCCTCGCCAGTGCGGGCGCTGA
>JAFAYM010000201.1 GCA_019240395.1 Acidisphaera sp. | reverse complement strand
CGCTCGCGCTTCCGCTACCGCAACTATCTCGCCCACCTCGAGCCGGTCATCGAGATGCTGAAGCCGAGCATCGAGCGGCTCGGCTACGGCGTGTCATGAGCGGCGGAGCGATCAGCGCGCCGGCGCAGGCCGGAGCGCCGGTCACGGTGCCGCTGGCCGATCTCTACCGCATCGCTAGCGAGCACGAGCAGGCGGGGCGGCTCGACGACGCGGAGCGGCTGATCGCGCTGATGCGCGCGCAGCGGCCGGATCAGCCGGACGCGCTGCACCTCGCCGGCATCGTTGCGGCGCGCCGCCAGCGCTATGCCGAGGCGGCGGGGCTGATGCAGCAGGCGCTGGCGCGCGGCGGCACGCCGGGCCTGATCTGGCGCAACATCTGCGAGGTGTATCGCCGGCTCGGCCGGCTCGATGAGGCGGTGGCGGCGGGGCGACGCGCTGTCGCGCTGGCGCCGAACGACGCGCACGCGCTGGTCAACCTGGCGATCATCCACTACGACCGGCTGGAGCTGGAGGCCGGCATCGCCTGCTGCGAGCGGGCGATCGCGCTGGCGCCGGACCTGCCCGGCGCGCATTTCGAGCTGTCCGAAGCGCTGCTGCTGGGCGGCGACTTCGCCCGCGGCTGGGAGGAGTACGAGTGGCGTTTCCAGATCGCCGGCGCCGGCAAGCTGATGCCGAAGACCGACCGTCCGCAATGGGACGGCAAGCCGTTGCGCGAGGGCACGCTGCTGCTGATCGGCGACCAGGGGTTCGGCGACGTCATCCAGTTCAGCCGCTACATTCCGTGGGCGGCGGCGCGCTGCCCGGACCTGGTGCTGGCGTGCAGCAAGGACATGCACATGGTGGTCCGGCAGCTGCCCGGCGTGGGCCGGATGTTCGACCGCTGGGAGGACGCGCCGCCCTTCACCGCCTTCTGCCCGCTCTCGGGATTGCCGCGTGCGCACGGCACGCGGCCGGCGACGGTGCCGGCGGAGATCCCCTATCTGCGCGCCGATCCCGTGCGCGTCGCCCTCTGGGCGAGCCGGCTCGACGCGCTGTTGCCGGCCGGTTATCGGCGCGTGGGCATCGCCTGGGCCGGCCGTCCGACGCACAACAACGACCACAACCGCTCCATGTCGCTGGCGAGCTGCGCGAAGCTGGCGGCAGTTGACGGCGTCGCCCTGGTATCGCTGCAGAAGGGACCGGCGGCGGCCCAGGTCGGCCGTTACGTCGGTGCCGCGCCGCTGCTCAATCTCGGGCCCGAGATCGCCGACTGGGGCGACACCATGGCGATCCTGGAGGCGCTCGACCTGGTCGTCACCGTCGACACCTCGGTCGGCCATCTCGCCGGCGCCATGGGCAAGCCGGCCTGGATGATGCTGCCCTACGCGCCGGACTGGCGCTGGCTGCTCGGCCGCTCCGACACCCCGTGGTACCCGACGATGCGGCTGTTCCGCCAGCCCGCCCCGGGACGTTGGGACGAGGTGCTGGAGGCGGTGGTCGCCGAGCTCGATCGCGGGCGCAAGCAGCTTCGGCGAGGGCGGCGCAAGCACTCTGCCTGACGCGCAAACCCCGGTCCGGGAAAGCCGGACGGACGCCCCCGACGGCTTGCCGCTGCCGCAACGGTACTGGGCGATCCTGACGATCGGTCTCGGCCTGACGATGGCCGTGCTGGACGGCGCCATCGCCAACATCGCGCTGCCGACCATCGCCCGCGAGCTGGCGGTCAGTCCGGCCGCTTCGATCTGGGTGGTCAACGCCTACCAGCTCGCGGTGACGATCTCGCTGCTGCCGCTCGCCTCGCTCGGCGACATCGTCGGCTATCGCCGGGTCTATCAGGTCGGCCTGCTGGTGTTCACCGCCGCCTCGCTCGGCTGCGCCCTGTCGGATTCGCTGTTCACGCTGACGATCGCGCGCGTGCTGCAGGGGTTCGGCGCGGCGGGGGTGATGAGCGTCAACACCGCGCTCATCCGCTTCATCTACCCGCGCCGGCTGCTCGGCACCGGCGTCGGCATCAACGCGGTGATCGGCTCGGTCTCCTCGGCGCTCGGGCCGACCGTCGCCTCGGTGATCCTGTCGGTCGCCAGCTGGCAGTGGCTGTTCGCGGTGAACGTGCCGATCGGTGCCGTGGCGCTGGCCATCGCGGCGCGCTTCCTGCCGCGCACGCCGGGCGCCCCGCATCGCTTCGACGTGCCGAGCGCGGTGCTCAACGCGGTCACCTTCGGCCTGCTGATCACCGGCATCGATGGGCTCGGGCACGGGCAGAATGCCGCGTCGGTGGCGATGGAGCTTCTCGCGGCAGTCGCCATCGGCGTCGTGCTGGTGAGCCGGCAGCTTTCGCGTCCGGCGCCGCTGGTGCCGGTCGATCTGATGCGCATTCCGCTGTTCGCGCTCTCGGTGGCCACCTCCATCTGCTCCTTCGCCGCGCAGGGCCTGGCCTACGTCTCGCTGCCGTTCTTTCTCCAGGATGCGCTCGGCCGCTCGCAGGTGGAGACCGGGCTGCTGATGACGCCCTGGCCGCTCACCGTCGCCGTGGTCGCGCCCTTCGCCGGCCGGCTCGCCGAACGCTATCCCGCCGGCATCCTCGGCGGCATCGGGCTGGCGGCCTTGACGCTCGGTCTGGCGTTGCTGGCGATGCTGCCCGCGCATCCATCGACGGTGGACATCGTGTGGCGGATGAGCATCTGCGGCTTCGGCTTCGGCTGGTTCAACTCGCCGAACAACCGGGCGATGATCGCCTCGGCGCCGCGCAGCCGCAGCGGCGGCGCCAGCGGCATGTTGGCGACGGCGCGGCTGCTGGGCCAGACGACGGGTGCGGCGCTGGTGGCGCTGGTCTTCGGCCTGTTTCCGGCGCACGGCACGCAGGTGACATTGGTGCTGGCGGCCTGTGTGGCCGGCGCCGCCGCCGTGGTCAGCTGCCTGCGGCTGGTCGGAACGGCAAGGACTTAGCGTGCCGGGTCAATCGATTTCAAACAGCCCCTCGACCTCGACGGCCGCATCCGCCGGCAGCGAAGGAACCCCGATGGTGGTGCGCGCATGCCGGCCGGCATCGCCGAATACGGCGACGGCCAGGTCGCTGGCGCCGTTCATCACCTGCGCGTGCGCAGTGAACTCCGGCGCGGCGGCGATGAAGCCGCCCAGGCGCACCACCCGCACCACGCGGTCGAGATCACCGCCGCAAGCCGCCTTGAGATGGCCGAGCACATTGACCAGGCACTGCCGCGCCGCCGCCTGGCCTTCCTCCACCGAGACCGTCCCGCCGACCTTGCCGGTCCAGCCGATCCGGCCGTCGATCGCCGGCACCTGGCCGGACACCGCCACCAGCTTTCCCGACACGGCATAGGGCACGTAGTTGGCAATCGGCGGCATCGGCGCGGGCAGGCTCAGGCCGATTTCGGCGAGTTTCGCATCGATCTGTCCGGCCATCGTGATCTCCTATTTCTGCACCAGGCGCAGGTTACGCCGGCGCGCCCGCGGCGTCGCCTCCTGGGGCAGATCGAGCGGCAGCAGCGGCGCCTGGTCGCGCGCGCCGTCGCCGACGGTGTCGGCGGGCTCCTCCTGCGCCGGCGGAATGTCGCGCCGGAGATAGCTGGCCGCGAGATGGCGGAACACGTAGTCGAGCAGCGAGGTGGCGCGGGCGACTGCGGGATCACCCTCGACGGCGCCGGACGGTCCGAACCGGGTGAAGGTGAACGCCTCGACGAACGCTTCGAGCGGCACGCCGTGCTGCAGGCCGAGGCTGACCGCGGCGGAAAACGCGTCCATCAGGCCGCGGAAGGGCGCGCTTTCCTTCTGCAGCGCGACGGCGATCTCCCCGAGCTGGCCGTCGGCGTATTCGCCGGTGCGCAGGAACAGCGTGTGGCCGCCGATCGAGGCGCGCTGGGTGTAGCCGCGCGCCCGGGCGGGCAGCAGCTTGCGCCCGGTCCGCGGCACGGGGGCCGGTTCTGCTGCGGGGCGGGGCGGCATGGCGTGGAGGAAGGGCGCCACCGCGTTGTGCATGGCGGCGTGCGCGGCGGCACCGGCGACCGGCAGCGGATCGAGCCCGGCGAGCATTGCCGCCAATGCCGCCTCGGCGGTGGTGCCGCGTGCGGCGAGCAGGGCCCTCGCGGCGCGCGACAGCCCGCCGCTGCTGCCGAGCGGGGAGAAGGCCGGTGCGATGCCGCCTGTCTCGACGCCGAGCAGCGCCTCGACGGCACCGGGTGCGGTAACGGCGGTGGTGGCGCGATGGCGCAGGCCAAGGCGGCTCGCCGGCCGGGCGGCCGCCGCGGCGAGGCCGGGCACCACGCAGGCGGCGGGCGGCGCGGGCGAATCCGCGCCCTCGGGTGCCACCTCGCCGAACAGTCCCGCCAGCTCCGCGGACGCCTCGTCCGCCCGGCGCCGAAGCACGGCCGCCAGGCACGCCGCGACGTCGCGTGCGGCATCGCTGTCGTAGTCGAGGCCGAGTGCCGCGAGCAGTCCGGCGAGATCGGCCACGCCGACGCCGAGGCAGGCGGCCTGCGGCGCCGCCAGGGTGAGCGCCACCACGGCCAGCCGCACCGCCTCGGCGAACCCCTCGACATCCAGGCCGTGCGACGGATCGTGAAACGACGCGAGGTTGAGCACGAAGCCGGGCCGCGCCTCCGCCTCACCGCGCCAGACCCCGATCGAGGGAGCGCCGCGCCGCGTCAGCAGGAGCCGGTGCAGCGGCTCGGACAGCGGCGGATCGATCCCGATCCGCCTGCCGCGTTCGGCGATCGGCGCGATCCAGGCTTCAGCCGCGTCGGGCAGCGTGACCGGGAAGCTGCCCGGCGCGAGCGTGGCGAGCGCCTCGGCGGCGGCCTGATCCCAGGCCGCCGGCAGCACCAGCGGGCGCGGCGGCGCATCGGCGTCGGCCCCGGCGCCGACCCGGCGCATGCGCACTCCCTGCCACAGCCGGATCCGCTTCATGCCGGGATGCTAGTCGGGCGGAAACCGAGCGGAAAGCGCGTTTTGCGGTATTTTCGCGTGGCGACCACAAAATCATGTGGATGCTTTGATCCCCAAGGTTTTTCCCGCCGCTCATGGACGGGGCGGCGCGGCCTGCGTATATGCCATCCATGAATCTCGGCACCCGCCTGTTTACCTATCTGCGCGGCCGCTATGTCGGTGAGGACGGGCTCGGCAA
Source organism: Acidisphaera sp. (assembly GCA_019240395.1). GTDB lineage: Bacteria > Pseudomonadota > Alphaproteobacteria > Acetobacterales > Acetobacteraceae > JAFAYA01. The sequence continues at coordinate 20,164 of JAFAYM010000201.1, read as the reverse complement.
CCGCTACTACGTGGAGAAGCGGGCCCGCCCGGGCCGTCCGTTGCGCCGGTGGGTCGCCTATCGCGGGCCGGTCTCGGCCGACCGCGTGCCGCCGGAATGGCATGCCTGGCTGCACTACACCACCGAGGCTCCGCTGCCCGATACCGGCCGCAAGCCCTGGCAGAAGCCGCATCTGCCGAATGAAACCGGCACGCCGCTGAGCTATCGCCCGGCCGGCCACGACTATCGTGGCGGGCAGCGCGCCCCGGCGTCCGGCGACTACGAAGCCTGGACGCCCGGCAGCTAGACGCTGGCGCAATGGCCCGCAGGAACCCGGCCGAGATCGCCACCGGTGCCGTCGTGCTGCTGATCGCCGCCGGTTTTCTCGGCTATGCCGTCGCCCATACCGGGCGCAGCACGGTCTCCGGCTACACCCTTAGCGCCAGGTTCGACCATATCGACGGGCTCGCGGTCGGTTCCGACGTGCGCCTCGCCGGCGTGAAGGTCGGCATCGTCGATGCGACGAGCATCGATCCCGCCACCTATCAGGCGGTGGTGACGATGGACCTCGAGAACCGGGTCAAGCTGCCGAAGGACAGCTCCGCCGAGGTGACCAGCGACGGCCTGCTCGGCGGGAAGTACCTGGCCCTGTCGCCGGGCGGCGACGAGCAGATGATCCCGGCGGGCGGCCAGATCACCATCACCCAGGGTTCGGTAAGCCTGGAGCAGCTGCTGGGGAAATTCATCTTCAGCGTCACCGACATGGTGAATGCACAGAAGCAGGGAGCCCAAAATCAGGGTGCCCAGAATCAGGGCGCCGCCGGCCAGCCGCCGAAGCCGGCCGCACCGCAATGATCGCAGACCCGCCGAGGCTCTGGCTGCAGCCGGACGGCACCCCGGTCTCCTGCGTCGAAAAACTGCGCATGCTCGCGGAGAACCACGCCGAACTGGCGCAGGTGCTGCAGGACGCCTTCGACGACGCCATCCTGATGGGGGTGGACGAGCAGGCGTTCCGCCGCATCCTGGTCGAGCTGGTCAACGGCCTGGAAAGCCCGCATCGACGTCCCGGCGGATGAGCCGGCGGTTCGTTTGCGGCGCCGCGCTGGCGTGCCTCTGGTTGGCCGGCGGTGGTCTGCCGCCCATGACACCCGCGCCGATCGCGCCGGGACTGCCGCCGGCGCCCAGCCCGGACGCGCAATCCCCCCCTGTCGAGTGGGAGCCCCGCGGCACCGCCGACCTCCAGACCCTCGACAAGATCGACAACCACGCCGCGACCATGGCCGTGCGGGTCGGCCAATCCGCGCAGTTCGGCCGGCTCACCCTTGCCGTGCGTGCCTGCGTGGTGCGGCCGGCCGACCAGGCGCAGGACGCCGCCGCCTATCTCGACATCACCGACCCGAGTCCTGGCGCGCCGGGCTTTCACGGCTGGATGCTGGCTGCCGAGCCGTCGGTGTCCATGCTGGAGCACCCGGTCTACGACGTCCGGGTGCTCGGCTGTCACTGACAGTCGAGGGATCGCGAAAGCCGCTCCTCGGCCGCGTCATGCAACCCCGCCGCTTTTTCCGGGTTCGAGCGGGGATGGCCGCTTTCGCAGCGCTTCCCGGCGACGCCGTGCTGCTGCCTCCCCTGGAGCGCACGGCTCTGCTGCTCGACCTGGACGGTACCTTGCTCGACATCGCGCCAACCCCGGGTGACGTCGTCGTTCCTCCCGATCTCGTGCAGACCCTCGGCCGGCTGCGCGGCGCGCTCGGGGACGCGCTGGCGATCATCACCGGCCGCCCGATCGAGCAGGTGGACGCGCTGCTCCCCGGGCTTCCTTACGCCGTCGCCGGCGAGCACGGCGGGGTGATCCGCCACGTCCCTGACGCCCCGGCCGAGCGCGTCGTACTGCCCGACCCGCCCGCTTGCTGGCTCGCCGAGGCCGAGCGCCTGGTGAGCGAGCACCCCGGAGTGCTGCTCGAGCGCAAGCGGCACGGCTTCGTGCTGCACTATCGCGCGGTTCCGCAATTCGGCGAGGCGCTGCACGCGGCGCTGGCCGCCCTGGTCGAAGCGGAGCCGCGCTTCGTGCTGATGGCAGCGCGCAAGGCCTGGGAGGTGCGTCCGGGCGGCGCCGACAAGGGCACCGCCGTCACCGCCCTGATGCGGCGTCCGCCGTTTCTCGGCCGGCTTCCCGTGTTCATCGGCGACGACGTCACCGACGAGGACGCGATCCGCGCCGCGCGCGCCGCCGGCGGCGCCGGGATGCTGGTCCCCGAGCAGTTCGGCGACGCCGCGGGCGTGCGCGCCTGGCTCGCAAGGACCGCGGCATGAAACCACGATGAGTCGGCTCGTCCCGGGAGGCGCTTGGTGAGTCGATTGATGAGTCGGTTGGTCATCGTCTCCAACCGGGTGCCGGCGCCCCGCGAGCGCACGCAGCTCGCCGGCGGCCTGGCGGTGGCGCTGCGCGACGCCATCATCGGCCGCGAGACGCTGTGGTTCGGCTGGTCGGGCAACGCCGCGGCCACCGCCACCTCGACGACCCCGACGATCGCCGCCACGGGAAAGGTGACCTACGCAACCATCGACCTTTCCGCGGCCGACTATCGCGGGTTCTATCGCGGCTTCTCCAACACCATGCTCTGGCCGCTGCTGCACTCGCGCATGGGACTGGCGGAGTTCCGCCGCGAGGACCTCGCCGCCTACCGCCGGGTGAACGACAGCTTCGCCGAGGCGCTGGCGCCGCTGCTGCGGCCCGACGACACCGTCTGGGTGCACGACTACCACCTCTTCCCGCTCGGCGCGGCGCTGCGCCGGCTCGGTGCCGCGAACCGGCTGGGTTTCTTCCTGCACGTGCCGTTCCCGCCGCCCGCCATCTTCGCCTCCCTGCCGCAGGCGGACGGGCTGCTGCGCGACCTCGGGGCCTATGACGTGCTCGGGCTGCAGACCGCGGAAGATGCGGGATTTCTCAACCAGGCGCTCGCCGCTGTCGGGGTGCCGGGCGAGGCCCGCGTCTTTCCCATCGGCATCGATCCCGGTGCCTTCGCCGCCGCCGCCCGGCGTGCCGAAGCCGGACCCGAGGCGAAGCGCCTGACCTCCAGCCTGTCCGGCCGGGCGCTGATCCTCGGGGTGGACCGTCTCGACTATTCCAAGGGCCTGCCGCAGCGCTTCATCGGCTTCGCCCAGCTGCTGAAGCGCTTCCCCGAGCATCGCGGCCGGGTGACCATGCTGCAGATCGCGCCGGTTTCGCGCGGCGACATCGACCAGTACAAAAGCCTGCGCAAGGAGCTCGACGAGCTGGCCGGCCACGTCAACGCCGAGCACGCGGAGTTCGACTGGGTGGCGCTGCGCTACCTGACCCGCGCCACCGCGCGCAACACGCTGGCCGGCTTCCACCGCCTGGCCCGGGTCGGGCTGGTGACGCCGCTGCGCGACGGCATGAACCTGGTCGCCAAGGAATACGTCGCGGCACAGAACCCCGAGGATCCCGGGGCGCTCGTGCTGTCCTGCTTCGCCGGGGCCGCGCAGGAGATGGACGGGGCGATCCTGGTCAACCCGTATGACCCCGACGAGACCGCCGAGGCCCTGCACCTCGCCCTCAGCCTGCCCCTGGAAGAGCGCCGGGACCGCTGGCGGCGGATGTGGCAGGCCGTCGAGCGCAACACCGCCCGCAGCTGGGCCCGCGGCTTTCTCGCCGAGCTTGAGGGCGCGGAGGCGAGGGCCGCCTAGAGGAAGGCGAGGGCTCCGCCCCATGGGCGCTAATTCAGGGAACGCTCAGCGGTGCTACAAACCGTTCGTCATTCCCGCGCAAGCGGGAATCCAGCGCTCTGCGTGTAATAGAGTGGCGGCATGCGGGCTCGGAATGCCGAGACCTCTACAGCGAGATGACCGGGGCGGCGGCACCAGATGGATTCCCGCTTGCGCGGGAATGACGAAGAGCTGCGCCGCTGCGGTGAGCACCAGCGGAGAGGACCCATTCCCGCTTGCGCGGGAATGACGAAGGACGGCGGGTCTCGGCCATCGAGATTAGCGCTCATGGGGCGCCGCCCTGCGGCCCCGGCAAGGGCAATGCCCTTGCATCCCGTTTCTTTGGGACGACGTATTTGGCATACGGGAAGGAGCTGGCATGACCGATCCCCGGGGCGAGACGATCCTGACGATCGTCGCCAAGGAGACCGGCATCGAGCGATCGAGGCTGGTTCCAGAGGCAACGATCGCCGATCTCGGCATCCCCTCGATCGACATGATCCAGGCGATCTTCGCGCTGGAATCCCATTACGACATCGAAATCCCCGTGGTCGCCGAGCGCAGCGGCGCCGAGTTCACGACGGTCGGCGACCTCGTCGCCCACGTGCTCGCCACCCTGGACGCCAAGGCCTGATGCGGCGGGTGGCGATCACCGGCCTCGGCGCGGTCTCGGCGCTCGGCCAGGACATCGCCGCGTTGTGGGACGGCGCGAAACAGGGCGCCTGCGGCATCGGGCCGATCGCCAACATCCCGACCGAGCGGCTCGGCGTGCACACCGCCGCCGAGGTAAAGGGCTTCGATCCCGCCGCGCATTTCGAGCCGCGGCGGCTGGCCACCCTGGATCGCGCCACCCAGCTGGCGCTGGTCGCGGCGCGCGAGGCGGTGCGCGACGCCGGGCTGGCGATGCCGCAGACGCGCGGCGGCGTCGTGCTCGGGGCGGCGATCGGGCAGGAGACCTTCGACGCCGCCTACCTCACGTTTTACGGCCGCAACTCCAACCGCGTGCCGCCGCTCACCGTGCCGCGCTGCATGCCGAGCGCCCCGGCCTCGCACGTGTCGATGGAGTTCGGCCTGCGCGGACCCTGCTTCGCCGTCGCCTCCGCCTGCGCCTCGGCCAGCCACGCCATCGGCCAGGCCTTCCACATGGTGCGCACCGGCATGCTGGAGGTGGCGATCACCGGCGGCAGCGACGCCTCGATCGTCGTCGGCTTCCTCAAGGGGTGGGAGGCACTGCGCGTGCTCAGCCCCGATCTGTGCCGGCCGTTCTCGCGCGACCGCGCCGGCCTGGTCATCGGCGAGGGCGCCGGCATCCTGGTATTCGAGGAACTGGAGCACGCCCGTGCCCGCGGCGCCCGTATCCACGCCGAGATGGCGGGGTTCGGTATGAGTGCGGATGCCGGCGACATGACGGCGCCCGATGCCGAGGGTGCCGCCGCCGCCATGCGCGCCGCCCTCGCCGATGGCGATCTGCGCGCCGAGCAGGTGGACTACGTCAACGCGCACGGCACCGGCACGCGGCTCAACGACCGCACCGAGGTCGCGGCACTCGCCGATGTCTTCGGCACACGCCGCCTCGCCATCTCGTCGAGCAAGTCGATGCTCGGCCACTGCCTCGCCGCCTGCGGCGCGCTGGAGATGGTGCTCACCGTGCTCGCGCTCCGCGACGGAGTGCTGCCGCCGACGATCGGCTTTCGCGAGCCCGACCCGGACTGCGACATCGACTGCGTGCCGAACCGGGCGCGCCCGGCGCCGCTGGAAGTCGCGGTGTCCAGCTCCTTCGCGTTCGGCGGGCTGAACGCCGTGCTGGCGGCGCGCCGCGCAGCCGCCTGATGCAGCCGCACATCAATCGCATCGGCACGGCGGTGCCGGAGAACGACATCCACGCGCCGTTCGTGGCCTTCGGCCGCACCCTGCTCGACGACAAGAGCCGCGCCCTGTTCGACCGCATGGCCGAGCGGTCCGGCATCGCCCATCGCTTCTCCTTCTTCCGCCCCGGACGGCTGGAAGCCGGCGAGGTGGACGCGGAAGGGTTCTATCGACGCGGCGCCTTCCCCAGCACCGGCGCGCGCATGGCGCTCTACGAGCCGTTCGCGCTGGAGCTGGCGCTGCGCGCCGCGGCGCCGCTCGATCTCGCCGGCATCAGCCATCTCATCGTCGCGTCCTGCACCGGCTTCAGCGCGCCCGGCCTCGATCTGCAGCTGCTCGACGCGCTCGGTCTGAGCCCTGGAGTGCAGCGAACCGCCATCGGCTTCATGGGCTGCGCCGCCGCGGTCCCGGCGCTGCGCACGGCGCATGATCATGTCCGGGCGAATCCCGAGGCGCGCGTGCTGGTGGTGAACCTCGAGCTGTCCACCCTGCACATGCAGGAGACCTCGGATCTCGAAACCGTGCTCTCCTTCCTGCTGTTCGGCGACGGCTGCTCGGCCGCCCTGGTTTCGGCCGAGCCGGAGGGGGTGGCGCTCGAGGATTTCCGCGCCGCCGTGATCCCGGAAACCCGCGACCTCATCACTTGGCATGTCAGGGACGGCGGCTTCGACATGCGGCTTTCCGGCCAGGTGCCCGGCCGCATCGTGCAGGCGCTGCGCGCCGACCGCGTGCGCTCCGACGCTGGCGGGCTGCTGCGCGGGCGGGCGGCGCAGGACTATGATCTCTGGGCGGTGCACGCCGGCGGCCGCACCGTTCTCGACGCCGTCGAGCAGGGCTATGGGCTGGCCGCCGCGGCGCTGCGCCATTCGCGCGCCGTGCTGCACGATTACGGCAACATGTCGTCGGCGACGGTGATGTTCGTGCTCGAGCGGATGCTGCACGAAGCGGTGCCGGGGCGCGGGCTCGCCATGGCGTTCGGCCCCGGGATGGTGGCCGAGAGCTTCCGGTTCCGGCTGGCGTGATCGATCTCTCCCGCCGCAGCACGCAGCCGGAGCTGATGGACACCGAGCCGGTCGAAGCCGAGGATTTCCGCCGCTGTCTCGCCGATCTCGCCGCCGTCAACCGGCTGACCCTCGCGCATCGCCCGACTTTCGCCTGGCTGAACCGCATGACCGCCGGGCTGCCGCGCGGCACGCGGCTGAGCCTGCTCGATGTCGGCTACGGCTACGGCGACATGCTGCGAGCGATCCGGCGCTGGGGCGAGCGCCGCGGCTTGCGTCTCGCGTTGAGCGGCGTCGACCTCAATCCGTGGAGTGCTCTGGCCGCCGCGGGAGCGACGCCGGAGGACATGGATATTCGCTACCACACCGGCGACGTCTTCGCGTTCCGGCCGGAGGGACACTACGATTTCATCATCAGCGCGCTGTTCACCCACCACCTTTCCGACCCCGAGTTGGAACGCTTCCTGCGCTGGATGGAGCGTCACGCCGAGCGCGGCTGGTTCGTCAACGACCTGCACCGTCATGCCGTCGCCCTGCACGGCTTTCGCGCGCTCGCCTGGGCGGCGCGGTGGCATCGCTTCGTGCGGCATGACGGCCCGCTCTCGATCGCGCGTGCCTTTCGCCGTGCCGATTGGCGGGCGCGGCTCGCGGCGGCCGGGGTGACGCAGGCCCGGGTCAGCTGGCACATGCCCTTCCGGCTTTGCGTCGAGCGGCGCAAATGAATGCCGTGCTCGTCGCCGGCGGCGGTCCCGCGGGAAGTGCTGCCGCCTGCCTGCTCGCGCGGGCCGGGCGCGAGGTGACGCTGATCGAGCGGGAAGCCGCGCCGGCGCACAAGATCTGCGGCGAGTTCCTCTCGCGGGAGGCGCAGCTCTATCTGGCGCGGCTGGGCGTCGATCTGCCCGCCCTCGGTGCCCAGCCGATCACCCATCTCGGCCTGGGGCGCGGCCGCGCCATGACGGTGGCGAAGCTGCCATTCCGGGGCATGGGCCTGAGCCGGCGCCGCCTCGACGAGGCGTTGCTGCAGCGCGCGGCGCAAACCGGCGTGCGCGTGCTGCGCGGGCGCACGATCCGCAGCCTGTCGGTGACGGGCGGGGCGGTCACGCTCGCCGTCGAAGGCATGGAGCCGGTGCGGGCGGCGACCTGCCTGCTGGCCACCGGCAAGCACGATCTGCGCGGCGCCCGCCGCCGCCTGGCGCGCGCCGCGGACGATCTCGTCGGCTTCAAGATGCACCTGGCGCTCGCACCGGACCAGCGCGTCGCGCTGCGCGGCCGCGTGGACATCGCCATGCTGCGCGACGGCTATGCCGGGCTGCAACTGATCGAGGACGGGATCGCCACGCTTTGCTTCCTCGTCAATCGCGCGCGGTTGCGCAGCGTCGGCGAGGGCTGGTCGGCTCTGCTCGCCTCCCTGCAGCGGGAGAGCCCGCATCTCGGCGACCGGCTGTCCGGTGCAATGCCGCTGCTGGCGCGCCCGCTGTCGATCTTCCGGGTTCCCTATGGCTTCGTGCACGAAGCGGCAGCCGACGATCCCCCGGGGCTGTTCCGGCTCGGCGACCAGATGGCGGTCATCCCGTCATTCTCCGGGGACGGCATCTCGATGGCGCTGCACACCGGATTCGCCGCCGCGGCGGCGCTGCTGGCCGGCGGGGGCGCGGCCGCGTTTCATGCTGACATGCGAAACACTCTGGCCCGGCCGGTCCGGCTGGCCTCGGCGCTCTACCATTTCGGGAGCTGGCGCCTCGGCCCCTGGCGCCTCGGACAGTCGGCGCTGATCGGTCTCGGGCGGCTGGCGCCGGCCGTCCTGCAAGCCGCGACCGGCGCCACCCGCGTACCCGAGGCGGCGCTGCAACCCTTGCTGGCAGGCTCTTGAACCGGCCCGCGGCTGCACTTCATAGGCATCGGACGTGCTGGCTAGAGGAGAGCGCGAAATGGCCCGTCAATCCGTGACCCCCTTCGGTTTCGGCCTGCCGACGACCGGCGGCGCCGACCCCTTTCTCACGCTGCACCGCGAAATGAACCGCCTGTTCGACAGCGCCCTGCGCGGCGGCCTCGCGCCGGGCCAGGAGGCGCAGGAAGGCGGCGGCATGCTGATGCCGCGCATCGACGTGTCGGAGACCGAGAACGCCCTGCGCATCACCGCGGAGCTGCCCGGTGTCACCGAGAAAGACCTCGACGTGACGCTGCAGGACGATCTGCTGACGATCCGCGGCGAGAAGAAATTCGAGCGCAAGCAGGAGCGTCAGGACTTTCACTTCACCGAGCGCAGCTACGGCACCTTCCAGCGCTCGCTGCGCCTGCCGTTCCAGGCCGATCCGGAGCAGGTGCAGGCCAGTTTCGAGAACGGCGTTCTCACCGTCACCGTGCCGAAGGCGCAGCTGCGGGAGAGCAAGCGGCGGATACAAGTGCAGGCCGGATCGGGTGCGAGCCAGGGTTCCCAGCCTGAGACCGGGGCAGGCGGCGGCACCCCGGCTTCCTGAACCGGATCGAGCAGCAGGAGAAACCCATGGGCGTCACGGCCGGGCCCGGAGCGGGAGGCGCTCCCTATCCGACGGGGATGGCGGCGCGGAGTGCGATCCTCGCCTACAACTGGTGGGCCGTCGCGCTGCGCGGCGTCTTCGCCATTCTCTTCGGTCTGGTCGCCCTGTTCCTGCCCGGCGTGACCATCGCCTCGCTGGTCCTGCTGTTCGCCGTCTACATGCTGGTGGACGGCCTGTTCGCCATCGTTTCGGCGGCGCGCGCGGCGGCGCATCATCAGCGCTGGGGGCTGCTGATCCTGGAGGGAGTGGTGGACATCATCGCCGGAGCGGTGGCCTTCGTGCTGCCGGCGGTCACGGTGTTCGTCTTCGTCACCCTTCTCGGCGCCTGGGCCGTGGTTTCCGGCATTGCCATGACCATCGCCGCCTTCCGCCTGCATCTGACGCATGGGCGGTGGCTGCTGCTGCTCTGCGGCCTGATCTCCGTGGTCTGGGGCCTCCTGCTGTTCATGTTCCCGGTCGCCGGGGCGGTGGTGCTGACCTGGTGGCTCGGCGGCTATGCCTTCGCCTTCGGCATCGTCCTGCTGGTGCTTTCATTCCGCCTGCGCAGTCGCCATATCGAGCCGCAGGCGGGAGCCTTCGGCTAGCCCCGAGAGATTCTCGCCGCATCCCGGTTTGTAGGATCAGCTCATGCCCTACCGCGCGACCGACGTGATGTGGGCGGAGGCCGTCGCGTTGCTGGCGCGTGCCGATCGCCTGCACCGGCAATTCTTCCAGCCCGCGCCCGAGGGGTGGGAGCCGCCGCTCGACATCCTGGAGACCGAGCGCGAATTGATCCTGCTCGCAGCGCTCCCGGGTGTGGACGCGCAGGAGATCGACGTGTCCTTCGGCGGCGGGGAACTGGCGATCAGCGGTGTCCGACGCTGGCCGGATGACCTGCGCCGGGCGCATCTGCATCGGCTGGAAATCCCGCATGGCCGCTTTCTGCGCCGCGTGCGGCTGCCGGCGGGCAGCTACGAGCTCGCCCGGCGAGACCTGCGCGATGGGCTTCTTACCCTGGTCCTGCGGAAATCCTGATGAGCGCAAACCAGGAATCCGCCAGCGACACCGACGAGCTTCTCGTCGTGCCGGTGCGCGAGACCGTCCTCCTGCCGGGTGTGCTGATGCCGCTCGTGGTCGGGCGTTCGGCCAGTGTCGCTGCGCTGCAGGAAGCGGTGCGGGCGAACCGGACGGTGGCGGTGGTGCTGCAGCGCGATCCGACCACGGAGGAGCCGGGGCTTGCCGATCTGCACCCGATCGGCACCGAGGGCCGCGTCCTGCGCTATCTCACCGCGCCGGACGGAACGCACCACGCCATCCTGCAGGGGCTGACGCGCGTCCGGCTGCTCTCGCAAGTCGAAGGCGGCGCCTTCTTCGCCTGCCGGGTGCGCCGTGTTCCCGAGCCGGTGGAACGGGGCGCCGAGATCGACGCCCGGGTCCTACAGCTGCGCGAGCGCGCGCTCGAAGGCCTGCAGCTGATGCGAAACGTGCCGCAGGAACTGGTCGCCACGGTCAGCGGCGTCGAGCTTCCCGGCATGCTGGCCGATCTGGTGACCGGCTTCCTCGATCTTTCGTCAACGGAGAAGCAGGAGATCCTGGAGACCGTCGATCTGCGGGCGCGGCTGGAGCGTGTGCTCTGGCATCTCGCCTATCGCCTCGAAGTGCTCCGGCTGTCGCGCGACATCGACGAACGCACGCGCGCGACCATGGAGGGGCGGCAGCGCGAGTTCCTGCTGCGCGAGCAGATGAAGACGATCCAGAAGGAGCTGGGGGAGGGCGACGAGCGCTCGGCCGAGCTGGGCCCCCTGCGCCGCGCGCTCGATGAAGCCGGCATGCCGGAGGAGGCGGAGCAGCAGGCGCGGCGCGAGCTGGCGCGGCTGGAGCGTATGCCGGAGGGTGCGGCCGAATACGGCATGGTGCGCACCTATCTCGAGTGGCTGACCGAGCTGCCGTGGAAGCTGCCGGTCGAGGCGCCGATCGATGTCGCCGAGGCGCGCCGCGTGCTCGATCACGACCATCACGATCTCGACAAGATCAAGCGCCGGATCATCGAATTCCTGGCGGTGCGAAAGCTCAACCCGAAGGGCAAGGGGCCGATCCTGTGCTTCGTCGGGCCGCCGGGTGTCGGCAAGACATCGCTCGGGCAGTCCATCGCGCGCGCCACCGGGCGGCCGTTCGTGCGGGTCAGCCTGGGCGGTGTGCATGACGAGGCGGAGATCCGCGGCCACCGCCGCACCTATATCGGTGCGCTGCCCGGCACCATCATCCAGGGTATCCGCCGCGCCGGATCGCGCAACGCGGTGATGATGCTGGACGAGATCGACAAGCTCGGCGCCGGCGGCTTCCAGGGCGATCCCTCGAGCGCCCTGCTGGAGGTTCTCGATCCCGAGCAGAATTCGACGTTCCGCGACACCTATCTCGGCGTGCCGTTCGACCTGAGCCGCATGCTGTTCATCGCCACCGCCAACGTGCTCGACACGATCCCCGGACCGCTGCGCGATCGCATGGAGGTGGTGCAGCTCTCCGGCTACACCGAGGAGGAGAAGCTGGCGATCGCCGTTCCGTATCTGGTGCCGCGGCAGCTCGAGCAGAACGGCCTGACCGCGGCCCAGGTGGAGCTGGACGAGAGTGCGATCCTGACGATCATCCGCCACTACACGCGCGAGGCGGGGGTGCGGAACCTGGAGCGCGAGATCGGCTCGGTGCTGCGCAATGCGGCGGTGCGCATCGCCGAGGGCGCGCCGGGGCCGATCCATATCGGCGCGGACGACATCGCGCCGATCCTCGGGGCGCGGCGTTTCGAATCCGAAGTGGCGGAGCGTCTGGCGAGTCCGGGGGTGGCGACCGGACTGGCGTGGACGCCGGTCGGCGGCGAGATCCTGTTCATCGAGTCGACGCGCGTGCCGGGCGGCCAGCGGCTGATCCTGACCGGGCAGCTCGGCGAGGTGATGCGCGAGAGTGCGCAGGCGGCGCTGAGCCTCGTCAAGAGCCGCGCCGAATCGCTGGGCATCGACCCGGCGCTGTTCGAGAAGAGCGACATCCATCTGCACGTGCCGGCCGGAGCGACGCCCAAGGACGGTCCTTCGGCCGGTGTCGCGATGTTCGTTTCGCTGGCGTCGCTGATGCTCGGTCGCGCGGTGAATGCGTCGATCGCGATGACCGGCGAGATCAGCCTGCGCGGACTGGTGCTGCCGGTGGGCGGCATCAAGGAGAAGGTGGTGGCGGCGCTGCGCGCCGGTATCGAGACGGTGCTGCTGCCCGCCCGCAACCGCCGCGATTTCGACGACATTCCCGCCAGCGCCAGGGAGCGGCTGCGCTTCGTCTGGCTGGAGACGGTCGACGACGCCCTGCAAGCCGCGCTGGCTGCTCCGATGGAAGGCGAGCGCGCCGCTTAGGTAATGGTTTCCAAAGGCATTGCCTTTGGTGGGGGTCGAGGGGGCGAAGCCCCCTCGCTTTCTTCCCTGAGCTCGATATTGAACGTTGTCTTGAATCCCGTGCGCCCCTGTAGCGGAACGTGCACGGCGCGCGTATCCCGCTGCCGGGCAATCCACCCCAGCTCGAAGCAGCGACAGGCGATGGCGGCGCCGAGGCTTCCCGCGAGATGCGGCCGCCGTTCGCTCCAATCCAGGCAGGGACGGCAGAACGCCCGCCGTCCGCGGCCGAGGTTCGACAGCTCGATCCCGAAACGGCTGAGGAAATCCTCGCCGGCCGGCGTCACCACGCCGCCGTCCTCGGCCAGCACGACGTGCTCGCGCTGCACCAGGGTGTCGGCCAGCGCCACGCCGAGGCGTCCGGCGAGATGGTCGTAGCAGGTGCGGGCGGTGCGCAGCATGTCGCCGCCGCGCCAGCGCGGCTGGTAGCGGGGCGGTCCGTCGGCGGCGACCGCCATGATGCTTTCGAGCATCCGCCCGACCAGCGGCGAAGCCAGGCGGAAATACGAGTGTCGCCCCTGCCTCGCGATGGTCAGGAGCTTGGCCTCGGTCAGCCGAGCGAGATGGCCGCTGGCGGTCTGCGGCGAGACGCCGGCGGCGTGCGCCAGCTCCTTGGCGGTGAGCGAGCGGCCGTCGAGCAGCGCCGTCAGGATGTTGGCGCGCGCGGGGCTGCCGATCAGGGCGGCGATTTCGGCCAGGGGCGGGGATGCGGCGGGCATCCCGGAGAAATAGGCTGCCGCGGCGGCCACGCCATCCCCGATCGCTTCGGCATCCGCCGAAGCGATCCGGCGAGCGGGCGCGTATGGTTGCCCCGGCGTGAACGGGAGACGACGCATGTTCGCTGTGATCTTCGAGGTCAATCCGAAGCCGGAACGCTGGGACGACTATCTCCGCTACGCCGGACTGTTGAAGCCCGAGTTGGAGAAGATCGACGGCTTTCTCGACAACGAGCGGTTCGCCAGCAAGCGCCGCGAGGGCTGGCTGGTGTCGCTCTCGATCTGGCGGGACGAGAAGGCGCTGATCCGCTGGCGCACGCTGGGCCTGCACCACGAGGTGCAGGAGAAGGGGCGTAACCAGGTGTTCCGCGACTACCATCTGCGCGTCGGCGAGATCGTTGCCGACACGCAGCACGGGGCGTTGCCCGGCCAGCGCTTCGACGAGACGGAGGTCGGGATCGCCAAGCTCGCCACCGTGAGCGAAGCACGGATCGGCGGCGCTGCCTCTGCCGTCGAGTGGGATTTGTTCGAGAGCATCACCCGGCCCGGTCACTTCCTCTCACTGAATTTCTGGCGCGATGCGCAGGCCGCGAAGGCCTGGGTGGACGCCTCGCCCGGCACGCGGCATCGCACGGTGAGGATCATCCGCGACTACGGCATGTTCGCCCGTACCGAGGCGCCGCAGTACTATCCTCCGGTGAGCAGCAAGTAAGGAAGGCGAGGGCTCTGCCCTCGACCCGCTGGGGTCAGGGGACCCCAGACCCCTCTTATTAGGAGGTCCCACCGCGCGCCACCCATTATCGTCACCCCCGCGAAAGCGGGGGTCCACGCCGCACATGGATTCCCGCTTTCGCGGGAATGACGGTTATGAGTCGGCGCCAAGAACTGGCATTTTAAGTAATCGGTTTGGGGCCGACGGGCCCCAATGGGGTCCCCCCACTTTAGCGCTCGGGGGCGAAGCCCCTGGCCGTGCTTAGTTGTTCGCAGACATGCGCGACTTGCGCGTCCGTCAGCTCCGGAAACATTGGCAGGCTGAGGATCTCCTCCGAGGCTTTCTCCGACTCCCGGCAGCCGCTCGGGCCGAGTGCCACCCGGTTCCTGTAGGCTGGCTGACGATGCACGGGCACGGGGTAATGCACGGCGGTGCCGATCCCTTCCGCACGCAACCGCGTCTGCAGCGCCGGGCGGTCCGTGCTGCGGATGACGTATTGATGGAACACATGCCCGGCCGCCGCGCGCCGCGCCGGCGGATCGGGGACGGCCTCATCGTAGGCGGCGGCGATCGCCTGTCGGCGCGCGTTCTGCGCATCGAGGTGCGGCAGCCGGGCGCGCAGGATCGCCGCCTGCACCTCGTCGAGGCGCGAGTTGATGCCCCTCTCGGCGGAGACGTAGCGCTCCTGCCAGCCATACTGGCGCAGGGCGCCGATGCGCGCGGCGAGCGCCGCGTCGTTGGTGGCGAGCGCGCCGGCGTCGCCCAGCGCGCCGAGGTTCTTCGTGGGATACAGGCTGAACGCGGCGATCTCGGAGAAGGTGCCGACCTTCCTCCCGCCGAGCGTCGCGCCATGCGCCTGGCTGCAATCTTCGATGACCGCCACGCCGTGTCTCGCGCACGCGGCGAGGATGGGCGGCAGATCGCAGGCTTGGCCATAGAGATGCACCGGGATCACCGCGCGGATCGGCGGCAGCGACGCCGGCGGATGCTCCAGCACGGCGGTCAGCTCGACGGGATCCATGGTGTAGTGCAGCGGATCGATGTCGATCAGCACCGGCACCGCGCCGGCGATCTCGATTGCCGCCACCGTTGCGACAGCAGTGTGCGAGACGGTTGCCACCGCGCAACCGTGGCCGATGCCGAGGCCGCGCAGCGCCAGCACCAGCGCGTCGGTGCCGCTGGCGCAGCCGATGGCGTGCGCGGTGCCGAGCCAGGCCGCAAACTCCGCCTCGAACGCGGCACCCTCCTCGCCGAGGATGTACCAGCCCGACGCGAGCACCCGGGCGACCGCCGCGTCGATCTCTGCACGCAGCGCGCGATAGCCCGCGCCGGGATCGGCCTGCGGCACGATCATCGGCATCAGAGGGTGATCGGCATCAGAGATAGGCGCCCAGCCGCGGGCGGAACCATTCGAGCGAGCGGCGTATGCCGTCCTCCAGCCCGACCGTCGGCTGCCATCCGGCGGCGGCGCGGAACGCGGTGTCGTCGGCGTGGTAGCTGCCGATGTCGATGCGAGCGCGGTCGGCGGGAAACTCGCGCATCAAATAGTGCGCCTCGCCCCCGACGATCGCCGTCAGCAGGTCGGCGATCTCGCGCAGCGACGCCGGCGGCGTGCCGCCGACATTGAACACCCGCCCGTGGCAGGAGGGCTCCGTGGCAGCGGCAAGAAAGGCGGCGGTGACGTCATCGACATAGGTGAGGTCGCGCAACTGCGCACCGCCCCACACCTCGAACGGCTTGCCCTCGAGCACCTGGCGCAGCCACAGCCCGAGAAAGGTCTGCCGCGCGTCGCGGATGCGCAGCCGTGGGCCGTAGCAATTGGTCAGCCGCAGCGACACCACGGGCCGCCCATGCACCCGGTGCTCAAGCATCCAGTACTGCTCGCCGGCGAATTTCGATACGCCGTTGGCGTCGGGCGGGGCGATCGGGTGTTCCTCGTCCACGGGAAGACGATGCGGGCGGCCGTAGAACTGGCGCGTGGAGGCATGCACAACGACGGCCTCCGGCGCCGCCTCCCGCGCGGCGGCGATCAGCCGCACCTGCGCCACCGCGTTCACCGCGATATCGGCCAGCGGGTCCTTCTGGCCGCCCATGTGGCTGGTCTGCGCGGCGAGATTGAACACGATCTCTGCCCCCTCGCATAGCGGCCGGAGGTCGACCTCGCGGATATCGGCGCGCACCAGCTCGACGCCGGCGCCATCCAGGTTGGCCGGGTTGGCGCCGCCCCCGAACAGGAAGCCGTCCAGCGCCGTCACCCGGGCGCCGAGCCCGGCCAACCGGTGGCACAGATTGGAGCCGAGGAAGCCGGCGCCGCCGGTCACCAGGATCTTGCGGCCGCTCCAATCCATTATGTGTCCTCATGGTCCCGCTCGGGCGCCCCCCGGATGGTGCCTTGGCGGGCGGCGGCGCATGGCCTACCACCGCCGTGCCATCCCCGCCCAGAGGCCCGATGCCCCCGCCTGACCTGGAGACCGCTGCCAGCGACGCGCTGCTCGTCGATGCCGAGATCGATCGGTCGCCGCCGGCGCCGCCCGGGCGCTCGCGCGCCGGCCTGGTCATGCTGGCGGCCGCCATCGTGCTGGTGGCGGCCAATCTGCGGATGGCGGTGACCGGGCTGGGTCCGGTTCTTCCGGAAGCAGCGCACGCCACCGGGCTGGGTCCGGCCGGCACCAGCGTGCTGACCACTCTGCCGTCGCTGTGCTTCGGGCTGTTCGCCCCGTTCAGCCCGCTGCTCGCGCGCCGGCTGGGCACCGAGCGGGCGCTGCTCGCCGTGCTGTGGCTGCTGGCGTTCGGGGCGGCTCTGCGCGGGCTGCCGACCGCCGCGGCGCTGTTCGCCGGGCAGATCCTGGCGACCTCGGCGATCGCCGTGGTGAACGTGCTGCTCCCCGGCCTGGTGAAGCGCGACTTTCCGGGCCAGGTCGCCGGAATGACCGGCCTCTACTCCATGGCGCTGTGCGCGGGCGCGGCGGTTGCGGCAGCGGCTGCGGTGCCGCTGATGGACGTGCTCGGCTCCTGGTCGTGGTCGCTCGCGGCCAGCGCCGTACCCGCCGTGCTGGCCGCCGTGCTGTGGGCGACGCAGCTGCCGCGGCGCAGCCATGGGACCCGGCACGTCGCCTGGACGGTGAGCGGATTGTGGCGCGACAGGCTCGCCTGGCAGGTGACCTTCTTCATGGGCCTGCAATCGGCGCTGGCCTACATCGTGTTCGGCTGGCTGGCGCCGATGCTGCGCGATCGCGGGATGAGCCCGGCGGATGCGGGCTGGGTGCTGAGCATTTCGGTGGTCGCCCAGGCGGTGGCGTGCCTGGTGGCGCCGTGGCTGGCGACGCGCGGGCGCGACCAGCGCGCCAGCAACGTGTTCTGGATCGTGGTCTGCCTGGTCGGCCTGCTCGGCTGCGCGGCGGCGCCGCTGTGGTCGATCTGGCTCTGCGCGGTGATCCTCGGCTTGGCGCAGGGGGCGCTGATCGCCCTGGCGCTCATGATCATCGTCCTGCGTGCCCCCGATCCGCACGTCGCGGCGCATCTGTCCGGCATGGCGCAGGGCGTCGGCTACGTCCTCGCCTCGGTGGGACCGCTGGCCGCCGGGCTGCTGCGCGGCTGGACCGGCGACTGGCAACTGGTCGGCCTGCTGTGCCTGGTGATCGGCGTGCTGGCCGCGCTTTCCGGCGCCGGGGCGGGGAGGGCGGAGCATGTCCGGGTGATTTCCCGGCCGGGGAATTGATGCCGATGACGCAGACGCCCGCACATGAGTGGATGCTGCCCAGGCTGGCGGCCTTGCTGGCGGAGGCCGAGCAGGCCGGCATTGCCCGCGAGGTCGCCGTGGCGGTGCTGACCGACCTGATCGACGACCCGGAAATCACCCGGACGCCGGCCCCCGACCGCCCCTGACCGCGGCGTTATACGAGGTCCCACAGCGCGCCACCCATTATCGTCACCCCCGCGAAAGCGGGGGTCCACGCCGCACATAGATTCCCGCTTTCGCGGGAATGACTTATGAGTCGGCGCGCCCGAGACCTGGTAGTGGGGAGGAGGTCAGACTCCCGCCAAACCGTGCCGAAGGTCGTCGAGCAGGTCGTCCGCGTCCTCCAGCCCGACGGACAGGCGGATCAGGTCTTCCCCCACGCCCTCGGTCAGGTGGGCCTCCGGGCGGAGGGCCTTGCGCGCGCGGCTGAGGCTCGCCGGATGCATCACGAGCGATTCCGCGTCGCCCAGGCTGACGGCGCGGGCGATAAGCGAGAGCCGGTCCATGAACCGCCGGGCGCCCTCGAATCCCGCGTGCAATCCGAAGGCGAGCATCCCCGACCCGCCGGACATCTGCTTGCAGGCAACGGCGTGGCCGGAATGCGAGGCGAGCTGGGGGTAGCTGACCCACCGCACGGCCGGGTGCTTCTCCAGCATGTCGGCGATCGCCAGCGCGCTGCTCCCGTGCCGCTCCATGCGCAATGGCAGCGTCTTGAGGCCACGCAGGATCAGCGCCGCCGCCATGGGCGACAGCGTCGCGCCGGTCAGATAGCGCAGCCCATGGCTGTGCAGCTGGCTGATCGTCTCGGCCCGGCCGAGCACCGCGCCGCCCAGCACGTCGCCGTGGCCGCTGATGTATTTGGTCAGCGAATGGATCACCAGGTCGGCCCCGTGCTCGAGCGGGCGCTGCAGCGCGGGCGAGGCGAAGGTGCTGTCCACCGCCACGGCGATGCCCGCGGCGTGGGCGCGTGCGGCGATGGCCGCGATGTCCAGCACGGCGCTGAGCGGGTTCACCGGCGTCTCGAAGTAGACCAGCTTCGTCCGTGCGGTGATCGCCGCGTCGAGATTGGCCGGCTCCGCGAGGTCCACCGGGACGACCCTGATGCCGAAACGCGGCAGCCCCGTCTCGGTCAGCGCCACCGTGTTGGAGTAGAGCGTCCGGTGCACCACGACCTCGTCGCCCTGCGAGAGCAGCGACAGCATGAGCGTGCCGACCGCCGCCATGCCGGTGGCCACGGCGAGGCAGGCCTCGGCGCCCTCCAGGCTGGCGAGCCGGGCCTCGAGGATGGCGGTGGTCGGGTTGTGCTCGCGGGCATAGAGCACCCCGCCCTGGGCCGCCGCCTCCTCGTTCTCCGCGACGCTCGGGAAGGCGTATGTCGAGGTGAAGTAGACCGGCGGGGCGACCGCGCCCTGGTGATCGGCCGGGTCGTAGGCGTGGTGGATGGCGCGGGTCGCGAAACCGGGCTGGCGCGCGTTGGGCCGATGATCCGACCCGGCGCCTCCCGGCGCGATCTGTGAACCCGTGATCACTGGACCCCCCTCTGGAGCAGAATGTCAGGACAGGTTTGGCTAGCCCCCGCCGACGATGTCGAGCAGCAGCGCGGTGAACGCCTCGGGGTCGGTGGCCATCACGTCGTGGCAGTCGGCGATTTCGCGGAGCTGCCAGCCCGGCCGATCGCGGACCCAGTCGCGGGTCGACGCCAGGGCCGCATGCAGCGGCTCGGTGCAGGTGATGTAGGTGCAGGGCAGGCTATTGCCGACGGGGTTGTCGAGGGCGAGGCGGCTGGTGAAGGTGCCGAACGGGTGCGGGGTCATCCGCCGGGCCAGCCAATCGAACGCCGGGCCGGGCTTCACGCCGAATTCGGCCGGGCTCGGCGCCGGCACGCTCACGCCCCCGCTCGTCGTCTCCGCGAGCTGCCGCCGCGCCTCCCACACCGGCGGGGGATAGCGCTCCGCCGGGCTGCCGCCGTTCTCCAGGATCAGGCTGTCGAAATAGACGAGCCGGCGGATGCGCTCGGGCATACGGTCCGCCGCCCCAGAAATCGCATTGCCGCCGAAGCTGTGACCGACCAGCACCGCATCCGTCAGCTCCTCGGCCTCTATCACCTCCGTCAGGTCGCGCACGAAGGTCTCGAGCGTGATGTCCTTCGACAGCAAGTGACGGCGCTCGCCGAGTCCGGTCTGCGTCGGGGTGAAGACGCGATGGCCGGCCGCGCGCAGACGCTCCGCCACCGGCGCCCAGCACCAGCCGCCGTGAAAAGCGCCGTGCATGAGGACGAAATCGGTCATCGGCTGCTTCCTCCGGGGTTGGCCGCCAGCATGCCGGCCGCCGCTGCTTGCCGCTAGGGCAGAGGCGGGCTTAGCGTCGGGGCCGCATGAGCCAGCCTGGAACAGCATCCTCCGCGGACCGCCCGTGGCAGGACACCGGGGCGGGCTCCGACGCCGCGGCGCGCCGCACCCTGGCCCGCCATCGCGGCTTCGCCAC
>JAFAYM010000104.1 GCA_019240395.1 Acidisphaera sp. | reverse complement strand
GGCCGGCCGACGCCGATCCCGGCCAGTCCGGACGCGGCCAGGCTCGAGCGGGTGGCCAGCCCGCATCGGGGCTTTTCCTATGTCGTCCGGTTCACCTTTCCCGAATTCACCTCGCTCTGCCCGCTCACCGGCCAGCCGGATTTCGCCACCCTCGTGCTTGACTACATCCCCGCGGAGTGGATCGTGGAGAGCAAGTCGCTGAAGCTGTTTCTCAACAGCTTCCGCAACCATGGCGCCTTCCATGAGGACTGCACCCTGCTGATCGCGCGGCGGGTGGTCGAGCTGCTTGAGCCGGCGTGGCTGCGCATCGGCGCCTACTGGTACCCTCGCGGCGGCATGCCGATCGACGTGTTCTGGCAGACCGGGGCGCCGCCCGAGGGCGCCTGGATCCCGGCGCAGGACGTGCCCCCGTACCGCGGACGCGGCTGAACCGTGGACGCGGCTGAAGCCATCCGCGGCCGGGCGCTGGCCCTCGGCTTCGATGCGGTCGGCTTCGCGCCGGCCGCACTCGGGCCGGAGGCGCGCCACCGCCTCAGCGAGTTCCTGGCCGCCGGCCAGCATGGCGACATGGGGTGGCTGGCCTCCCACGCCGAGGCGCGCAGCCACCCGCGATCCCTGTGGCCCGAGGCACGCAGCGTGATCTCGCTCGGCCTCTCCTACGCGCCGGAGGACGACCCGCTGGCGAGCCTGGGGCAGCCCGACCGCGGCACGCTCTCGGTCTATGCGCGCAACCGCGACTACCACGACCTCGTCAAGGGGATGCTCAAGCACCTCGCGCAATTCGTGGTGTCGCGCTTCGGCCCCGAGGTGAAGGTGTTCGTCGATACCGCGCCGGTCATGGAGAAGCCGCTGGCCCAGCAGGCCGGTCTCGGCTGGCAGGGCAAGCACACCAATCTGGTGTCCCGCCGCTTCGGCTCCTGGCTGTTCCTCGGCGAGATCTACACCACGCTCGAACTCCCGCCGGACGCGCCGCACGCCGATCGCTGCGGCAGCTGCGTGCGCTGCCAGCGCGCCTGCCCGACCGACGCCTTTCCCGCGCCCTACCGGCTCGATGCCACGCGCTGCATCTCCTACCTGACCATCGAGCATCGCGGACCGGTCCCCGTCGCGCTGCGGGAAAAACTCGGCAACCGGATCTATGGCTGCGACGACTGCCTGGCGGTCTGTCCCTGGAACCGCTTCGCCCGCGCCACCGACCGCGAGGCGCTGCGGGCTCGCCCCGAGCTCACTGCGCCCCGCCTGGCCGCCCTGGCGGCGCTCGACGATGCCGGTTTCCGGCGGCTCTTCACCGGCTCGCCGGTCAAGCGCATCGGCCGCGACCGGTTCGTGCGCAACGTGCTCTACGCCATCGGCAATTCCGGCGATCGCGGACTTGCGCCGCACGCCGCCCGGCTCGCCGGCGACCCCGACCCGGCGGTGGCCGATGCGGCACGCTGGGCGCTCGCCCGGCTGGCCTGAGCATGCTCGTCAAGCGCAGCTTCACGCTTTGCGGGCACCGCACCAGCGTGGCGCTGGAACCGGAGTTCTGGCAGGCGCTCGACGCGATCGCGCAGAAGGACGGCAAGAGCGCCGCGGCGCTGGTCGCCGAGACCGATGCCGGGCGCGCACCGCGGGAGAACCTGGCCTCGCTGCTGCGGCTGCGCGTGCTTCGGGTGTTAGCGGCTTAACAGTCCCGCAAGGCGGAACCGTCTCAAATCCCTCAGCGCCGGCTGGTCCGGCCAGGCCTGAAGGAGAAACCGATGACCCACTTCAGCAGGAACGGCTTCGCGTTCGATCGGCGGCTCGGCGGCCGGCGCACCGGCGACCCGGGAGTGACCAGCCCGCTGGTGCTGTCGGACCGGTTGCTGGCGCTCGCCCAGGCGGCGGACCGGGCCGGTCTGCCATCGACCGCCGATCGCCTCGTCACCCTCGCCCACGACGTGTTCGACGAGCCGGCTTCGTTGCGCGGCAACGCAGTTCTGGCGAGAGCAGGCAGTCCGGTTCGGCCGATATCGCTTTAAGAGCGTGATGACCGAAGGTGGGCTCACCGCAGGTCTGAATCACGCTCTCAAACCTAACTGATGACGATCCGCGGAGCGGCGCCGGCTTTCTGCTGCTCCCCGACTTTCCGCCAGACGCGCGCGGCGATCGCCGCGTAGGCCTGCGCCGCCTGGCTCTCCGGTGCCGCCGCGACGATCGGCGTGCCGGCATCGGCAGCCTCGCGGATGTCGAGCAGCAGCGGCACCTCGCCCAGGAACTCCGCTCCCAGCCGCTGCGCCTCCAGCCGCGCCCCGCCATGGCCGAAGATCTCGGCACGGTGGCCGCAGGCCGGGCAGCAGAAGAAGCTCATGTTCTCGACAAGGCCGAGCACCGGCACCCGGGTCTTCTCGAACATCCGCACGCCGCGCCTGGCGTCGAGTAGGGCAATGTCTTGCGGCGTCGAGACGATCACCGCCCCGCTCAGCGCGACGCGCTGCGCCATGGTAAGCTGGGCGTCGCCGGTCCCGGGCGGCATGTCGACCAGCAGGATGTCGAGGGCGCCCCAATCCACCTGCCCCATCATCTGCTCGAGCGCGCCCATCACCATCGGGCCGCGCCAGATCATCGGCGTGTCCTCCTCGACAAGGAAGCCGATGGACATCGCCTTCAGCCCCCAGGCGGCGAGCGGCTGCATCCGGTCGGCCTTCACCTCCGGTCGGCGCGACAGGCCGAGCATGCGCGGCAGGCTGGGGCCGTAGATGTCGGCGTCGAGCAGGCCGACCTTGAGGCCCTGGCGGGCGAGCGAGACCGCGAGGTTGACGGCGACGGTGGACTTGCCGACGCCCCCCTTCCCCGAAGCGACGGCGACGATCGCACCGATGTCGGGCAGCAGGGGCGGCTTCTGCTGCGGAGGATGGGGCTGCTGCGCCTGCCCGCGGGGCGGCGGCGGGGGCGGCGCCGGCTTGTGCGCGGTCAGCACCACCGCGGCGTTGGCGACCCCGGGCTGGCGGGCGAGCAGCGCCTCCGCCTGCCGGCGCAGCGGCTCCAGCGCCGCGGCCCGCTCGCGCTCCGCGTGGAGCGCCGCCTGAACCAGCAGACCGCCCGGAGTGGCGCGCAGCTGGATGCCCTCGACCAAGCCGGCATCGACGATGTCGCGCCCGGTCGCGGGATCGACGATTTCGCGCAATGCCTGCCGCAGCGCCGCCTCGGTTTCCGGCGTGGCTCCGCTCATTCGCTTGCAAACCTTTCCCTGTCGGCATTATGCAGCCGCGTGAAGGAGCGTGCCGGGCCCGGTCCCGGAGGGCCGCAAGCCGCCGGCCCTCTCCCGCCTGCCTTCCCTCGAGTTTCCCGCGGTCGCCGGCCGCCGGTATGACGCAACGGCAGCGATCCGCCAATGGCGGAGCAGCCGTCAGGAGCCGACAGAGATGCCTTGGAACAACGGTGGGCCGGGACCCTGGGGGTCTCCTCCCGGCGGCGGCAATGGCCCGGGCGGCCCCGGCAAGCCGAACGGACCGCCGGGCGGACCCTGGGGCGGCGGCGGCCGCGGCGGCCCGGGACCCGACCTCGACGCGCTGATCGCCCGCGCGCAGGCCTTGGTGCGCGGCCTGCTGCCGGGTGGACGACTGCCGCGCGGGCCGGGTGGGGCGTTCTGGCTGCATGGTGGCCGCGGCACGGCGCTGCTCGGCATGGCGGTCGTGGCGATCTGGCTGGCCAGCGGCCTCTATCGCGTGCAGCCCGACGAGGAGGGCGTGGTGCTGCGCTTCGGCGCCTTCACCCGCACCGCCCCGCCCGGGCTCAACTACCACATCCCCTGGCCTGTCGAGCGGGTCGAGCTGCCGGCGGTGACGCGGATCAACCGCATCGATATCGGCTATCGCTCCGGAGGCATCGATCCCCGCTCCGCCTCCGGCCGTGACCTTCCCTCCCGCGAGGTGCTGGAGGAAAGCCTCATGCTGACCGGGGACGAGAACATCATCGACATCGATTTCGCGGTGTTCTGGAAGATCAGCGACGCCCCGGCCTTCCTGTTCAACACCCGCCACCCCGAAGTCTCGGTCAAGTCGGTGGCGGAGAGCGTGATGCGCGAGGTGATCGGCCGCACGCCGATCCAGCCGGCGCTGACCGACGCGCGGGCGCAGATCGAGACCGAGGTGATGCATGGGGCGCAGGCGGTGCTCGACCAGTACAAGGCCGGGGTGGAGATCACCCAGGTGCAGCTGCAGAAGGTCGACCCGCCGCCGGCGGTCATCGAAAGCTTCCGTGACGTGCAGCGCGCCAACACGGACGCGGAGCGCGCCCGCAACGAAGCGCAAAGCTACGCCAACGACATCGTGCCCCGGGCCCGCGGCGACGCGGCGCGGATCACCGCGGAGGCGGAGGGCGCCAAGCAAGCCGCGGTGGCCGAAGCGTCCGGCCAGGCACAACGCTTCCTTAGCGTTTACGCGGCTTATTCGGTGGCCAAGGACATCACCTTGCGCCGGCTCTACATCGAGACGATGCAGGAGATCCTGACCAAAACGCCGTCGATCGTGGTGGATGACCAGCTCAAAGGCGTGGTGCCGTTCCTGCCGCTGCAGACGACGACGGCCGCCGAGGCTCC
>JAFAYM010000260.1 GCA_019240395.1 Acidisphaera sp. | reverse complement strand
CTGCTGACCCTCACAGGATGGAACCTCGCCCGCGCTGCTGACCGACTGTCTGCCACCTGACCGGCCAGCTCCCTCCCGGTCACCCAATCGCCGCTATCCGACCTCGTCCCACCCCGCAAACCCCTACACCCACCAACCGCTGCACCCCCAAACAAGACGTATACCAACGGTCGTGAATGATGACCGTCGGTATAAGTCTTTGTTCGGCGCACCGCCCCCCGCCAACCCGGCTGGTATTACGCAAAGGTCCCGCTTTCGCGGGGGGTGACGACAATGGGTGGCGCTCTATGGGACCTCGTATCAGACCCGCGGTGATTCCACCTTCGGTCCTCACGCTCTGATTTGCCGTCGCTATCCACGTACGCCAAAGTGCATACCGCAAATGGGCCTGGCGCCGGACCGGCCGGCTTGCCGAGCTTTGGAGAGCCGAATGAGACGCCCGATCCCCGGCCTGCTGCTGGCCGGGCTGCTGATGTTGACGGGGTGCGTGGTCGCGCCGGTGCGCGAGTCGCCCTATCCGCCGGTGCCGCCGGCGCGCGCCGAAGTGGTGCCGAGGCCGCCGGTCTCGGAGCGGCCGCTGACTTGGCAGCCCGGGCATTGGGACTGGGTCGGCAACGGCTATCTCTGGCGCGAGGGCGAGTGGGTCCCGCGCGCGGGCCATGGCGGCATGTGGCAGGACGGCTTCTGGACCTATGGCGAGAGCGGCGGCTGGGTCTGGGTGCCCGGCCACTGGGTCTGAGCCAATCCCACGCCAGGGGTGATCCTCAGGGACGCTCCAGCGTCTCGGTGACCGGCGGCCCAGGCTCGGCGAAGGCCTCGTCGAGCAGCTTGTCCCAGAGCCGGATGCCCCCGGTGATGCCGGCCTGGTTGGAGACGATCTGCACGTTGCGCGGCGTCTCGAAGGAAATGGCCTTGGCATTGCCGCCGCCGATATAGAGCGTGTCGTAGGTCACCAGCGTCTCGATCTGGGCGATCGCCCGCTGTACACGCCGGTTCCACCGCTGCCGGCCGACCTCGCGCAGCGCCGCGGCGCCGATATACTCGTCGTAGGTCTTGCCCTTGCGCGCGGGGTGCTGGCTGAGCTCCAGGTGCGGCAGCAGCCGCCCGTCCTGGAACAGCGCGAAGCCCATGCCGGTGCCGAGCGTGATGACGCATTCGAGTCCGCGCCCGGCGACGACCCCGAGCCCTTGGACGCTCGCGTCGTTGAGCAGCCGAACCGGCTTGCCGAGCCGCTTGCTGAGCTCGGCCGCGAGGCGGGAGCCCTGCCAGGCGGGGGTGCCCAGATTGGGGGCGGTGATCACCATGCCGTGGCGCACTACGCCGGGGAAGCCGACGGAAATGCGGTCGAACGGGCGCAGCGGCTCCACCAGGGTGACGAGCGCGTCCACCACCGCCGTCGGCGTCGCGGGATGGGGCGTATCGACGCGCACCGGCCCGGCCACCATGGCGCCGGTCTCGGCCAGGGTACCACCCTTGAGCCGGGTACCGCCGATGTCGATGGCGAGCGTCAGCGGGCCCGCCGGCCGCGCCACTCCTGAAACATCGTCCACTGCCAGGTTCCTCCCCTCCCGGGGGCGGTTCGGCCCGCTCCCGTGCTTTCCGTCCCCGTTCTTCCCGTTCCCGTCCATAGCACCGCTGTGCATGCGGTGCAGCCCGTGCCGGCCGAGTTCGCGCAGCACCCGCAGCGCACGCCCGAGGACCCGCGGCCGATGCAACCGTGGACGCAGGTTTGTGAGGATGATATTAACCAATAAGTAGGCTCCAGAGGGAAGTAGGGGTGATGTCGGAGGCCGTGCTGCGGCGGGGGCTCGGCGCACAAGCCCGGCCGATACTCACCCGCCACCCCGAGCCGCGGAATGCGCCGCCGCCGCTTCCCGAAATCGCCCGCCTCTATTACGCCATCGAGGCGCTGCGGACGCCGGACCGGCCGATGGTCGTGCAATTCGTCGCCGCCAATCCCGGCGAGGGCACGACGACCCTGGCCCGCGGATTTGCCGAGATGGCGGCGGCCGAGCGCAGCCGATCGGTCCTGCTGGTGGAGTGCGGGTCGGCGCGCGACGCCGACAGCCCGGCGCCAAGCTTGGTCGATGCCTTCGAGGCAGGCCTGCCGCTGATGCTGGCGAGTTCCCCGGTTGCGGGATCGCCCAATCTGCGCCGGGCCAGCCTTTCCGCCCGGAAGCTGCCGGGCCTGCCCGCCGAAAGGCTGGGCCAGCTGGTCGAGGCGCTGCGCCGCGACCATGCGGTGACGGTGCTCGACAGCCCGGCCGCGACGACGGCCCCGGAGGCGATTGCGATTTCGCGCTTCTGCGACGGCAGCGTGCTCGTGGTGCGGGCGGAGGCGACGCGCGGCGACGCTGTCGAAGCCCTGAGGACCGGTGTCGAGCGGATGGGCGGCCAGGTCATCGGCGCCGTCCTCAACCGGCGCCGGCGCACGCCGCGTTGGCTCGGAGGGTGAGCGCTCAGCCGGGTCCGGCGGTACGGCGCGGCGCATGGGCGAAGGCTTCGATCAGCGCCTGGCGCATCGGCTTGGCCCGCAGATCGGCATCGTAGGGCAGCCCTCGCGCCGGCTGCCCGTCGGGCCGGCGCACCGCCGGGTCGGTGTTCAGGTAGGTATAGCGGTCGCTCAGCCCCCAGGTCAGCACGGCCTTCACCGCCGGCTCATCGAGGGCGATGTCGAGATACCGCCGGCAGCAGTCGGCCACCGCCCGGTCGCGCGCCGCCGGATCGCCCGGCAACGCCGCATCGTGCACGTCGAGCTCGGTGACGTGCAGCACGAGGCCCATGCCGGCCAGTTCCGCCAGGAAGCGCCGATAGGCGTCGACGGCCAGCGGCCGCTCCGGCTTGAGGTGGGCCTGCAGGCCGAAGCCGCCGATCGGCACCCCGCGTCGCAGCCAGGTGCCGAGCAGGCGCAGGTAGGTGGCGCGCTTGGCCTCGGCGTCCGGGGTCGCGTATTCCAGGTCGTCGTCGTTGAGGAACAGCACCGCCCGGTCGTCGGCTTCGGCGGCGAGGCGGAAGGCGCGCTCGACGTAGTGCGGGCCGAGGGCGGTCCGCCAGGGGGTGAGCGTCAGGCCTTCCGGGCCGCGCCGCCAGCGCGGGTCGCTGGCTTCGTTCACCACGTCCCAGGCGCTAGCCCGGCCGCGGTAGCGCCCGACCACCGCGGCGATGTGGCGGCGCAGCACGGTCTCGCCGCGGCCCTCGTGAAGGGCAGCCACCAGCCAGGGCGGCATCGCCAGTCCCCACACAATAGTATGCAGGCGCAGCTGCAAGCCGGCATCCCCGGCAAAGGCGGCCAGCCGATCGAGGGGTGCGAACCGGAAGTCCCCCTCCGTGGGCTCGACATGGTCCCATTTCGCCTCGAGGCCCGGGACGATGATGCCGCATTGGCAGCGGACCAGGTCGGCATAGGCGGCATCGGCGAGTTCGCGGCAGAGCATTTCCGACCCGAAGCGGATGCCCTTGGCGGCTGCCAGATCCCGAAGACTGCACTCCGTGCGTCCAACCCCCGCCAAGCCGCAGAGGAGCGCGCGCCGCCTCATCGTCGCGCCAGAGTCGAAGGGGTTCGGGGGCCGATGGGGGTCCAGGGGGCAAAGCCCCCTGGCCTTGCCTGATGGACCGCGCGCTGCGAGCCCCGACCGTCGCGGATTTTTCCCCCCCGCGGCAGCGGGACCTCTCGTTCCCCGTGCTCCTGGCGATGGCAGCCGTGGCGCTGAACCTGACGCTGTCGGCGAATGCGCTGTTCGCCCTGGGCATCCCGTATGCGGCGCCCGGCGGCAGCATGCTGGTGAAGCTGCACCCCGGCACCTACCTGGCGATCGCCGCCTTCTTCCTGTCGTTTCGCCCGGCGACGGCGGGCGCGGCCGGCCCCCTGTTCTTCGCCGCCATGATGCTGCTCTGCGTGGTGTACACGGCGCTGACGACGGGCACCGACCACGCCGTCGTCTTTCTGGAGAGCTTCCTGCCGGCCGGGCTGCTGGCCGTCGTGCTCGGCCAGGCGACGGCGAAGGCCAGGCGGCTGGTCGGCGCGCTGATCCTGGCACTGGTCGTCGTCAACGCCGTGATCTGCGTCGTCGAGGTGCTGGTGCAGCGGCACCTGGTCCCGCTGGTGGTGCTGGACCAGGCGCTGGTCGAGCTGCCCGGCGAGTTCCGCGGCACGGCGCTGTACGACCATCCGCTCACCGGTGCCACGGTGACGATGATCGGCATCTTCCTCCTGCTGGGTCTGCGGCCGAAGCCGGCGGTGACGGCGATCCTGCTGCCCATCCTGATGGTCGGGCTGCTCGGCTTCGGCGGACGCGCCGCGCTGGGGGTGACGGTGCTTTTCCTGGTGGTGTGGGGGGCCGCGGCGCTGCTGCGTCGCGCGCTCGACCGCAGCCTGCGCCGGGTGCACGCGGTTCTCGTGCTCGGCAGCGTGCTGCTGCTGCCTGCTCTGACCGCCGTGCTGCTGGCGAAAACCTCGATCGGCGAGCGGATCGTGCTGCGCTTCTATTGGGACAGTAGCGCGCAGGCCCGCAGCGTGCAGTGGCACGTGCTGGGCTTGCTCAGCCCGCGGCAGGTGCTGTTCGGCATGGACTATGCGGGCATCGGGCAGCTGGTCGCGCAGCTCGGGCTGCGCTTCGAGATCACCGACATCGAGAATTTCTGGCTGCTGATGTTTCTGCATGTCGGGGCGGTCGGCTATGGCCTGTTCCTCGCGGGGTTCTTGGCGCTGCTCATGGGGCAGTGGCGGCGGGCGCCGCTGGCCGGCCGACTGATGCTGCTGGCGGTGCTGGCGGTCGCCTCCTCGAGCAACTCGCTCGCCCGGAAAAGCGCCATCCTCACCATCCTCATTCC
>JAFAYM010000276.1 GCA_019240395.1 Acidisphaera sp. | reverse complement strand
CGATGGCCCCGGTGCGCTCGCGCCCGGAATTGCGCGTCATCGCCTGGCACACCTTCAGGAACACGTCGCGCGGGCAGCCGGTGACCGCTTCGACTTTTTCCGGGGTGTAGGCGGCGTAGTGGCGCTTGAGGATCTGGTAGACGCAGTTGGGGTGCTGCAGGGTCAGGTCGGTCGGCGGCGGCGCTTCCGAAAGTTTCTTGGCGTGCTCACGCCGCTCCGGCGTCGTGCTCGGCAGATGCTCGGCGAGCGAGGACGGCACCTCCTCGCCTTCGTATTGCCAGCTATCCGCGGTATAGGAGCGGGTCTTCGGGTTCCAGCCGGAGAACACGCCGCCATTGTCCTCCGGTCCGGAATAGCCTTCCTCGATGATCGTCGCGATGTTGGTGTAGTTCAGGGCGTAGTCCCGGAACCATAGATCGTTCTCGATGATGTAACGGATAATGCCGCCGAGGAAGGCGATGTCGCTGCCGGCGCGCACCGGCGCATAGATATCGGCCATGGCGGAGGTGCGCGTGAAGCGCGGATCGGCGTGCACGATGGTGGCGCCGTGATCCTTCGCGCGCAGCACATGGCCGAACGCGATGGGATGGTTCTCCGCCATGTTGGAGCCCATGATCAGCACGAAGTCGCTGTTCGCGAGATCCCATTGCGGCAGCGTCGCCGCGCCGCGTCCGTAGGTGGCACCCAGACTGGGGACCGAGGAGGAGTGTCAGATGCGCGCCTGGTTCTCGATCCAGACCATGCCCAGCGCGCCGCCGAACACCTTCTTGATGACGTAGTTTTCTTCGTTGTCGAGGGTGGCGCCGCCGAGCGAGCCCATCGCCAGCGTGTGGTTCACGGTGGTGCCGTCCGGCAGCTGCTCGACGAAGGTCTCGTCGCGCGTGCGCTTGGTGAGGAAGGCGATGCGGTCCATCGCCCAATCGAGCGGGCGTTCCTCCCAGTGATCGGAGTAGGGGGCGCGGTATTTCACGCGGGTCTCGCGCAGCGGGCTGTTCAGCCACCCCGCGGTCGCGGAGCCCTTGGGGCAGAGCGTGCCGGCATTCACCGGGCTGCGCGGATCGCCTTCGACATGGATGACCTGGTTGTCGCGGGCATAGAGCAGCTGCGAGCAGCCGACGGCGCAGTAAGGGCAGATCACCGTGCCCACCTTGTCGGCCTGCTCGAGCCGGGGCCGCAGCGTCGCCGATTGCGTGCTGCGGGCGGCGCTGGTGGTGGCGCTCTGGCCGGCGAGCTGGCGCGGCACCGACCAGTCCCGCAGGAAGCCGCGCACGCGTTCTCCGACGCCCTGCTTGAGTTCCTTCATGGTTCCCTCGTCCGGTTCAGTCCAAAGCGACGATACGATGTGCCCGCTGCACCAGCACACCCTTGGGATCATCACAATCGACGGCGACGCGGGTGCCCTGGCGCTGCGCCGTCTGCAGGGTCTCGATGCTGGCCGGGCAATGGGCGGAGAGCTGCATCAGCAGATGCACTCCGTCCTCGCCGAGCAGGCCAAAGCGCCCCTCCTGGACAACGGTAATGACGCCACGCACGCGGTGGGTGCCCTGACGCTTCGTCGTCGGCTGGTGCGTGCGCTGGCGGATGATGCGCCCCCCAAATCCAGCATGAAACGTCACAGCGCCAAGCCCAGTTGCCTACGGGTCGATCGCCGCCGCGCATCCATCGGTGGGAGTGGCCGCGGCATGCCCGACGACCGGCACCACCTTCAGTCCAGCCGAGGCGACCCGGCAAGGAGCTGCCGCCAGCCCGCAGCCCGAGAGCAGCAGAGCGGCGAGCAGGATTGTCAGCCGATCCATGCTCACGTCCCTTCGATATCTTCCCGCAGCAATTCCAGCGTGAGCCATGTTTCCTCGGAGTCGGCGAGCTCGCGCTCGGCTGCTTGCAGCGCCTCGGACGCGCTGGCGAAGCGTGCGGCGTCGCGCCGGTAGAGATCAGGGTCGCCAAGCATGCCGCGCAAGCGGTCGGCCTCTTGCTGCAGGGCCGCGATGCGGGCCGGAAGGGTCCGCAGGGCGTGAAGCTGCTTGAAGCTGAGTCGTCGGTCCGGGGTGGTCGGGCGCGGCGGCGGAGCGGATCGGGGCGATGCACGCGGCGGCCTTGCGGGCTCGGTGGCGGGCGCGCGCTGGGCCAGCATGTCGCTGTAGCCGCCGGCATATTCCACCCAGCGTCCGTCGCCTTCGGCGGCGATGGTGGCGGTGACCACGCGATCCAGGAAATCGCGATCGTGGCTGACCAGCAGCACGGTGCCGGGATGCTCGGCCAGCAGCTCCTGCAGCAGGTCGAGCGTCTCGAGATCGAGGTCGTTGGTCGGCTCGTCGAGCACCAGCAGGTTGGCCGGCCGCGCCAGCGCGCAGGCCAGCATCAGCCGCCCGCGCTCGCCGCCGGAGAGCACGCCGACCGGTGTGCGGGCCTGCTCCGGCGCGAACAGGAAGTCTTTCATGTAGCTGACGACGTGCCGGCTCTCGCCGTTGACGATCACCCGGTCGTCGCCGCCGCCGGTCAGCGTGTCGGCCAGGCTGCGCGTCGGGTCGAGGCTGGCGCGCTGCTGGTCGAGCGTCACCACTTGCAGCGCGGTGCCGAGCCGCACTTCCCCGACATCGGGCGGCAGCCCGCCGGTGAGCAAGCGCAACAGCGTGGTCTTGCCCGCCCCGTTCGGCCCGACGATGCCGACGCGGTCGCCACGCAGCACGCGGGTGCCGAAACCGTGCACCAGCCGTCGCCCCCCGAGCGATTTCTCCAGGCCCTCGGCGGCGATCACCAGGCGTCCGGAAAGCTCGCCCTGCGCTGCCGCGAGCTTCACCTGGCCGACGGTGCGCAGCTGCTCTCGCCGGCGGGTCCGCATCGCGTGCAGCTCGCCGAGCCGGCGCTGGTTGCGCCGCCGCCGTGCGGTGACGCCGTAGCGCAGCCAGTCCTCCTCGGCAGCGATACGCCGGCCGAGCTTTTGGTGTTCGCGCTCCTCCTGTTCCAGCGTGGCGTCCCGCCACCCCTCGAAATGCGCAAAGCCGCGGTCCAGCCGCCGCGTGGTGCCGCGATCCAGCCAGATCACCGCACGCGACAGCGCCTCGAGCAGCCTGCGGTCATGGCTGATCAGCACCAGCCCGGAGCGCAGGCCGGCGAGCTCGTCTTGCAGCCACTCGATCGCCGGCAGGTCGAGATGATTGGTCGGTTCATCCAGCAGCAGGATATCCGGCACCGGAGCCAGTACGCGCGCCAGAGCGCATCGCCGCGCTTCGCCGCCGGAGAGGCGGGCAGGGTCCTCCTCCCCGGATAGCCCGAGCTGGCTGAGCAGCGTACGCGCCCGATGCGCATCATCGCCGGGCCCGAGGCCGGACAGCACATAGGACAGGGTGCTGTCGTAGCCGGAAAGATCCGGCTCCTGCGGCAGATAACGGATCGTCGCACCGGGCTGCACGAAGCGGCTGCCATCATCCTGGGTCAGCAACCCTGCCGCGATCTTGAGCAGGGTGGACTTTCCCGAGCCATTCCGCCCCACAAGGCACAGCCGGTCTCCGGCAGCGACGGCCAGCCCGGCCCCGCCCAACAGCCGCGTGCTGCCGAGGCTTATTGAGACGTCTTGCAATAGGAGGAGTGGTGGCGCCATCAAAAATGCATTAGCACAGCAGCGGGACGCCTGCGCCGGCGGTCGGCGGAGGCCTGCCCGTTGCCGAGGGGGGAAAGACGGCAGGAACAATCGTGGCCCGCGTCTTGCTTCGAACGCGGTTGCACTCGCCCGGGAACGGCTCGCCGGAGCCCTGGGGGTGCGGCGCGGCTTCTGGCGTAGATGCTTGCCGCGAGCTGCTGTCGCAGCCGCACCGATCCAAGGAGGATGAAACTTGACTAAGATCACCCGTCGTTCCGCTGCCCAGCTCTTCGCGGGTGCGGCCGCTGCCACCGCGATCGGCGTTCGGATCACGCCGGCGCATGCTGCCGACAAGGAAGTCACCGTCGGCATCAACCTGCCCTTCACGGGTGCCGACGCCGAGAGCGCCACGCGCATCAAGAACGGCGCGGTGCTGGCGCTCGAGGACGCCAATGCCAAGCACGAGGTCAAGGGCTACAAGATCAACGTCATGATCCTCGACGACGGCACCGCGACGGCGGGGCAGTACGATCCGGCGCAGGCGGCGACCAATGCGCGCAAGATGGCATCGGATCGCAGCGTCGTGGCGGCGATCGGGCCGCAGATGAGCGGTTCCGGCAAAGCGATGGCGCCGATCCTCAGCCAGGCGGACCTGGCCACCATCACGCCGTCCTCAACCAATCCCGACATCACCGATCCGAAATTCGCCGCGCAGTATCGTCCGGGCGGCAAGGCGGTCTATTTCCGCACGGTGACGACCGATGCCTACCAGGGCCCCAATATGGCGAACTACTTCGCCGAAACCCTGAAGGCGAAGGCGCTCTATGTGCTCGACGACAGCGGCGCCTACGGTGTCGGCATAGCCGATGCCTTCCAGGCGCAGGCACAGAAGAAGGGGATCAAGATCCTCGGCCGCGACAAGCTGGATCCGAAGGCCGCCGACTACACGGCGGTGATGACCAAGATCAAGTCGCTCAATCCCGACAGCCTTTACTTCGGCGGCGTGATGCAGGCCGGCGTCAAGGTGGTCAAGCAGTCCTATGACATCCTGCCCAACATCATCAAGGCGGGCGGCGACGGCGTCTATGCGCCCGAACTGCTCAGCGGGGCCGGCTTTCCCGCCGCCGAGGGCTGGTATGCCACCAACGCTTCGCCGCACATGACCGAGGACACCAAGATCGAGGACTGGGTGAAGCGCTACACCACGAAGTTCGGCGTCGGGCCGGACGATTACGCCATCACCGCCTATGATGGGGCGCTGGTGATCATCGACGCCATCAAGCGGGTGGCGGCGACCGGCAAGGAGGTGACGCGCAGCGCGGTGCGCGATGCCATCCAATCGAGCACGCTGAACACGCTGCAGGGCCAGATCAAGTTCGACGAGAACGGCGATCTCGTCTCCAAGGTGGTCAGCATCTTCCAGGTCAAGCGCGACACCCGCTTCCCCGCCGACGACATGATCCACAACTTCCGCTACATCGGCGTGGCCCCCCAGGCCTAGGGGCTGTCCGGTGACGACCGCCGATCTGCTGCTGCAGCAGGTGATCAACGGGTTGAGTCTCGGCGCCATGTACGCGCTGCTGGCGCTGGGCTTCACCCTGGTCTATGGCATCCTCGAGCTGATCAACTTCTCGCATTTCAACGTCTTCATGCTCGGCTCCTTCGTCGGGCTGTGGACGTTGCAGGCGATGGGCATCTCCGGCCAGAGCGTCGTCCTTTACGGCTTGCCCCTGGTCGGCGTGCTGCTCGTCGCCTTCGCGGTGGTGATGCTCTTCTCGGGCGTGCTCGGCGTGGTGATCGAGCGGATCTCGTTGCGGCCGCTGCGCAACGTCAAGGGGCCGGCGGCGATGATCACCACGATCGGCGTGTCGTACATCCTGTTCAACATCATCCTGCTGGTGGTCGGCGCGGATTCGAAAAACTTCCCGAACCCGCTGCCGGCCGTCAACTTCGCCATCGGCGGTGCGGTGCTGCGCCTGCGCGAGCTGCTGATCTGGGCGGTCTCGCTGCTGCTCATGGCCACGCTGTATGTTTTCGTGCAGCGGAGCCGGCTGGGCAAGGCGATGCGCGCCACCGCGCAGGACGCCGAGGCGGCGCGCATGATGGGTGTGGAGGTGGACCGCGTCATCGTCACGGCGTTCTTTCTCGGCTCGGCGCTGGCCGGCGCCGGCGGGCTGATCTTCGGCCTCTACTACAACTTCACCAGCTTCATCATCGGCTTCACCGCCGGGCTGCGCGCCTTCACCGCGGCCGTGCTCGGCGGCATCGGCAACATCCCGGGGGCCATGGTGGGCGGCGTCCTGATCGGGCTCATCGAGGCGATGGGCGGCCAGTTCATCGCCGTCGAGTGGACCGACGTGATCATCTTCTCGATCCTGGTGCTGGTGCTGGTGTTCAAGCCGGCGGGCCTGTTCGGTACGCTCGTGCCGAACAAGTCCTGAGAGGAGCGCGCATGGCCTCCGACGCCACGGGCGAGGCGACTGCCGCGGAGGTGCCGCCGGCCGATGTGATCGGCATCGCCGCGCCGCGGCGCCGCTTCGCCGTTGCGCTGACCCCGGCGCGACGGCGCATTCTGCTGGCTCTGGTGCTGCTGGCCGCCGCGCTGTTCCCGATCGTGCACGACAACGATGCCGATATCGATGCCGTCGCCAACGCGCTCTCCTACGCCATCCTGGCGCTCGGGCTGAACATCGTGGTGGGCTTCGCCGGGCTGCTCGATCTCGGCTACGCCGCCTTCTTCGCCATTGGCGCCTATACCTACGGCGTGCTCTCCAGCTTCCAGCTGGAGCCGCTCTGGTCCTCGTTCTGGGAGCCTTTCGCCTGGCTCGGCCTGGTCGCGCGCATGGCGCAGTCGGGCGGGCCCGACGTCGTGCACTTCACCCTCTCGTTCTGGCTGGCGCTGCCGCTCTCCGCCGCGGTGGCGGCCGGTTTCGGCGTGCTGTTCGGTGCCCCTACCCTGCGGCTGAAGGGCGACTACCTGGCGATCGTCACGCTCGGCTTCGGCGAGATCGTGCCGATCATCGTGCGCAACTGGTCTTCGCTCACCAACGGCGCCATGGGCCTGAACGGCGTCGCCGCGCCGCGCATCTTCGGCTACAGCTTCGGCATCAATGCGGAGCCGTTCTATTATGTCGGCCTGGCGATGATCGCCTTTCTGATCTTCGTCAGCTTCCGGCTGCGCGACAGCCGGGTCGGCCGCGCCTGGATGGCGATCCGCGAGGACGAGATCGCCGCCGGCGCGATGGGCGTCGATCTGGTGCGCTTCAAGCTGCTGGCCTTCGCCATCGGCGCCGGCTTCGCCGGCATGACCGGCACCTTCTTCGTCGCCAAGCTGCAGACCGCGACGCCCGAGATGTTCGGGTTCCCGGTCTCGGTGATGATCCTCGTCATGGTCGTGCTCGGCGGCATGGGCAGCGTGCTCGGCGTCGTCGTCGGGGCGATCTTCCTGCAACTGCTGCAATCGTGGTTTCTGGAAGATCTATCCGGGTGGATCCACAGCTTCGGGCGCCTGGTCGGCAGCGACGCCCTGCAGCGCGTCGACCTGGTGCAGGCGATCGAGCTGATTTTCGGCATCATCCTCGTCGTGATGATGCTGTTCCGCCGCGAGGGGCTGATCCCGGCCAACCGCCGTACTGCCGCCCTCACCCTGCAGGAGCAGCACGCCGAGGTGCGGCGCGGGGCCGCCATCGACCTCCGGGGCTTCGGCCAGGAGAGGACGGACGTGCCGGCGCTGGAGGTTCGCGGCGTCACCGTGCGCTTCGGCGGCCTCACGGCACTGCAGGCGATCGACCTGTCCGTGCCGGCCGGCGGCGTCGTGGCGGTGATCGGGCCCAACGGCTCGGGAAAGTCCACCCTGTTCAACGCCATCACCGGCCTGGTGCACGCCGATAGCGGCAGTATCCGCCTCTACGGCGAGGAGATCCTCGGCCTGCCGCCGCACAAGGTGCTGGTGCGCGGTGCGGCCCGCACCTTCCAGAACATCCGCCTGTTTCCCGAGCTGACGGTGCTGGAGAACGTGCTGGTCGGCCAGCACGCGCGGCTGCAAACGGGGGCCCTCGGCGCCGTGCTCACCCTGCCGCGCACGCGGGCGGAGGAACATGCGGCACGGGAATGGGCGATGCAGATCGTGTCGATCTTCGGCAACCGGCTGACGCCGCGGCTGAACCAGCGGGTCAATGCGCTCTCCTATGCCAATCGCCGGCGGGTGGAGATCGCGCGCGCCCTGGCCTCGCGTCCCAAGGTGCTGCTGCTCGATGAGCCCACGGCGGGAATGAACCCGGCCGAGACCATCGAGCTGGCGTCGCAGATCAAGCAGCTGCACACGCTGGGTCTGACGATCGTGCTGATCGAGCACAAGCTCGACGTCGTCACCCAGCTCGCCGAGACGGTGATCGTGCTCGATCACGGCGAGAAGCTCGCCGAGGGGCGGCCCGAGGAGGTGCGGCAGAACGAGCAGGTGCTGACCGCCTATCTCGGCCGCAGCGCCGGGGCCGGGAGCGCCGGCCTTGTCGAGTAATGGTGCGCCGTCCGAGCTGATGCTGGAGTTCAAGGACGTCGATACGTTCTACGGCGACCTGCACGTGCTCAAGCAGGTGAACTACACCATCGGCCGGGGCGAGATCGTCAGCCTGCTGGGCGGCAACGCCTCGGGCAAGTCGACGACGATGAAGACCATCATGGGGGTGGTCCGGCCGGCGCGCGGCACGGTGACGTTCGACGGCCAGCAGATCGAGCGCCTTCCCACCGCCGAGCGGGTGCGTCGCGGCATCGCCCCGGTGCTGGAGGCGCGGCGGCTGTTCACCCGGATGACGGTGTTCGAGAACCTGGAAATGGGCGCCTACACGCGCAAGCGCGGCGCCGAATTCGACCAGGATCTCGAGCGCGTCTACAGCCTGTTCCCCCGGGTCAAGGAGCGGCAAGCCCAGGTCGCCGGCACGTTGTCGGGCGGCGAGCAGCAGATGGTGGCGATCGGCCGGGCGTTGATGGCGCGGCCGCGGCTGATCTGCATGGACGAGCCGTCGATGGGGCTGTCGCCGCTGTTCGTCGAGCAGGTATTCGGCATCATCCAGGAGATCAACAGGCAGGGCACGACCATCTTCATGGTCGAGCAGAACGCTAACATGGCGCTGTCGGTGGCGCATCGCGCCTATGTCCTGCAGACCGGTCAGGTCGTGCTCTCCGGCACCGCGGCGGAACTGCGGCAGAACCCCTCGATCCGCGAGGCTTATCTCGGCGAGATGCAGGTCACCGTCTGAGCGGCTGCAGGCCGCCCCTTACGGAGTTGGGCTTCGGGGCAGACAGGGCCCAGCGGGCCCATATGTCAGCCCCGCCGGGCTTTGCTTTACGAGGGTTCCTCGGGGTTTGGCGCGGGAGTGGCGTCGGGGGTGCCGGCGGCCTCCTGAGCCTTGCGGCGGGCGACGACTTCCTCGCGCTCGCGCTGCTTGGCCTCTTTCTTGGCCTGCTTGTTGCGGTTCCGCTCGGCCCGCTGCTGGTTGTAGTTCGGCTTGAACGCCATGGCTTCCCTTCGTAAGTCGAGGCTGGGCCGGTGCCTCCCGGTCGCGCCTGCCCAGCCGGTTAGGGCGAGTTCGAGCGCAGCGGTGCGAGCTGGCTTTCGCGAACCACCCGCTCATAGCCATCCTGGGCGTGCTTCACGCGATACTGCAGATCCCTGCTCTCGCTCGGCATGAGCCGCACGATGATGTAAGCGCCGCGCGTCACGTTGGCGTCGAGCGGGCCCGGCAGGAACTGCACTGTCTCGCCGACGGAATATCGATGAGCGGTCATCGCATTGAGCTGCCGCCGGCGCTGCCCGAGGGAAGCGCCGGCGTGGCGCTCAGGCCGCCTGGAGGTTGGTTGCCGACATCTTGCCCTGCTGGCCGCGCTCGAGATCGAAGCGCACCTTCTGCCCCTCGTTCAGGTGGCCGAGGCCGGAGCGCTCGACCGCCGAGATATGCACGAAGACGTCCTTGGAGCCGTCATCCGGCTGGATGAAGCCGAAGCCCTTCTGTGCGTTGAACCACTTGACTGTGCCGACTGTCATCTCGGTCTCTCCATGCCAACGGCGGCCCGCGAACAGCGGGCCGTAATACTTTTCAAATGGGAGAGCACCGGTGCGACGAGGTCACATCCGAGGATACAAGAGCCCAAGCTCGAAAAGCGCCGAGCCGCAGATATAGCGGCTTTTCCGGGATTTACCAGCCCGAACCGCTCCATTCCGGACAAACGGGCCGGCCACAGCGGCCCCCGAACCCGAGCCTCCAGGCACTCGGCCCCGCACACGATGCCGTGATCGGCGGGAGTTCATGCTGCATCCGCGAAGAAGAGCTCCCAGATCTTTCGCCGAGGAAACGTCCGGCGCTTGAAAAGGAGGTTTCCATGCCTGTCGCTCAGGCCGGTTTTACCGCAGCTTCCGCCAAGAGGACTCCGGGCGTCCCGCGAAACCCGTTGCGTCTGTTGCTGGCAGCTGGCGGCCGGCTTGCTTCCACGACCTGGCTGCAGCTTTGCCCTGATCTGGTGCAAGAGGTGGAGCGCGGGGCGGGGCTGCACGTGGCAGCGGCGACGCCCAGTCTATTCCAGGAATAGCCGTACCGGGCTCTCCGGCCAGACCACCTCACCGATTACCGCCGCCTGTACGCCGGCGTCCCGCAGCGCCGCCAGACACGCTCCGGCTCGCGCATGCGGCAGGCCGGCGAGCAGGCCGCCGGAGGTCTGCGGGTCCACCAGCAACGGGGACCATGGCCCCGAGGCCTTGCCGCCCAGCGCTCGTTCCAGCAGGCGCAGGTTCTCCGGTGCGAGCGTGCTCGCAATCCCGCGACGGGCCAGCTCGGCCGCCCCCGGGAGCAGCGGCAAGGCGTGCGGCATCAGCCTCGCCGCTGCCTCGGACGCAAGCAGCATCT
>JAFAYM010000014.1 GCA_019240395.1 Acidisphaera sp. | reverse complement strand
TTGAGGTAGCGCAGCATCTCGTGCTCGGCGTGATGCCGGTTGAACACCGCCTGTTCGAGGAAGGGCGTGCCGCGCGCGAGGACGGCGGGGATGCTCGGCGGCGCTGCTCCGAGCTCCGCGCCGAGCACCGTCGCGAGACGGTGCAGCTCGTCGCGGGTGACCGTCTCGTCCAGCGCGATGCCGACGCCGGTGGCATCC
Source organism: Acidisphaera sp. (assembly GCA_019240395.1). GTDB lineage: Bacteria > Pseudomonadota > Alphaproteobacteria > Acetobacterales > Acetobacteraceae > JAFAYA01. Next base: position 12,213 of record JAFAYM010000014.1, on the reverse strand, counting down.
AGCCGGCGCAGATCGAAGCCGGCCTCCGCCGCGCGGGCCAGCAGCGCGTCGGGGTCGGGCGTCTCGATGGCAGGGCTATCGAAGAAGGCGTCGTGGCGGATGGCCAGGCCGGCGCGGCGTGCCGCATCGGCGAGGAACCGCGCCTGCAGATTGACCCGCCGGGCGATGCGGCGCAGGCCGTCCGGGCCGTGCCAGACGGCGTACATCGCCGCCATGACGGCGAGCAGCACCTGGGCGGTGCAGATGTTGGAGGTCGCCTTCTCGCGGCGGATGTGCTGCTCGCGGGTCTGCAGGGCGAGGCGCATGGCGGGCTCGCCGGCGGCGTCCAGGCTGACGCCGACGAGGCGGCCGGGCATCTGGCGGCGATAGGCATCGCGGGTGGCGAAGAACGCGGCGTGCGGGCCGCCGAAGCCCATCGGCACGCCGAAGCGCTGGGCGGAGCCGATCACCACGTCGGCACCCATCTCGCCGGGCGGCGTCAGCAGCGCGAGTGACAGCAGGTCGGCGGCGACGATCGCCAGCGCGCCGGCCTCGTGCGCGGCGGTGATCTCGGGGTGGAGATCGCGCAGCGCGCCGGAGGTGCCGGGATATTGCAGCAGCAGCGCGCAGGGCCGTGCGGCGGCAATCGCGGCGGTGTCGCCCGGCGCCACCTCGACGAGGCGCCAGCCGAGCGGCCGGGCGCGGGTCGCCAGCACGGCGCGGGTCTGCGGATGCAGGTCGGCGGCAACCGCCACCACGTCCGACTTCGCGCGCGAGACGGCGTGCGCCATGGCCATCGCCTCGGCCGCCGCCGTCGCCTCGTCGAGCAGCGAGGCGTTGGCGATCGGCATGGCCGTCAGCTCGCAGACCATGGTCTGGAAGTTCAGCAGCGCCTCCAGGCGACCCTGTGCGATTTCCGCCTGATAGGGCGTGTAGGCGGTGTACCAGCCGGGGTTTTCCAGGATGTTGCGCTGGATCACCGGCGGCGTGTGGGTGCCGTGGTAGCCCTGGCCGATGAGGGGCTTGCGGGCACCGTTCATCGCCGCGAGCGTCCGCAGCTCGGCGATCACGGCGGCCTCATCGATCGGCTCGGGCAGATCGAGCGCCTGCGACGAGCGGATGCCGCCCGGCACGGTCTTCGCGGCGAGCTCGTCGAGCGTGGCGGCCCCCACGGTCTGCAGCATGGCCGCGATGTCGGCCTGGGTGGGGGCGACGTGGCGGGCGACGAAGCCGTCCGCCGCCTCCAGCGTGGCCAGCTCGGCGAGCGGCCCCATCACAGGGTTTCCAGGAAGGCGGTGTAGGCGTCTTCGTCGAGCAGCGCCTCGAACGCGTCGGGATCGGCGACTTCGAGCTTGAAGAACCAGCCCTCGTCCATGCTCTCGCGGTTGACCAGGCCGGGCTCCTCGACGATGGCCTCGTTCACCGCGACGATGCGCCCGGCGATCGGGGCATAGACGTCCGACGCCGCCTTGACGCTCTCCACGACGGCGCAGGCCTCGCCTTCCTCCAGCTCGCGGTCGACCTCCGGCAGCTCGACGAAGACGATGTCGCCCAGCGCCTCCTGGGCATGCTGGGTGATGCCGACCGTGGCGACGCCGTCCTCGTCCAGGCGCACCCATTCGTGGTCCTTGGTGTAGCGCGTGTCGGCCATGCGAGCGGGTTCCTTCAGCTGAGGTAGCGATGGGGCACGAACGGCATCGGCACCACGCTCGCCGGCAGCTGGCGGCCGCGCACCAGCAGCAGGACCGCGGTGCCGTCGGTGGCGAGATCGCGGCGCACATAGCCCATGGCGATCGGCGCCTCGAGGCTGGGCGAGAAGCCGCCGGAGGTGACGCTGCCGGCGTCGGTGCCGTCCGCCGCGGCGATCTGGGTGGCGGCGCGGGCCGGCGCCCGGCCCTCCGGCCGCAGGCCGACGCGCAGCCGGTGCGGGCCGTTGTCGAGCTGGTCGCGGATCGCCACGGCGCCGGGGAAATCCCAGTCGCGGCGCCGCCGCTTGCCGATCGTCCAGGTGAGCCCCGCTTCGACCGGCGTGGTGAGCTCGTCGATGTCGTTGCCATAGAGGCAGAGGCCCGCCTCCAGCCGCAGCGCGTCGCGCGCGCCGAGGCCGGCCGGAGCCATCTCCGGGGCTTCCAGCAGCCGCGCGGCGAAGGCCTCGGCCTGCGCTGCCGGCACGGAAATCTCGAACCCGTCCTCGCCGGTGTAGCCGGAGCGGGAGACGATGATTTCGGCGCCCTCGATGGTCAGCGCGGCGACCGCCATGAAGCGGAGGGCGGCGGCCTGCGGCGCGAGCCGGCCGAGCACCGCCGCCGCCTGCGGGCCCTGCACCGCCAGCAGGGCGCGATCCTCCAGGGGCTCGAGGGCGATGCCCGGCGGCAGCGCCGCGGCGATGTGGTCGAAATCGTCCTGCTTGCGGCTGGCGTTGACCACCAGCAGCAGGCGGCTGCCGTCATCCGAGGCGTTGGCGACCATCAGGTCGTCACGGATGCCGCCGGCCTCGTTGAGCAGCAGGGTGTAGCGCTGGCGCCAGGGCTTCAGGCCCTGGATGTCGCCGGGCACCAGGCGCTCGAGGGCGGCGGCCGGCGCGCCGGGGGCGGCGATGAGCCAGGCCTGCCCCATGTGTGACACGTCGAACAGGGCGGCGCGTTCACGGCACTGCCTGGATTCGGCGAGGATGCCGGGCGCATATTGCACCGGCATGGAATAGCCGGCGAAGGGCACCATGCGGGCGCTGTGGGCGCGGTGCAGCGCGTCCAGCGGCGTGGTGCGCAATTCGGCCGGGGGCTCGTCCAGCCCGATGACTGTGGTCATGCCGCGCCCCCCGCACACAGGTCGCCCACCGGCCCGATGCCGGCGAGAGCGACCCCCCTCTGTCCCGAAACCTGAGAGATTCGGGCGAAGCGGTCGCCCTTACTCCGTCGGTGCGGCCTCCCGTTTTCGGGGGCCGGCTTTCCAGAGGTCCACCTCCTGGCTGCGGTCCTGGGTGCCTGAGCGTTTCCGGGGGCCGGTTGCGCCTTCGGCGGCAGATCGGGCGAGCTGCGCTCTCCCGCAGAGGACAGTGCGGACCTCGGCAGAATGACGTGCGGGGTCGGAGAAAGCAAGGCGAGGATGCTGCCCCGCCGGTGTCCCATCCGATTGACAGGGAAAACGGCGGATTCTCAGATGTCGGCCCCAGCGATCGAGGCCCGCATGAAACCGGCGATGCTGTCCGTAGCCTTGGCAGTGATGGCGTGCCTGGGGGCGTGGAGCGTGCCCGCACACGCGCGCAACCTCGACGAAATCCTTTCCGCCGGCGAGATCCGGGTCGGCGTCAATCCGAACTATCCGCCCAACGCGCTCTATGACGAGAAGAACCAGCTGGCGGGTTTCGAGGTCGACCTGGCGCGCAAGCTGGCCGACATGCTGGGCGTCAAGGCGACTTTCGTCGTCGTCGACCCGGCCTCGCGCGTTCCCTTCGTCACCGCCAACAAGATCGACGTGGTGATGGGCGGCATGACGCGCACGCCGGACCGCGCCAAGCTGATCGACTTCTCGGTGCCGATCAACACCGAGGGTTCGGGAGTGCTGACCACCGAAGGCGTGAGCTATCAGAGTGTGGCCGACATGAACACCGATGCGGTCACCTTTGCCGAGGTGCGCGGCACCACGCCGGTGGCGTTCCTGCAGGACAAGCTGCCGAAAGCGAAGCTGCTGTTCCTGGAGGATTGGCCCGATGCGCTGCGCGCCGTCGCTGCCGGCCGCGCCACCGCGGTGGTCGCCGATCCCAGCTTCTTCAGCGGCCTGCTGACGAAATTTCCCGACACGAAATGGAAGCTGCTGAAGGGGGCCGCCGGTCCGGTGGGGTATGACTGCCTCGGCCTGGCCAAGGGCAACGAATCGCTGCGCAGCTGGCTGAACGTCGCGCTGTTCGCCATCGAGACCGCCGGCTTCGTCGACGAGGATTGGCGCAAGTGGAACCACACCGACATGGTGGTGCCGATCCAGCCCAACCCGTATTTCTGAGGCGTTCCGCGGGCGGTGAACTACACACCGCATTTCGGCCAGATCACCCGCTACCTGCCGTATTTCTGCGGCGGCGCCGCCGTCAGCCTGCTGCTGGCGACATTGGCGTTTTCCGGCGGCATGGTCATCGGCCTGCTCGGGGCGATGGCGAAGACGTCCGGCGGGAAGGTGCTGCGCCGCTTTGCCGGCGCCTATGTCACGTTCTTCACCAACACGCCGGCGCTGGTGCAGGTCTATTTCATCTATTTCGTCCTCCCCTCCTGCGGCATCGTTCTCGACTCCTTCGACGCCGTGCTGCTCGGGCTGACGTTGAATTCCGGCGCCTACCTCACCGAGGTGCAGCGCGCCGGCTTCGCCTCGGTGCGGCGAAACGAGGTGGAGGCGGCGGAGACGCTCGGCATGAGCCGCCGGCAGGTGGTCTGGTACCTCGTCGTTCCGCATATCGTGCGCACGCTCTATCCGCCGCTGACCGGCCAGTTCATCCTGATTACCCTCGGCACGTCGATGGGCGCGGTGTTCGGCGTGGAGGAGCTGACCGGACGCGCCTTCAGCGTCAATGCCGAGACCTTCCGCTCCATCGAGATCTTCACCGTCGTCGGCGCGATGTACGTGGTGGTGACGATCCTCGCCAGCCTGCTGCTCACGATCGCGGGGCGCAGCCTGTTCCGCGCCCGCGTCAGCGTGTTCTGATGTTCCGCGCGCTGCAGCAGCTGCATGAGTTCGCCACGTCGTATAATCTGCTGCTGCTGCTCGAAGGGGGTGCGCGCACCCTGGTGCTCAGCGCCGCCGGCTGCGTCTGCGGCTTCGTGCTCGGCTTCGCGCTGGCGGTGCTGCGCCATACCGCAGCGGGGTGGCTGCTGCCGGCGCGCATCCTCGGCGTCGTCTATGTCGAGATGTTCCGCCGCATCCCGTTCCTGGTGACGCTGTTCCTGGTGTTCTACGCCTTCCAGGCGCTCGGACTGGACGTGCCGGTGTTCTGGGTGGCGGTCGCCAGCACCTGCGTCATCGGCACGGCCTATCTGTCCGAAGTGGTGCGGGCCGGTTTCGCCGCGGTGCCGCGGGCCGAGTGGGACGCCGCGGCGACGATGAATTTCTCCCTGCTGCAGACGCTGCGCTTCGTCGTGGTGCCGCAGGCGTGGCGGGTCGTCGTGCCGCCGGCCTTTGCCTTCTTCCTGTCCTTCATCAAGGATTCCGCGCTCGCCTCGCAGATCGGCGTCGTCGAGCTGACTTTCGTCGGCAAGATCTTCAATAATCGCGGATTGATGCCGGCGATCGCCTTCGGCTCGGTGCTGATCGCGTATTTCGTGATTTCCTACCCGCTGGCCCGGCTCGGCGCGCGGCTGGAGGGCAGGCTTGCCCTATCTCGAGCTCACTGACATCGGCGCATCCTACGGCAGCAAGCCGGTCCTCGCCGGGGTGTCGCTGTCGCTGGAACGCGGCGAGATCGCCAGCCTGATCGGCCCCTCCGGGTCCGGCAAGAGCACGGTGCTGCGCGTGCTGGTCGGCCTGCTGACGCCGTCCGGCGGCAGCATCCGGCTCGACGGCAAGCCGATCGATGTCGGCAACACCGCCACCATCCGCGACCTGCGCCGCCGCTTCGCCATCGTCTTTCAGCAATACAATTTGTTCCAGAACATGTCGGTGCTGCGCAACGTGATGATCGCGCCGCTCAAGGTGAAGCACCGCCCGCGCGAGGAGTGCGAGAGCGAGGCGCGCCGGCTGCTGGCGCAGGTCGGGCTCGGCGACAAGCTGCACGCCTATCCCGACCAGCTTTCCGGCGGCCAGCAGCAGCGTGTGGCGCTGGCGCGCGCACTGGCGCTGCGCCCGGAGGTGCTGCTGCTGGACGAGGTCACCTCGGCGCTCGATCCGGAGCTGGTGGCGGAGGTGCTGGATGCCATCCGCCTGCTCGCCGCTGAAGGGATGACGATGCTGATCGTCTCGCACGAAATGGGCTTCGTGCGCGAGGTGTCGTCGCAGGTCGTGTTCATGGCCGACGGCCGCACCGTCGAGAGCGGTCCTCCGGCGCAGCTCCTCGACAACCCGCGCACGCCGCGCGCCCGCGACTTCGTCGGCAAGATACTTCGGCATTGACGGGAGATGGCGCGTGGGCGGAATGATCTGGCGCGGTTGCCGTGCTGATGAGATACTCCGTCTGACCACCCAGTGGAGACACCGCCGATGACCGCACGCCTGCTCGTGCTCGCACTTGCCCTGCTGCCGGGCCTGGCCGTCGCCCAGGCGGTGCCGCCGCCGGCCGATCTCGTGGCGCCCGGCAAGCTCACCTACGGGGTCGCCGCCACCTTCGCGCCCTTCGAGTACCAGAAGGAGGGCAAATACACCGGCTTCGACATTGCCTTCGGCGAGGCCGTGGCCAAGCAGATGGGCCTCGCGCCGGGGCTCACCAACATGGATTTCAACGGCCTGATCCCGGCGCTGCAGGGCAAGCGCATCGACATCATCAACAGCGCGATGTACATCAACCCGCAGCGCGCGGAGCAGGTGGATTTCGTGCCCTACATGCGCATCGGCAACGAGATCATCGTCAAGAAGGGCAACCCGCTGAAAATCGGCTCGCGCGAGGATCTGTGCGGGCATAGCGTCGCCGTCACGCTGGGCGGCATCGAGGAGACCTACGCCCACCAGGACCTCGATCGCTGCAAGGCGGCCGGCAAGCCGGAGGTCACCATCATGACCTTCCCGACGGCGCAGGCGAGCGCGCTGGCGGTGCGCCAGGGCCGCGCCGACGCCGAGTTCGACTCCTCGCCGGGGGCGGCGATGCTGACCACGGAAATGCCCGACGTCTTCGAGGTCGCGGGAAAGACCTTCGAGAGCAACACGCAGATCGGCATGGCGGTGCGCAAGGGCGACACGGCGATGAAGAATGCCATCGAGGCGGCGGTGCGCGCCGTCGCGGCGGACGGCACCTATGCGCGCCTGCTGCAGGAATATCACCTGCCGGCCGACGGCTCGATCTTCTGATCGGCTTCTGATTGGCGCTGATCTCGCCCGGGCTGATCGTCGCGTACGTCTTCAGCGCGCGGTTTTTCGACGCCGCGCTGATGACGCTGCTGATCAGCATCAGCGCGCTGGTCGGCGGCATGGCGGTCGGCCTGCTGCTGGCGGTGCTGCAGGAGGCGCGGCTGGCGCCGCTGCGCCTCTTCGCCGTCGCCTATCTCTGGCTGTTCCGCGGCACGCCGGTGCTGCTGCAGCTGATCTTCGTGTTCAACGTGCTGCCGGCCTTCGGCATCGTGCTGCCTGGGCTTGCCTGCGCCATCCTGGCGCTCGGCCTGAACGAGGGCGCCTACATGGCGGAGATCATGCGTTCCGGCATCCACGCGGTCGGTGCGGGCCAGCGGCTGGCGGCGCGCGCGCTCGGCATGCGGGACTGGCAGGTGATGCGCTGGGTGGTGCTGCCGCAGGCCCTGCGCATCATCATCCCGCCGATCGGCAACCAGTTCATCGGCATGCTGAAGCTGTCGGCACTGGTCTCCGTCATCGCCGTCGAGGAGCTGCTGCTGATCGCCAACCAGACGGCGTCGGCGAATTTCCACTATCTCGAGGCGCTGACCGCAGCCGGCCTCTACTATCTCGCCATGACGACGATCCTGATGGTGGTGCAGGCCTTCATGGAGCGCGCGTTCCGCCGGCGTGGCCGGCGCGGTGCCGGCCTGCGGCTGACCCAGCGCCTGCTGGCGGCGACGGCGGATGCGGGACAGGTGCGGTGACGCCGCTGCTCGCCGCCGCCGGGCTGCGCAAATCCTACGGCCCGCTCGAGGTGCTGCGCGGCGTCGATGTCGACGTCGCGCGCGGCGAGTGCCTGGTCGTCATCGGGCCGTCCGGCTCGGGCAAGTCCACGCTGCTGCGCTGCCTCAACCTGCTGGAGCCGATCTCCGGCGGGCGCATCGTCTTTCAGGGCGAGGACATCGCCGAGGCCGGCCGGCGGGCGCCGGAGATCCGCCGGCGCATCGGCATGGTGTTCCAGAATTTCGAGCTGTTCCGCCATCTCTCCGCGCTCGACAACATAGCGCTGGCGCCGATCCGGGTGAAGGGCGAGGACCGGCGAGCGGCGCGCGAGCGAGCCCAGCACCTGCTGGCGAAAGTGCACCTGCCCGACAAGTCCGATGCTTTTCCGGACGAGCTTTCCGGCGGGCAGCAGCAGCGCGTGGCGATCGCGCGGGCGCTCGCCATGGAACCCGCTCTGATGCTCTACGACGAGCCGACCAGCGCGCTCGATCCGGAGACCGTCGGCGAGGTGCTGCAGGTCATGCAGGAATTGGCCGAAGAGGGCAGCACCAGCATCGTGGTGACGCACGAAATGGGCTTTGCGCGGCGGGCCGCGGATCGCGTCGTGTTCATGGATGCCGGCGCGGTCGCCCACGCCGCACCGGCGGCGCGCTTCTTCTCGAACGAGGCGCCGGAGCGGGTGGCGCGCTTCCTCGGCAAGATCGAGGCATGACCGGGACGCTGATCGGCCGGCTGGCGCGGCTGGTTTCCTTCGACACGCAGAACCCGCCAGGGGACGAGGCGGCGTGCGCAGAGTGGCTCGCCGGGGAACTGGCCGACATCGGCTGCGCCGTGGAGGTCGATGCGTTCGCGCCCGGTCGCGCCAATGTGGTCGCCACGCTGACCAACGGCCCCGGCCCGGTCTTCGCCTTCAACACGCACATGGACGTGGTGCCCGCCGGCGCCGGCTGGAGCGGCGATCCGCTGGTGCTGCGCGAGAGCGGGGAAAACCTGGTCGGGCGCGGCGCCTGCGACGCCAAGGGGCCGCTCGCCGCCATGGTGGAGGCGATCGCCCTGCTGGTGGCGGAGCGCGGGCGGTGGTCGGGCACGGTGCTCGGCGTGTTCGTCGCCGACGAGGAGGTCGCCTCCGCCGGCGCCCGCCGCTTTGCCGCGAGCGGACGGCGCGTCGACCTTGTCGTCGTCGGCGAACCCAGCGGCAACGCGCCGATCGTCGCCCACAAGGGCAGCCTGCGGCCGCTGGTGCGGGTGCACGGGCGCAGCGCGCATTCCGCGACGCCCGATCTCGGGCTGAACGCGATCTATCAGGCGGGGCGGCTGCTGCCGCATCTGGCGGCACACCACGCCGCCCTGGCGGGGCGCGCGCATCCGCTGGTCGGCGCGCCGAGCCTGACGGTGACGCGCGCGGCCGCCGGGATCGCCGACAACATGGTGCCGGAGCACTGCGATCTGCTGCTCGATCGCCGGCTGGTGCCGGGTGAGACCGAGGACTCCGCACTCGCCGGCATCCGCGCCGTGCTCGCCGCGGCCGAGGGGGTCGACGCGGACATCATTGCGCTGCGCCCGACCACCGGCGGCGCCGCCGAGACCACGCCCGGCCACGAGATGATCGCCGCGGCGCTGGCCGCCGCGCGCCGGCACGGTGTGGCCGATCCGCGGCCCTTCGGGTTTCAGGGTGCCTGCGACTTCGTGCATTTCCGCGACGCCGGCGCCGAAGGGCTGGTGCTCGGCCCCGGCGATCTGGCGGTCGCGCACAAGCCGGACGAGTTCGTGCCGCGCGCCGAGCTGGAAGCGGCGGCGCTGATCTATCGCGACATCGCGCTCGCCATGCTGGCGCCCTGATGCCGCGCCGTGTCTCGCTGTCGCGGGTAGCGCTCGCCTACGCCGACGGGAGCGTGCTGCACACCGCGTCGTCGGGCGTGGTCGCGGGGCTGGACGAGCTGCGTCTGGTCATCGAGCAGGACGGCGCGCTCGCCGGCGTCGGTGCGGCGCGCGTCAACATCGAATACCTCACGCACATTCCCGCGGAGGCGCTGGTTGCCGCGGCCGTCAGCGTGGCGCGCAGCCTCGACTGGACGATGGCCTGGCCGGCGTGCGACGCGGCGCTGGACGCCGCGCATCCCGGCCTGCCCGCGCCGGTGCGCATGCTGTTCGACATGGCGGCCGCCGATGCCGCTGCGCGCGAGGCCGGACGCAGCCTTGTCGAGCATCTCGGCGGCGTCGCGGCGTCGCGGGTGAACAGCAACCAGACCCTGTTCCGCACCGATGACGCGACGCTGCTGCGCCGTGCCCGCGCCTACGCCGCGCGCGGCTTTATCGACCAGAAACTCCGCATCGGCTTTGCCGGCTTTGCCGACGATCTGCGCCGGCTTGCGCTGTTGCGCGCAGAACTCGGCGGCGGCCTGCTGCTCTCGGCGGACGCCAACGGCAGCTGGAGCGCCGCCGAGGCGCCCGGCTGTCTGGCCGCGCTGGCGCCGCTCGGACTGCGCTATGTCGAGCAGCCGGTCGCGCCCGGCGACTGGGAGGCGATGGCGGCGATCGCGGCGGCGTCGCCGATTCCGGTCATGCTCGACGAAAGCCTGGCGGATGTCGCCGCTGTCGAGCGCCTCGCCGCGACGCGCGCGGCACCGATGGCGCATCTCAAGCTCGCCAAGCTCGGCGGGCTCGATCGCCTGCTGGCGGCCGGCCGCCGGCTGCAGACCGCCGGCATCGCGGTCATGGTCGGGCAGATGAACGAGGGTGTCCCCAGCACGCTGGCGGCGGCGCACGCCGCGCTGGTGCTGCGCACCGAGTTCTGCGAGCTGTACGGTGCCGACGGGCTGGCCGGCGATCCCGCCGGCGGGCTGCTCTATGATGGCGGATATCTGCATCTGCCGCCCGGTCCCGGTCTCGGCCTGGCGCGGCACGAGGCGGCGGGACGATTGCTGTGGGAGAATACGGCATGAGCGGAAAGCGAAGGCGAGGGGCGTTGCCCCTCGACCCCACCAAAGGCAATGCCTTTGGAAACCGTTACTCAAGTCATGGGGTCCGGGGGCCGCTGCCCCCAGCGGGGTCCCATGCTTCAGCGTTTGGGGGCAGCGCCCCTCGCCTGGCTTTTTCATCATGACCGACAGTCGCGGCGTCGAATCCGCCTTCGCGCAACCCGAATATGCGGCGCGCATCACGAAAGTGCGGGCGGCGCTTGCTGCGCGCGGCCTCGATGCGGCGGTGTTCACCGGGCCGGAGAACATCTTCTATCTCACGGGGCAGCAGACCCCGGGCTACTACACCTTCCAGTGCCTCATCCTGCCGACCGAAGGCCCGCCGCGCTTCCTGCTGCGCCAGCTCGAGCTGACGAATTTCCTGCGCAACAGCTTCGTCGAGGACTACGAAACCTATGGCGACGGCGTCTCGCCGGCCGGCCTCGTGGTCGATGCGCTTGCCCGCTGCGGATTGCAGAACCGGCGCGTGGCCATCGAGAAGGGCGGCTGGTTCCTGCCGATCAGTTTCTTCGAGGCGTTGAAATCGGCGCTGCCCGACATCGCCGACGCAACGGGCATCGTCGAGACCCTGCGCCGGGTGAAATCCGCCGCCGAGATCCGTGCGCTCGAGGAAAGCGCGCGCCAAGCCGATGCCGGCATCGCCGCCGGTCTCGCCGCGCTGCGCGCGGGGGCCAGCGAGAACGATATCGTCGCTGACATGATGCGCGCCGCCATCGCCGCCGGCGCCGAATATATGGGCATGGAGCCGCTGGTCGCCTCGGGCCCGCGCTCCGGTGTGCCGCACGCCACTTGGCGGCGGCGGCGCATCGCGCAGGGCGATGCGCTGTTCCTGGAAATGTCGGGCTGCTTCGACCGCTACCACGCGGGGCTGATGCGCACCGGCTGGCTCGGGGAGCCGCCGAAGCTGGCGCGCGATCTGGAAGCCGTGGTGCTGGAGGCGCTGGCGGCGGTGCTCGACGCGGCGCGGCCCGGCCTCACCTGCGCCGCTCTGCACCAGGCGGCGCAGCGCGTCATCGACGCGGCGGGGATGACCGAGCGCTATCGCAAGCGCACGGGCTATTCGCTCGGCATCAGCTTCGCGCCGGATTGGGGGGAGTGGCAGGTGCTCAGCCTGTTCGACGGCGTCGACGTGGCGCTGGAGCCCGGCATGTGCTTTCACGTGCCGACGGCGTTGCGCGAATACGGCGCCTTCACCGTCGGCATCAGTGAGTCGATCGTCGTCACCGAGTCGGGATGCCGCGTGCTCGGCACGATCCCGCGGCCGATCCACGTGGTCTGACGATGCGGGTTCTCGCTATCGAGGGCGAGGATGCGGCGCGGCGCGCGGCGGTGCTGATCCGCGAGTTGCGCGCCGGCGGCGCCGAGGTGGCGGCGTTCCGGCCCGGGCGTGTCGAGGATCGCGCGCTGCCGCCGGCGGATCGCCAGTTCGTCGCGGCGCACGGCGCGCTGCTGCCGAACGATTGCTTCTGGCTGGAATGGGCGACCGGCACGGCGCTGCCGCCGGCGCCGCCCG
>JAFAYM010000297.1 GCA_019240395.1 Acidisphaera sp. | reverse complement strand
TCTTCCCCGACGGCAAGCGGCTGATCGTGCTGAGCGAGGGCCGCCTGGTCAATCTCGGCAACGCCACCGGGCATCCGAGCTTCGTGATGAGCGCCTCGTTCACCAACCAGGTGCTGGCGCAGATCGAGCTGTGGACCGCGATGCCGGGCAAATACGAGCGCCGCGTCTACACGCTGCCCAAGCAGCTCGATGAGAAGGTCGCGGCTCTGCACCTGGCGAAAGTCGGCGCCAAGCTGACGCAGCTGACACCCCGGCAGGCCGAGTATATCGGCACCACCGCGGCCGGCCCGTTCAAGCACGAGCTTTATCGCTACTGAGGGCGCTACTGGGGTTGACGGTTCGGCCCTTGATCGGCTCGCTTCGGGAGGGCTATATGCCGCACCCGAGCGGGGCCATAGCTCAGTTGGGAGAGCGCCTGAATGGCATTCAGGAGGTCGTCGGTTCGATTCCGATTGGCTCCACCAAGCACCTGAATTCCTAGGCACGGGCTGAGGCTGGGCGGTTCCGCCGGGCAGCCGGCGCCGCTACACTTGGCGCATGCCCCGCGGCGATCTGTTCCCCGAGATCGGACCGACCGAGACCGGCTACCTGCCGCTCTCCGCCGGACACATCATGTACTGGGAGCAGGTCGGCAATCCCCGCGGCCAGCCCGTGCTGTTCCTGCATGGCGGACCGGGGGCCGGCGCCGGCGCGGTGCACCGGCGCTTCTTCGATCCGGCCTTCTGGCGCATCGTCGTGTTCGACCAGCGCGGCGCCGGCCGGTCGCGGCCGCTCGGCAATCTCGTCGCCAACACGACGCCGGACCTGGTGGAGGACATCGAGGTGCTGCGCCGCCATCTCGGCATCGAGCGGTGGCTGCTGTTCGGCGGCTCCTGGGGTTCCACACTGGCGCTGGCCTACGCCCAGGCGCACCCGCAGCGCGTCAGCGGCTGCGTGCTGCGCGGCGTCTTCCTGGGACGGCCGGAGGAGGTGGCGTGGTTCCTCGACGGGCTGCAAGCGGTGTTTCCGGACGCCCATGCGGCGTTTCTCGGGTTTCTTCCGCAAGCCGAGCGCCACGATGTCCTCGGCGCCTATCTCCGGCGCCTCACCCATCCCGATCCGGCGGTTCACCTGCCGGCGGCGCGCGCCTGGTCGATCTATGAAGGGTCCTGCAGCACGCTTCTGCCGAGCCCGGATACCGTGGCCGCCTTTGCCCAGGACCGGACGGCATTGGGCCTGGCGCGCATCGAGGCGCATTATTTCGCCCACGCCCTGTTTCTTCCGCCGGGCGGGCTGTTGGGCGGCATGCATCGCATCGGCCACCTGCCCGCCGAAATCGTGCAGGGCAGATACGACATGATCTGCCCGACCCGCACCGCCTTCGACCTGGCGGCCGCCTGGCCGGCGGCGCGGCTGACCGTCATTTCCGACGCCGGTCATTCCGCGCTCGAACCGGGCATCCGCCGCACCCTGGTGGCCGCCGTCGAGCGGTTCCGGCACGGACGGTGATCTGACCCGACCGGCGAGAAGGGCGAAAAGGGCAACATTAAGCCGCGGCCGAGTGAACGCGCCCTTGCACGGGGCGTTGCCGCTGGGCGGGTCGGCTTGCCAAGCGGTCCGCCGCCCGGCCATTCACAGCGAGGAGGATCTGATGTCACGAACTGCAACCTGGGGCCTGGCTCTGGCGCTCTTGCCGCTGGCTGCCTGCTCCGGCAACAACCCGCCGCCGATGGCGAGCGCGCCGCCCGCCCCGCCGCCGCCGCAGCTGAGCGCGCAGGATACCAGCTTCATCAATCAGGCGGCTGCCGGCGGCATGGCGGAGGTCCAGGACGGGCAGCTGGCGGCGAGCAAGGCGCCGGTGGCCGGGGTGCGTCAGTTCGGCAGCGACATGGTTTCCCAGCACACGCAGGTCAACCAGCAGCTGATGACCCTGGCGCAGAGCAAGGGCGTGACGCCGTCCACCGACCTGGATCCGAGCGACGCGGCGATGCTGCACCGGCTGCAGGGGCTGCGCGGCCGCAGCTTCGATACGGAGTATCTGCGCGGCCAGATCGCCGGCCACGAGAAGATGGCCCAGCTGCTGCAGCAGGAGATCAGCCAGGGCAGCGATCCCGACCTGAAAGCGTTCGCGCAGCAGACGCTCCCGACCGTCCAGGAGCACCTCGCGCGGGCGCAGAAACTGGCCGGCGTGCGACCCCGCGCACCGCAGCACCAAGCGAAATCCTGATCCTCCGGCAAGGGCCTGATCAGCGGGCCCTTCGCCGATCTTCAGAAATGGCGCGGGGAGACCCGCACTCCCCTCACAACCGGCGAAGCAGGAACAGCGCCTGCTCGCCGAAGAGGTTCGCCAGCCTGGCAGAGCGCGTCCAAGGCGTCTGCCGGCCGTTCTCGTCGGCTGCCAGCCAGCGCTCGACGCCGTAGCCCTCGCGGATACACAGTTCGAAGAAGTCGCCGATCGTGCAGGGGTGGATGTTCGGCGTCTCGTACCAGGGCCGGTTCCAGGTCGGCGTCATCGGCATCCGGCCGCTCGCCAGCAACTGCCAACGCACCAGCCAGTGCCCGAAATTCGGGAAGCTGACGACGGCGCGCGCGCCGATCCGCAGCATCTGACGGAGCACCTCGCGCGGGCGTTCGACGGCCTGCAGCGTGCGCGACAGCACGACGTAGTCGAACGCCTCGTCGGGATAGTGGGCGAGGTCGGTATCCGCGTCGCCATGCATGACGGGCAAGCCATGGGCGACGGCGCGGGTCGTCTCCGCCATGTCGATCTCGATGCCGCGCGCATCGCAGCCCTTGGTGCGGAAGAGATAGCCGATCAGCGCGCCATCGCCGCAGCCGATGTCCAGCACGCGCGAGCCCGGCGCGATCATGTCGGCGATCAGGCGCAAATCCACCCGCATGTTCTTGGCGACATACTGGATCGCCTGCCGGCCGGCGGCGTGGTTCATGCAAGTCCCGCATGCTCGGCGCAGCCCGCCAGGAACCCGGCGAGCGTTCGGTGAAAATCCGGCTCGTCCAGAAGGAACGCGTCATGCCCCTTGTCGGACGCGATCTCGACGAAGCTGACATTGGCGGCCGCGCGGTTCAGCGCCCGGGCGATGGCGCGCGATTCGGCCGTCGGGAACAGCCAGTCCGAGCTGAAGGAGATGATGCAGAAGCGCGTGGCGGTCGATCGGAACGCCAACGCGAGGTCGTCGCCGTGCTCCGCTGCCAGGTCGAAATAGTCCATGGCACGGGTGATCGTGAGATAGGAGTTGGCGTCGAAGCGGCGGACGAACGTGCTGCCCTGGTGGCGCAGGTAGCTCTCCACCTCGAACATGTCGCCGAACAGGCTGGTCGTGCCCGCCTTGATGTCCGGCGCGCGCCGCAGGCGGCGGCCGAACTTGCGGGTCAGCGCCTCCTCGCTGAGATAGGTGATGTGGGCGGCCATGCGGGCGACGGCCAGGCCGCGCGCCGGGATCCGGCCGCTCGCCCAGTAGCGGCCGCCCTGCCAGTCAGGGTCGGCGAAGATCGCCTGCCGGCCGACCTCGTGAAAGGCGATGTTCTGCGCGGAGTGGTAGGCCGCGGCGGCGATCGGCACCGCGGCGAAGACCATGTCGGGATGGCTCGCCGCCCACTCCAGCACCTGCATGCCGCCCATCGACCCGCCGATCACCGCGAACAGCCGGGAGATGCCGAGGTGCTCGACGAGCCGCCGCTGCGCCTCGACCATGTCGCGGATGGTCACCGGCGGGAAGTCGGTGCCCCAGGGCGTGCCGTCCGTCGCGCCGTCGCGTGGGCTGCGGGGCCCCGTCGAGCCCATGCAGCCGCCGAGCACGTTGGCGCAGATGACGAAGCATCGGTCGGTGTCGATCGGCCGACCCGGCCCGACCGCCAGCTCCCACCAGCCCGGGCGTCCGGTGATCGGATGGGTCTCCGCCACGTATTGATCGCCGGTGAGCGCGTGACAGACCAGCACGGCGTTGGAGCGGGCGGCATTCAGCGTGCCGTAGGTGCGGTAGGCGACCACCAGCTGGCTGAGCGAAACGCCGCATTCCAGCAGCAGTCCGTCCTCGAAGACGGCGTGCGTGTGCGCGGTCTGGGGGAGAGTCTCCGACTGGTCCATCGCCCGGTGTGCATAGGCCGCGACGGCGGGTGGGCGCAACCGGCGCCAGAGCATGGGTCAGGCGTGGGTTTGCAGGTCGGGGCGCTTCCGCTATCTGTGATCCGAACCGCCCTTCCCGGATGATGCCAAGCACCATCTCTGCCGTCCACCCGAGCCCGGACCCGGCCGAGCAGCCGCTGCAGGAGCTGGGGCTCCTGCGGGCCGAGCTCGACCGGCTCGACGACGCCCTGCACGACACGCTTATGCAGCGGGCGGCCGTGGTGGAGCGCGTCGCCGGCACGAAGGACGGGATCGCCCTGCGCCCGGGCCGGGAGGCGGCGATCCTTCGGCGATTGCTCAAGCGCCATTCCGGTCCCCTGCCCCGGCAAACCATCATCCGGATCTGGCGGGAGCTGTTCGCCGGCACCACTGCCATGCAGGGCCGCTTCACCGTCACCGTCTGCGACACCGATCCCGGCAATTCCTACGCCGGGCTGGCGCGCGAGCATTTCGGCGCGCTCACGCCGTTGCGCGTCCACCGCAGCCCGGCGCAGGCGATCGCCGAGATCAGCGCCGGCACGGCAAGTGCGGCGGTGCTGCCGACGCCGGTGGAGGGTGAGCCGTCCGCGATCGCGTGGTGGACGGCGCTGCTACAGCGCGACGAGCCGCGCATCTATGTTGTCGCCCGCCTGCCCTTCTGGACGCCGCGGCCGGAGGGCGCGCCGCGCGGCCAGGCGCTGGTGGTCTCGACGGTTGCTCCCGACCCGACCGAGCGGGATCGCTCGCTGCTCGGCCTGGAATTCGCGCCGGAGGTCAGCCGGGCCCGTCTGATCGCCGCGCTGACATCGGCCGGATTCCTTGCCGGCCCGATCATCCTGCGGCGCGAGCCGGGGCCGGCCGCCGGCCACGCGCTCGTCGACGTGGAGGGGCACGTCAGCGACGGCGATCCGCGCCTGGCCGCGCTCGCCTCGATCGT
>JAFAYM010000259.1 GCA_019240395.1 Acidisphaera sp. | reverse complement strand
GCCGGTGGCTCGCCGCTGCCGTCTTCGGGCGAAAGCTTTTCATGCTCGCCCAAGCCTCGATCAGCGTACCGTCCACGGAAAAATGTTCCGAGGAGAGCAGTCCCACCACCTGCGGATCGGCCAGCAGCGTGGTCAGGAAGCGGCCAGCGATGTCGCCCTCCAGCAGGCGGTCGCGGTTCTTGGTGAACACGCTCACGTCCCACACCGGCGCGTCCATGGCCAGGCCAATAAACCAGCGGAACAGCATGTTGTAGCTGATCTGCTGCATCAGCTAACGCTCGGATCGCACGCTGAGAACGCCTGCAGCAGCAGGGCACGCAGCAGCTTCTCCGGCGCGATCGAGGGCCGCCCAGTTGTGGCATACAGAGCCGCGAAGTCGCCCGACAGTCGCTCCAGCACCGCGTCCGCCAGCCGCTTGATCGCGCGCAGCGGATGATCCGGCGGCACCAATGCCTCGGGCTCACATAGCTGATAGCCTACAGTCTGCCGATCCCGTCCGCGCATCCAAACCAATCTCCCTCTCCCGACAACCCCAATGAATCAGATCAAAGCCGATTAGGGGAAGAGTTTTTCCGCAGCCTGCTAGAGTAGAATCCCATCACTCTGGATCATAGCCTGCGGCGGCGAACATGTTGGCGCATTCTGCGGGCGTGACGAGGTCGATAAGTCGGCCGATGGCGGACCAGAGTGCGTCGATTGTGCGGCCGGCTTCCTTGCGCAGGAGCGCCTTGAGCTTGGCGAATGCGTGCTCGATCGGGTTGAAGTCGGGGCTGTAGGGCGGCAGGTATCGCAGTTCGGCGCCGGCGGCCTCGATCAGGGCGCGCACGCGCGGCCCCTTGTGGCTGGCCAGATTGTCCATCACGACGATGTCGCCTGCACGGAGATCCGGGACGAGCACTTTCTCGACCCAGGTTTCAAAGATGGCGCGATCGACCGGACAGTCGATCACGAATGGGGCGCGGCCGCGCGATGGCTCAAGCCCTTCATCCCGCACAGCGGCAACCACCCGTTTGCCGCAAATCCAGCGAAAGCACTTTCGACATCCCTGCCGGCCTCCCGCTCCGGCAGGCAGCGTGAATTAGAATTCAGCCGATTCGGGAACTACCATTACAGGGCGGTTTCTTGAGGAGAGCTTTCTGTGCGGCGGCTTGGTGAGCGCGTCGCCAGAGTGACCAGGCGATGACGTATGCGGGGTTGATGCGCTGTCGTTGCAGGCGTGTGGCTATGCACCGGATTTCCTGAAGCGACCAACGGACGAGCCTTGGTGTCGTCGGATCCGGGGCGGCGGGGTTTTTTCGGCATCGCCATTGCCGTATTGGCACGGTTGCGGATGGCCGCCATCATGGCAAAGGCCAGCATCACCAGCGAGACGTGGCGATGCCAGCCGTGCCAGGAGCGGGTTTCATTGTGGTCCTGGCATCAGGTGGAGAAGAACGCCAGTTTGATGCGGCCCGGTTTGTAGTCCGCCCCCACCCAATATGTCATTTCCCGATGTACATCGCCAGCCGGAGGGCCACGCGCTCTCCCTCCGGGGACTTTGTCCGGGAGGCGAAAGCAGATCACGAGCTGCCTGGCGCTAAAAGACTGGTTCCCTTCGCCTTGTTGGCGCCGCATGGCCGGGTTCAGCTGTCAATTTCACGATCGGCGGGAGGCGCGGGGTCGCGAGGGCCCTCTCGTCCCTGGCACATTCTCCGTTGGTCGAATCATGATAGGCGGTTCCGGCGCGGCCGGAAACGTGGTTCATCGGCTACGGCGAACTCCGGAGGCGGTGGTGGCGTACGGCCGGGACACACCTATTCGCAAGATTTGAGCGGCCGGGTGCTTGAGGCGGGACGGTAAGAGCGCGGGCGGGTTGCCGAATGCTTGGAGGTCAGCGTCTCCTACGTCATCAAGGCGCGCCACCGACGGGATCGGGAGGGACGGCTGACGGTGGGGCCAAAGAGCTTCGCCCGGCCGCGGCGGCTGGCCGAGCATGAGGCGGCCATCCGGCATCGCCTGCGCGAGCAGTCGGACGGGACCCTGACCGACCTGCGGCCTGGCTGGCCGAGTCACTGGGCGTTCGGTGAGCTTGGGCACGTGTAGAACACGGTGCGGCGGCTTGCTAGGCTCAAAAAGATCGTCGAGGCGAGCGAGCAGGGCGCGTCAAGACATTACCGAAGCACATCGGTCATGGGCCGAGCTGCGGCCGAGTTCGGCATTCGCCGGCTGATTCCCTCGACAGACTTGGATTAAAACCAACAGGCGCGGCTGGTCGGCTCGACTGAGCGTCAGGGGTCGCCATAGGTGGAATTTCATTACCCTCGAGACAGACGGATGACCCGCCCGGTCTGCTCCGGAGCCAACCCGAGCGCTGCCAGGATGCGCGGGCCGATGACCTCCGGACCGTGCCGGGCCGCCATTACCGCGCGGCCGCGCTCGCCGATCGCGCGCGCCTCCTGCTTGTGGGTGTGGATGTGCCGCATGGCGGCGGCGGCCTCGTCGATGTCGGCCTCCGCCCATTCCTGGCCTTCGGCGCCGGGATACTCGTCGTCGGCCACCGGCCGCAGCGCG
>JAFAYM010000272.1 GCA_019240395.1 Acidisphaera sp. | reverse complement strand
GCCGAGCCCCATCGTGTCGTGCAGGTGCAGACTGGTCAGGCGGGCGCCGATCGCGGCGCGGACCGCGCGCACCACCGACTTGATCTGCGCGGGGTGGGCGTAGCCCACGGTGTCGGCGAGTGCCACCTCATCGGCGCCGGCCTGCGCCAGGCCGATCGCGACCGCCACGACGTCCGCCTCCGGCACAACGCCGTCGATCGAGCAGCCGAAGGCGGTGGAGCAGGCGGCCTCCACTTCCATCCGCCGGTCCTGGGCGCGGACCCAGGAAACGATACGCCCGACTTCGGCGATCTGCTCGGCCCGAGTGCGGTTGAGGTTGGCGCGGCTATGCCCCTCGCTGACCGAGACCGGCACGCCGACCCGGTGGGCGCCGGCGGCGTGGGCGTTCTGCGCACCCCGCAGGTTGGGTGCCAGCGCCACGACGGTGAGGCCCGGCACGGCGACGGCGCGGCGGACGATTTCCTCGGTGTCGGCCATCTGCGGGATCACCCGGGCGGGCACGAAGCTGCCGACCTCGATCTCTTTCACTCCGGCGGCGGCCATGGCGGCGATCCAACGCGCCTTGGTGTCGGTGGCCATCCTGGTCTTCGCCATCTGCAGGCCGTCACGCGGCCCGACCTCGCAGACGATGACCTTCTCTGGCATGCTTGCCTCCCAAGCTGGCGGTCCGGCTGGAGGGTGCGTCTGCCGGCCACCGGGTGCAAGAAGCGGGCGGCCTGACCCACCGCATTGACCGATCGGTCATTCGCTCCTTATTGCACCGGGCCAGCCAACTGCCGGCTGTTCGCCCGATCGGAGTTTTCATGCCGCGCCGGATGATCTTCGTGCTGCGACGGTTGCCGGCCCTCTGGCTGGCGATTTGCGGCCTCCTCCTCGCCGGCCCGGTCGGCGCGCAGCCCGGCATGGGCGGCCCGCCGGCGGTCGGCGTGGCCAGGGTGGAGCGCACCACCATCACCGAGAGCAACCAGTTCATCGGCCGCATCCAGGCGACCAACCGAGTCGACCTGGTCGCCCGGGTCAGCGCCTTTCTCGACCAGCAGCTCTTCACCGAGGGGGCGGAGGTAAAGCAGGGCGACCTGCTCTACCGGCTGGAGCGCGCGCCGTTCGAGGCCGATGTGCAGCAGAAGGCCGCGGTGGTGGCGCAGGACCAGGCGCTGGTCACCAACGCCACCATCACGCTGGGACGCGCCCAGGCGCTGCTCAACACGCCGGCCGGCCAGCGCTCCACGGTCGATGACGCGCGCGCCCAGCAGCTCTCGACGCAGGCGCAGCTGATGCAGGCGCAGGCCAATCTGCGGGCCTCCGAGATCAATCTCGGCTACACCGAGATCCGGGCGCCGATCTCCGGCAAGATCGGCCGCACCCTGGTGACCATCGGCAACGTCGTCAGCCCGAGCTCCGGGGTGCTGGCGACCATCGTCAGCCAGGACCCGATGTACGTGGTGTTCCCGGTCTCGGTTCGCGCGGCGATCGACCTGCGCAACCGCTACGCCAACAACGGCGGCTTCAACGCGGTGGTGATCAAGGTGCAGCTTCCCGACGGCTCGGCCTATGACCGTCCGGGGAAGCTGAATTTCGTCGACAACACGATCTCATCGAACACCGACACCATCCTGCTGCGCGGCGTCATGCCCAACCCGGTCCGGCCGGGCAGCAAGGAGGGTGAGCCCGGCAGCCGCGAGCTGGTCGACGGCGAGTTCGTCACCGTGCTTCTGCAAGGGGTCGAGCCGGTGCCGGTGCTGGGCGTGCCGCGCGCCGCGGTGCTGACCGACCAGCAGGGCAGCTTCGTCTATGTCGTCGACGCGCAGAACCGGGCGCAGCAGCGCCGGGTGCAGCTCGGCCAGTCGACGCCGAGTACGGCGGTGATCACCGGCGGGCTGACCGCCGGCGAGATGGTGGTGGTCGACGGCATCCAGCGGGTGCATCCCGGCCTGGTGGTGTCGCCCGGGCCGGCGAGCCCCGGCCCGGGCGTGCCGGCGGCGAGCCTGCAGGGCGATGGCTCGACCACCGCCGCCGCATCCTCCGCTACCCCGGCTGCTGCCCCGGCCCCTGCTGCGGCCCCCGCTGCTGCGCCCGCGCCGGCCGCGCCGCCGGCAGGGGGCGCCACGCCGGCTCCCGCCGGCGCGGCCTCGGCCGGGCCCGCCGGAGGCGCGGTGACACCGCCGAGCCAGGGCGCCCCGGCGAACCGGTAGCACGCGGATGATCTCCTCCATCTTCGTCGATCGGCCACGGCTCGCCATCGTCATCGCCATCGTCATCGTCATCGCCGGTGCGCTGGCGATCACCCGCATCCCGGTGGCGCAGTTCCCCGAGATCGTGCCGCCGCAGGTGCAGGTCTCGGCCACCTATCCCGGCGCCTCGGCGGCGGTCGTCGAGCAGTCGGTGGCGCAGCCGCTGGAAGCGCAGATCGTCGGCGTCGACCAGATGCTGTACATGAAATCCACCAGCGGCAATGACGGCAGCTACGGCCTGACCGTCAGCTTCGCGCTCGGCACAAATCCCGACATCGACACCGTCAACGTCAACAACCGCGTGCAGACCGCGCTTTCGCAGCTGCCTTCGGAGGTGCAGCAGGAAGGGCTGACGGTGCAGAAGCGCTCCTCGGCGGTGCTGCAGTTCATGATGCTGTACAGCGAGAACGGCCGGCAGGATCCGCTGTTCATCACCAACTACGCCATCATCAACATCCTCGATGCGATCTCGCGCGTGCCGGGCGTCGGCCAGGCCTCGCTGTTCAGCCGGCAGAACTACTCCATGCGGATCTGGTTCGACACCGAGCGTCTGATCAATCTCGGCCTGGCGCCGTCGGACGTCATCAACGCCATCCAGGCGCAGAACGTGCAGGCGCCGGTCGGGCGGATCGGCGCCCGGCCGATCGGCGACGACCAGCAGTTCCAGCTGAACGTGCAGACCCAGGGCCGGCTCGTCACGCCCGAGGAGTTCGGCAGGATCGTTCTGCGCGCCAATCCGGACGGCTCGGTGCTGCGCGTTTCCGACGTGGCGCGGGTGGAGATGGGGCCGCAGAGTCAGGACAGCCTCAGCCGGCTGGATGGCTCGCCGGCGGTGGCGATCGGCATCTACCAGTCGCCGGGGGCCAATGCGGTGGCGACAGCGGCGCGGGTGAACGCCGTTGTGGCCGGGCTCAGCCAGCGCTTCCCCCAGGGGATGCATGCGCTGGTGATGTACGACGCCACCACCTTCGTTTCCGACACCATCCGAGAGGTTCTGCGCACCATCGTCATCGCCTTCGTCCTGGTGGTGCTGGTGGTTTTCCTTTTTCTCGGCAATCTGCGGGCCACCATCATTCCGGCGGTGGCGGTGCCGGTCAGCCTGATCGGCACCTTCGCGGCACTGCTGGCCCTCGGCTACACCGCCAACACCGTCTCGCTGCTGGCGCTGGTGCTGGCGATCGGCGTCGTCGTCGATGACGCGATCGTCGTCGTCGAGAATGTTGAACGACATATTGAAGAAGGATTGACGCCGCGCGAGGCGAGCTATCGCGCGATGGAAGAGGTGAGCGGTCCGATCATCGCCATCGCGCTCGTCCTCTGCGCGGTGTTCGTCCCCGTCGCATTCATCAGCGGGCTCACGGGACAGTTCTATCGCCAGTTCGCGCTGACGATCGCGTTCTCGACGCTCATCTCGGCGTTCAATTCGCTCACGCTGTCGCCGGCGCTGGCTGCGCTGCTGCTCAAGCCACACAACGCTCCGCAGGATCTGCCGACGCGCATCATCAATCGCGGACTCGGCTGGCTGTTCGGGCCGTTCAACCGCGGGTTCGCCAAGCTCTCGCAGCGCTACGGCAACTTCACGGGACGCATCACGCGTCGCGCCGGCGTTGCACTCGTCGTCTACGCGGGCCTTGTCGCGCTCGGCGTCATTGGCTTCGCGAAAGTGCCGGCCGGCTTCGTTCCGACGCAGGACAAGCAGTATCTCGTCGCCGTCGCACAGTTGCCTGACGCGGCGTCACTCGATCGCACAGATGCTGTCGTGCGTCGCATCGGTGAGA
>JAFAYM010000182.1 GCA_019240395.1 Acidisphaera sp. | reverse complement strand
CCGGCCGCCCAGCCGCGGCTGGTGGCCAACTTCCACGGCACGCAGAGCCAGGGCTACGAGCCGAACGCCGTCGGCGGGTTCTACCAGTTCCCGACCAACGTCACCGGCAAGGGTCAATGCATCGCGCTGATCGAGCTGGGCGGCGGCTTCAAGCCGGCCGACACGCGCCAGGCGTTCAAGGCGATGAACCTCCCGCCCCCCACCGTGGTCGCGGTCTCGGTGGACAACGGGCTGAACAAGCCGAGCCCCGATGACGGCGCCGACGGCGAGGTCGCGCTCGACATCCAGGTCGCCGGCGGTGTCGCGCCCGGGGCGCAGATCGCCGTCTATTTCGCACCGAACACGGATGCCGGCTTTGCCGACGCCATCACCCAGGCGGTCCACGACACCACCCACAAGCCGAGCGTCATCTCGATCAGCTGGGGCAGCGCGGAGAGCAGCTGGACACAGCAGGCGGTCGCCGCGATGGACACCGCGCTGCAGGACGCGGCGACGCTCGGCGTCTCGGTGTTCGTCGCTTCCGGCGACAACCTGGCGACCGACGGGGTGAGCGACGGCAAGGCCCATGTCGACTTCCCCGCCTCCAGCCCGTGGGCGATCGGCTGCGGCGGCACCAACATCACCACCGCCGGCGGCAAGATCACCAAGGAGGTCGTGTGGAACGACGGCAACAGCGGCACCGGCGGCGGCATCAGCGACCTGTTCCCGGTGCCCGATTTCCAGAGCAAGGTGACACTGCCGCCGAATGTAAGCGGCGGTGCGGCGGGGCGCGGCGTGCCTGACGTGGCCGGTGACGCCGCGCCGGGCACCGGCTACTCAATCGTCGTCAACGGCCGGGTCAGCGTGGTCGGCGGCACCAGCGCGGTGGCGCCGCTGTGGGCCGGGCTGACGGCGCTGATCAACCAGCAGGCTGCCAAGCCGGTCGGCTTCTTCCTGCCGACGCTCTACGCCACGCCCAACCTCACGCGCGAGATCACCGGGGGCAACAACATGCCCTCGGGCAGCCAGCTCGGCTATTCCGCCGGGCCTGGCTGGAACGCCTGCACCGGTCTCGGCGCGCCGATCGGCACGGCGCTGTTCGCGGCGCTGACCGGGGCGCAGCCCGCGAAATCCGCCGGATCGGAGCCGATGCGCGGGATGCCGCCGACCTCGTAAGACAAGGAAGGCCAGGGGCTCTGCCCCTGGACCCCGCTGGGGGCAGCGGCCCCCAGACCCCATTTACTTAAGTAAGGGGGTTTGGGGCCGACGGGCCCCAATGGGGTCAAGGGGCAACGCCCCTCGCCTTACTTCCAGAGCCCGCGTGTAGACCCGCTTCCGCGACAGCCCAGTCGCGCCGGCGACCTCCGCCACCGCGTCCTTGACGCTGCACGTCGCCAGCGCCCGCAGCAGCCGCTCATCGAGGTCGCGCTCGTCTGGCACGGCATCCGGCGCCGGGCCGACGACGACGGTGATTTCGCCGCGCGCCTGGTGCTCGCGGTAGTGCGCCGCCAGCGCGGGCAGGGTGTCGCGCCGCACCTCCTCGAAGCGCTTGGTCAGCTCGCGCGCCACCGCTGCCGGGCGGTCGCCGAAGGCCTGCGCCAGGTCGGCCAGCGTCTCGGCCAGGCGGTGCGGCGCCTCGTGCCACAGCAGGGTCGCCGATAGGCCGGCGCGCTCGGCCGCGCGCAGCCGGGCGAAGCCGGCCAGGCGCGCCGCCTGGCGCGGCGGTGGGAACCCCGAGAACAGGAAGGGGTGCGGCGGCAGGCCGGACAGCACGAGGGCCAGCAGGGCGGCGTTGGCCCCCGGCACCGCGCCGACCGGCAGGCCCTCGGCCAAGGCCGCGCGCACCAGCCGGTAGCCGGGATCGGAAACGAGTGGCGTGCCGGCGTCCGAGACCAGGGCCAGCATCCGCCCGGCCCGCAGCGCGTCGAGGAGCGCGGGAATGCGCGCGTCCTCGTTGTGCTCGTGCAGCGGCGCGAGGCGGGTGTGGATGCCGTGGGCGGCGAACAGCCGAGCGGTGACGCGGGTGTCTTCGCAGAGCACCAGATCGGCGGCGCGGAGGGTGTCGACCGCCCGGGGGCTCAGGTCGGCACGGTTGCCGATCGGCGTCGAAACCAGCACAAGACCCGCTGAGGGAGCCGCAATCCCGCCGGAATTTTCCGGCTTTTCGGCGTCGGCTCCATCGGGAAGGCTTTCGCATGAGTCTGCGGCCATTCGTGCTCCTGCTCGGCACCCTGGCGCTCGGGGCCTGTGTGGCTGAGCCGGACTACTACACCACTCCCGGCGTGTACGGGGGCGCGTACGGCACGGTTCAGCCGCCCGGCGCCTCGCCCTATGCCGCCCCCTCGCCGCTGGCCGAGCAGCCGGGCGCCCCCGCCGAGCCCACATCGGCGCTCGGTCGCGTGGCCATCCTGCTGCCGCTCTCCGGACCGAATGGGGAGCGTGCGGCGGGCCTGCTGAAGGCGGCGCAGCTGGCGCTCGAGGCGCCAGGAGGTCCTGCGCTCGACATCAAGGACACCGGCGGCACGCCCGACGGCGCGGCGGCGGCGGCGCAGCAGGCCGCGGCAGCGCGTGACGGACTGATCCTCGGCCCCCTCAGCGCCGGGGAAACCGCCGCGGCCGCCGGCCCGGCGCGCGCCGCCGGCATTCCGGTGCTCGCCTTCACCAGCGATCCCGCCCAGGCGCGGCCCGGCGTGTGGACGCTCGGCCTTACCCCGGTCCAGCAGGTGCGGCGCCTGGTCATCGCCGCCCAGCGCCAGGGCCGCACACGCTTCGCCGCCCTGCTGCCGGACGACGAGTTCGGCCACGCCATGGCAAACGCGCTGAACGAGGCGGCGGGCCCGCTCGGCCTGCAGCCGCCGAAGGTGAGCATCTACACCGGCGGCATGGCCGGCATGAACCCGGCGGTCCGCGACCTCGCCGACTATGCCGACCGCCGCGGTCCGCTCGACGAGCAGATCCGCGCCGCGCGCGCCCGCGGCGATGCCGAGGGCAACCAGGAGGCGGCCGAGCTTGCCCGCCGCTCGGTACCGCCGCCGCCCTTCGATGCCCTGCTGCTCGCCGACACCGGCGAGAAGCTGGCGGAACTCGGCACCCTCCTGCCCTATTACGACATCCGCAGCCCGTCGGAGGTGCGCATTCTCGGGCCGGCGCTGTGGGCGGCGCCGCAGGCCCGCCGTGGTGCCGGCGCGCTGCTGGAGGGGGCGTGGTACGCGGCGCCCGATCCGTCGGCGCGCGGCGGCTTCGAGCAGCGCTACAGCCAGAAATACGGCACGCCGCCGCCGCCGCTGAGCGATCTCGCCTATGACGCGGCCTCCATCGCGCGGGTGGTGGCGCAGCAGGGCGGCGGCGTGGCCGGCTCGCTCACCCGGCCGCAGGGTTTCCTCGGTGCGGACGGCGTGTTCGCGCTGCAGCCGGACGGCCATGTGCGGCGCGGTCTGGCGGTGTTCGAGATCCAGCACGGCACGCCGACGGTGATCGAGCCGGCGCCGCAGTCGCTGGCCAATTCCGGAGCGTAGAACGTGGCTGCGTGATTGGCCCGCGATGCGCCCGGCGCTGCTGGCGCTGGCCGCCGCCCTGCTCGCCGTCGTGCCGGCCGCGGTGCTGGCCGGGCTGATCGTTGCGGGGTGGGCGGCGCCGGGGCCGGGGTTTGCCGGAATTGCGCTGTGCCTGCTCGCGGGATTGCTGATCGCGCTGCTCTGGCGCGCCGAGCTGCGGCGGCTGCACGCGTTGGCGCGCGAGGCCGACCACCTGGCGCGCGGCGCCGTCGCGCGGGCGGCGGCGATCGGTCGGCAAAAGCAGGCCGACGAGGCGATCGTCGAACGCCTGCCCGATCCGCTCCTGGTGCTCGGCGTCGACCGCACGGTGCACCGCGCCAACGCCGCCGCGCGGCTGGCCTTCGGCGCCGACACCGGTGCCGTGCTGCGCCACCCCCTGCTGCGCGCCGCCATCGACCGGGCGCAGACGCTGGGCACGCCGCAGACCGCCGAGCTGGCCCTGCCGGTGCCGGTGGCGCGCGAGGTGCACGCGACGGTCATCCATCTCCCGCCGCTGCCCGAGGAGGGCGGGCAGACCGTGGTGGTGCTGTCGGACCGCACCCGCGAGCGGGCCGTCGAGCGGATGCGCGAGGATTTCGTCGCCAATGCCAGCCACGAGTTGCGCACGCCGCTGGCCAGCCTGATCGGCTTCATCGACACGCTGCGCGGCCCGGCCGCCGACGATCCGCCGGCACAGCAGCGTTTCCTCGGCATCATGGCCGAGCAGGCGGCGCGGATGAACCGGCTGATCGACGACCTGCTCAGCCTGTCGCGCATCGAGCTGACCGAGCATCTGCCCCCGGCCGACCGGGTAGAGCTTTCGGTGCTGATCCCGCGCATCGTGGCGGCGTTCGAGCCGCGGCTCGCTGCCCGGCGAATGGCGGTGGAGGTGACGCTCGACACGGCGCTTCCGGCCATCGTCGGCGATGCCGATCAGCTGGCGCAGGTGCTGCAGAACCTGCTCGACAACGCGGTGAAATACGGCCGCGAGGGCGGTCGGGTGCGACTGTCCGCGGCACAGGCGGTGCCGCCGCGCCGCGCCGGCGTGGTGGTGGCGGTGGCCGATGACGGGCCGGGGATTGCGCGGGCGCATCTCGCCCGGCTGACCGAGCGCTTCTATCGCGTCGACAAGGGCCGCTCGCGCAGCGCCGGCGGCACCGGTCTCGGCCTCGCCATCGTCAAGCACATCGTCAACCGCCACCGCGGACAATTGCTGATCGAAAGTGAGGAGGGACGGGGCAGCATCTTCAGCGTCTGGCTGCCGCTGGCACCATGAGGCCGCACCACCTTCCTCGCCTTCGCGGAGTTTCGCTTTGCCGGATGATGGCGTTCAGCGGCCGGTTATCCGTTCCAGCGCCTTGGGATACCGGTCCCCTGCACCGATTCCGTGCTCTCGCCGATCTGGTCGGTCAGGAATCCCTTGCCCAAAGGGCTGTGGGGAACGAAGCCGATCCCGAGTTCCTCGAGCAGCGGCAGTACCTCCGCTTCCGGGCGCCCGCCACCACAGCGAATACCCGCTCTGCACCCCGGCGCCCGGCTGGACGGCATGGGCGCGGCGGATCGCACCCGAAGCCGAGCGCGGAGACCTCCAGGCCACAGTTCCCGAGTGCGCGCGTCCGCATCACCTCATTCTCCTCTCGAAATCAGGCTGCGGCTCAGCGGCGGTACTGCTCGTCGCCGACCTTCTCCATCCAGGTCACGGGCGAACCGTTCAGCTTTTCCTGGACGGCGATATGGCTCATCGCCGTCGCCGGCGCGGCGCCGTGCCAATGCCTCTCCCCCGGCGGGAACCAGACCACGTCGCCAGGCCGGATCTCCTCGACCAGGCCGCCCTCGCGCTGGGCCCAGCCGCAGCCGGACATGACGACCAGCGTCTGGCCCAGCGGGTGGGTGTGCCAAGCGGTGCGGGCGCCGGGCTCGAAGGTGACCAGCGCCATGGCGACGCGAGCCGGATCGGGCGGGCTGGAGAGCGGGTCGATGCGCACCGTCCCGGTGAAATACTCGGCAGGTCCCTTGCCGGACGGCTGCGAACCCGCGCGCTTGATGTCCATCGTCCCCGCTCCTTCGCTGTTGGAATGGGCAGGTAATGGGTGCGGCGGGCAGCGACTAGACGCTAGAACCCGCATGCACCGATAAGCGGGCCTTCTGAATGCCGCGAACGGACCTCAACGACCTGCCGGCGTTCCTCGCCGGACCTGACCGGCCATGCCCGCATCAACCTGCGCCTAGCACCCTTCTACTTAAGTGAAGGGGTCTGCGGCCGACGGGCCCCAGCAGAATCCCATGCTTGAAAGGAGGGGGGCAAAGCCCCTCGCCCTTCTTTCTTAGAGCGGCACCCCCGCTAGGTTGCGGCTGGTCCGAATCGTCTGCAGCGTCTGCACCCGGCTGACCTTGTCGGCACCGGTGAGCAGCCGGGTCAGCGCATTCTCGTGCGCGGTATCGCGCGCCACCAGCCGCAACAGGAAGTCGCCGCCCCCGCGGATCATGTGGCACTCGCGCACTTCCGGCCAGGCCGCCACCATCTGCTCGAACTCGGCGAGCACGCTCTCCTTCTGGCTTTCCAGCCCGACGATGGCGAAGAAGGTGATCTCCCAGCCGAGCCGATGCGGGTCGGTGTCGGCGTGGTAGCCGCGGATGATGCCGGCCTCCTCCAACCGGCGGACGCGCCGCAGGCAGGGGGGCGCGGAGATGCCGGCCCGCCGGGCGAGCTCCACGTTGGTCATGCGCCCGTCGGCCTGGAGCTCCGCCAGGATGCGGCGGTCGATGGCGTCGAGCCCGGTGTCTTCGGCGGCTTGGCTTTTCATGGCGGAGCGACGCAATAATATTGCCGAACTTCGGGTCCCGCCAAGGGCGCGACGCCACTTCCTTGCCTCGGCGCGCCGCCCGCCGATATGGTGAGACCGGTCTGAACACCGGATACGCCCAGCATGCCCGAGACGAACCGGACCCGCGTGCTGATCATCGGCGCCGGACCCGCCGGCTACACCGCGGCCATCTACGCTGCTCGTGCCAGCCTCTCGCCGGTGTTGGTGGCCGGGCTGCAGCCGGGCGGCCAGATGACGATCACCACCGACGTGGAGAACTATCCCGGTTTCGCCGAGGTGATCCAGGGTCCCTGGTTGATGGAGCAGATGTCGGCCCAGGCCCTGCATGTCGGCACCACCATCGTCAACGACCTGATCGTCTCGGCGGATTTCTCTTCCCCGCCGTTCCGCTTGCACGACGATGCCGGCACCCTCTACCTCGCGGAGAGCGTGATCATCGCCACCGGGGCGCAGGCGCGGTGGCTCGGTCTGCCCTCCGAGAAGGCGCTGCAGGGGGCAGGCGTGTCAGCCTGCGCGACCTGCGACGGCTTCTTCTTCCGGGGCAAGCGGGTCGCCGTGGTGGGAGGAGGCAACACCGCCGTCGAGGAGGCGCTCTATCTCACCCATCATGCCGAGCACGTCACGCTGATCCATCGGCGTGACCGGCTGCGCGCAGAAAAAATCCTGCAGCAGCGCCTGTTCGCGCACCCGAAGATCGCCGTGATCTGGAACGCCGTCGTCGAGGAGATCATCGGCGCCGGCACGCCTCCGACGGTGGCGGGGGTGCGGCTGCGCGACACGCGGGCGGGGGCGGTGGACTCGCTGGCGGTGGACGGCGTGTTCGTCGCCATCGGCCACACGCCGAACACGGCAATCTTCGCCGGCCAGCTGGCGCTCGACGCCGAGGGTTACGTCGTCACCGCCCCGGGCAGCACGCGGACCTCGGTCGAAGGGGTGTTCGCCGCCGGCGACGTGCAGGACAAGATTTTCCGCCAGGCGGTGACCGCGGCGGGAACCGGTTGCATGGCGGCGCTGGAAGCCGAAAAGTGGTTGGCCGAGCGCATCGAGGCACCCGCCCTGGCGGCGGACTGACGCGCGCCGGAGAAGAACACGGGGGCCGAGCCATGGACTGGGACAAGCTGCGCGTCTTCCATGCCGTCGCCGAGGCCGGCAGCTTCACGCACGCCGGCGACACGCTGAACCTCAGCCAGTCCGCGGTGTCGCGGCAGATCTCGGCGCTCGAGGAGGCGCTGCAGGTGCCGCTGTTTCATCGCCACGCGCGCGGCCTGATCCTCACCGAGCAGGGCGAGAGCCTCAACCGCACGGTGCGCGAGGTGTTCGCCAAGCTGGCGATGACCGAGGCGCTGCTCACCGAGAGCAAGGAGAAGCCGGCCGGCCGGCTGAAGGTGACGACGACCGCCGGCTTCGGCGCCTCCTGGCTGGCGCCACGGCTGCAAGGCTTTCTCGAAACCTACCCCGACGTTTCGGTGACCCTGCTGCTCGACGACACCGACCTCGACCTGGCGATGCGCGAGGCCGATGTGGCGATCCGCATGCATCCGCCGAAGCAGCCGGACCTGGTGCAGCGCCACCTAATGTCGATCCACTGGCAGGTCTGCGCCGCGCCCGACTACCTGAAACAGCACGGCACGCCGCAACGGCCGGAGGATCTCGACAACCACAAGCTGATCCTGTTCGGCGACTACCGTCCGCCGGTGCCCGACATCAACTGGCTGGCCGAGGTCGGCCGGCGTGCCGGCAGCCCGCGCCGGGCGCTGCTGGAAGTGAACAGCCTGCATGCCGTGCTGCTGGCGATCCAGTCGGGGCTGGGGATCGGCGCGGTGCCGGACTACATGGCCAGCGAGACCGACGGGATCGTCCGCGTCCTGCCCGAGCTGAAGGCGCCGAAGGTGGACGTGTATTTCGTCTATCCCGAGGAGCTGCGCAATTCCAAGCGGGTCGCGGTGTTCCGCGATTTCCTGCTGGCCCGTCTCGCCGAGATGGCCTGACACTACTCAGGCCGCCGGCACCAAGGCTCAGGCGTGTTGGAGTTGGCGAAGCTCTGCCGTAATGTTGTGCCGGGCCAGGGTCTCGTAGCTGCGCGGCAGCACCCAGTGGCGCAGCGGGCAGCGGAAGATCGCCGGCGCCGCAAGGATGTCGCGGAGGAAGGTGGCGCGGCCCTGTCGCCAGGCCGCTTCCGAGACGGCGGCGTATTCCCGCCGCAGGGCCCCGGTATAGAGCGCGTAGGCGACTGGCGGATCGCCCAGCGAGGACAGATCGAGATCGAGCATCCACAGCACCAGCGGATCGCCGCCGGCGTAGCGCCGGTGATCCGCGGTGGCCAGGATCATCGTGCGGACCGCGTTGCGAAGCGCTCCCGGGCAGCGGACGGACTCCGTCATCCACAGCTTCGCCGACAGCGCCTCGTTGTCGCTGCGGCCGGGCACGTAGATCGCGTCGTGATAGGCGATGGCGTGCGCGGTCACCGCGTCGTCGGGAGCGCCGCCGTGCCGCAGATGCCGGGCCCACAGCGTCTCGACGTGACGCTGGTTGTGGTAGAAGCGGCCCGGGCCGTTGAGCCGGGCACGCAAGGCCTGCCGGGCGTCGGCAGGCACCAGGAGCCTGGCGAAGAGGTCCTCGATCACAGGAAGCTTCGCGCAACACGCCGCGGCAGAAGCCGTCCGGCTACATCGTCGCGCCGATGACCCAGGGTGCGAACTCGGCCGCGCCGAAATCGAACTGCTCGCTCTTCGTCCGCTCCCCGGAGGCGACGCGCAGCATCAAATCGAAGATGCGCGCGCCGCATTCCTGCACGCTCTCCCCGCCATCCAGGACGGTGCCGCAATTCACGTCCATGTCCTCTTCCATGCGCGTGAACATCGGCGTGTTGGTGGCGAGCTTTATCGAGGGGGCGGGCTTGCAGCCGAACACGCTGCCCCGCCCGGTGGTGAAGCAGACCAGATTGGCCCCGCCCGCGACCTGCCCGGTCGCCGAGACCGGGTCGTAGCCGGGGGTGTCCATGAACACGAAGCCACGCGCCGTCACCGGCTCGGCGTAGCGCACCACCTCCACCAGGTTGGTGCTGCCGGCCTTGGCCATGGCGCCGAGGGATTTTTCCAGGATGGTGGTCAGCCCGCCGGCCTTGTTGCCCGGCGAGGGGTTTGCGTTCATCTCGGCCCCCTCGCGCGCCGTGTATTCCTCCCACCAGCGCATCAGCGCGACCAGCTTCTCGCCGACTTCGCGCGAGACGGCGCGGCGGGTGAGCAGATGCTCGGCCCCGTAGGTCTCCGGCGTCTCGGAGAGGATGACGGTGCCGCCGTGCCGCACCAGGAGGTCGCTGGCGGCGCCCAGCGCCGGATTGGCGGAAACGCCGGAATAGCCGTCCGAGCCGCCGCATTGCAGGGCGACGGTGAGCGCGCTTGCCGGCACGCTCTCGCGCTGCACTTGGTTCGCCTCGGCCAGCACCTCGCGCACGAATTCGATGCCGGCGGCGACGGTCTTGCGGCTGCCGCCCATGGCCTGGATGTCCATCGCCTTGAGCCGGCCGGCGAGGCGCTGCTCCTGCATCAGCCCGCCGATCTGGTTCACCTCGCAGCCCAGGCCGAGCACGACGACATGAGAGAAATTGGCGTGGCGGGCGTAGCCGCCCAGCGTGCGGCGGAGCAGCGCCAGCGGCTCGCTCTGCGTCATGCCGCAGCCGGTCTTGTGGGTCAGCGCCACCACGCCGTCGACATTCGGGAAATCGGCCAGCGGATCGCTGCCGGTGAACGGGTTGCGGCGGAATGCGTCGGCCACCAGCCCGGCGACATGGGCGCTGCAGTTCACGCTGGTCAGGATGCCGATGTAGTTGCGCGTCGCCACTCGCCCATCCGGCCGGCGGATCCCCTGGAAGGTCGCGGGGTCGTTGACGTACTCCGTCGGCCGCGCGTCCTCACCGAAGGCGTAGTCGCGGGAGAAGTCACCCATGCCGATGTTCTGCACGTGCACGTGCTGTCCCGGCTCTATGGGCGCGGTGGCGAAGCCGATGATCTGGCCGTAGCGGCGCACCGGCTCGCCGACGGCATGCGCGCGCACCGCCGCCTTGTGGCCGGCGGGGATGCGCTCCGCGGCGACCACGCCGGGGCCGATCGGCGTGCCGGGAAGCAGGGTGGCCCGGGCGATCACCACGCCATCGCCCGGATCGAGCCGGATGACGGGCGCGGTCATGCCTTGCCGCCGGACTCCTGGCGCACGGTCTGCACCGCCGCACGCGCGGCCTGCAGCATCAAGCCGCTGTCGTTGGCGATTGTGACGAAGTTGAAGCCCTCCCGAATCATCTTGGCGGCGTAAGCGGCGGTGCCGTTATGCAAGCCGGCGAAGATGCCGCGCTTCTTGGTCTCGCTGAGCAGGCGCTCATAGATCTTCAGGATCTCCGGCTCGTCACGGTCGAGCTTCGGCGCCATGCCGAGCGAGAAGCCGAGATCCGACGGGCCGATATAGATCGCATCGATCCCCGGCACGTCGAGGATCGCCTCGATGTTGTCGATGGCACTCTGCGTCTCGATCATCGGAATGCAGAGGATGTCGTCGTTCGCGGTCTGCTGGTAGGAGGTGGCCTCGCCGTACATGGCGGCGCGGATCGGGCCGTTGCTGCGCGTGCCCTTGGGCGGATAGCGGCAATACTGGACGAACTGCTCGGCCTCTTCGCGGGTATTCACCATCGGGCAGATGACGCCGTAGGCGCCGCCATCGAGCACCTTGCCGACGATGCCCGGCTCATTCCAGGGCACGCGCACCATCGGCAGCACGCCATGCGGCTGCATGCCCTGAAAGCAGGTCACCATGGAGAGGTAGTCCTGCACGCCGTGCTGCAGGTCGACGGTGACGCTGTCCCAGCCGCCCTGGGCGAAGACCTCGGCGGAAAAGCCGTTGGGAATGGCCAGCCACCCGTTCACCGTGGCGCGCCCGCTCTTCCACGCCTGCTTGATCTTGTTGG
>JAFAYM010000175.1 GCA_019240395.1 Acidisphaera sp. | reverse complement strand
CTGCTGATCCTGGCGGGGCGGCCGGGCATGGGCAAGACCGCGCTCGCCACCAAGATCGCCTTCGGTGCAGCGCAGGCGCTGGTGGCGGAGGCGCGGCTCGGCGGCCCCGACGCGGTGCCGAAGGGCAGCGTCGCCGTCTTCTCGCTCGAGATGAGCGCCGAGCAGCTGGCGACCCGCCTGCTCGGCGAGGAGGCGCGGGTCAGCGGCGACCGCATCCGGCGCGGCGATATCGGCCAGCGCGACTTCGACCGCTTCGTGCAGGTGAGCCGCGACATCGCCGCGGTACCGCTGCACATCGACGACACGCCGGCGATCACGCTCTCCGCCATGCGCACGCGCTGCCGCCGGCTCAAGCGCACCAAGGGCCTGTCGCTGGTGGTGGTGGATTATCTGCAGCTGATGCGCCCGGCGGCGGGGACGCGGCCGGAGAACCGGGTGCTGGAGATCAGCCAGATCACCCAGGGGCTGAAGGCGATCGCCAAGGAACTGGCGGTGCCGGTGCTGGCGCTGTCGCAGCTGTCGCGCGCGGTCGAGAGCCGCGAGGACAAGCGCCCGCAGCTCTCCGATCTGCGCGAGAGCGGCACCATCGAGCAGGATGCCGACGCGGTGATGTTCATCTATCGCGACGAGTACTATCTGCAGCAGCGCATGCCCAAGCAGATGGCCTTCGACAACGACGACAAGTTCCATGCCGCGGTCGAGAAATGGACGCAGGACATGGACAGCGTGCACAACAAGGCCGAGCTGTTCATCGCCAAGCAGCGCCACGGACCTACCGGCAAGATCGACCTGTTCTTCGAGGCCGAGTTCACCCGCTTCGCCGATCTCGATCAGCAGCACCGCGGTGATGTCCTCCACTGACGCGGCCGGCGCGGTGCTCGAGATCGATCTCGAGGCGATCGCCGCGAATTGGCGTCTGCTGCGCGAGCGCCATAAGTCGGGCCCGGTGGCCGGGGTGGTCAAGGCCGACGGCTATGGGCTCGGTGCGCGGCTGGTCGCGCCATGCCTGCACGCTGCGGGCTGCCGGCACTTCTTCGTCGCCCATCTCGACGAGGCGCTGGCGATCTCTCCCCTTCTCCCCGATGCCATGCTGGCGGTGCTCAATGGCCTGCTGCCCGGAACCGAGGCGGACTACGCGGCGCGCGGCATCATCCCCGTGCTCGGCTCGCTCGACGAGGTCGCGCGCTGGGCGGCGCAGGCCCGGAGCGCCGGACAGGCCTTGCCGGCGCTGCTGCACGTCGATACCGGCATGTCGCGGCTCGGCCTGGACGCGCGTGAGCTCGCCGTGCTGGCCGAGGAGCCGGGGCGGCTGGACGGCATCGCGATGCGCTTCGTCATGACGCATCTCGTGTCGTCCGAAGTGGCGGACGACGCGCTGAACCCGGCGCAGCTGGCGCGGTTTGCCCAGGCCTGCGGCCGCCTGCCGCCGGCGCCGCGCAGCCTCGCCAATTCCTCCGGCATCTTTCTCGGCGCGGCCTATGGCTCCGACTTGGCGCGGCCCGGGGCGGCGCTCTACGGCATCAACCCGACGCCCGGCCGCGCCAATCCGATGCGCGGCACCGTGCGCCTGCGGGCGCGCGTGCTGCAGGTGCGCGAGATCGCTGCCGGCGAGACGGTCGGCTACAACGCGACCTGGCGGGCGACGCGGCCGAGCCGCATCGCCACCGCCGGGCTCGGCTACGCCGACGGCTTCCTGCGCAGCCTCTCCGGTCGCGGCGCCGCCTTCTTTGACGGCGAGCCGGTCCCGCTGGTAGGGCGTGTCTCCATGGACCTGACGACCTACGACGTGACCCGGCATCCCGCGGTCGGGCCGGGAAGCTGGCTTGAGATCATCGGCCCGCATTGTCCGCTCGACCGGCTGGCCGAGGAAGCCGGCACCAACGGCTACGAGATCCTGACCTCGCTGGGCTCGCGATACGCGCGGATCGCGTTGGGCCGGTGAACACGCTGCTGGACGGCACCGCCGCGCTCGGACGCGGCGCCATCGGCGTGTGCCGCGTCGTGGGCGGCCTGGCGCTGTTCGCGCTCACCGGCCTGTCGCACCTGCTGCGACCGCCCTTCTATGGCCGCATGTTCCTGCGGGCCTTCGTGGAATTCGCCTATTTCAGCCTGCCCGTGGTGGCGCTGACGGCGATCTTCTCAGGCATGGTGATCGCGCTGCAATCCTTCACCGGATTCGCCCGCTTCAACGCGGAGAGCGCGATCGCCGGCGTCGTCGTGCTGTCGGTGGTGCGCGAGCTCGGGCCGGTGCTGGCCGGGCTGATGGTCGCCGGGCGCGTCGGCGCGGCGATGGCGGCGGAACTCGGCACGATGCGCGTCACCGACCAGATCGACGCGCTGACGACGCTGTCGACCAATCCGATGAAATACCTGGTGGCGCCGCGGCTGCTCGCCGGCACGATCGCCCTGCCGTTCCTGGTGCTGATCGCCGATATTCTCGGCGTGCTCGGCGGCTTTTTCGTGAGCACGGTCAAGCTCGGTTTCGCGCCCGGCAGCTACCTCGTGAACACGGTGAACTTCATGACCGCGACCGACGTGCTCTCGGGGTTGGCGAAGGCGGCGGTGTTCGGCTTCATCGTGGCGCTGATGGGCTGCTATCACGGCTACAACAGCCGGGGCGGCGCCGAGGGGGTCGGGGCCGCGACCACGTCCGCCGTGGTCGCCGCTTCGATACTTATCCTGGCGTTCGACTACGTGCTGACCGAGCTGTTTTTCGCGCGATGATACTGCAGAGCAAAAGCTCTGACTTTCGCGGAGCGGTATCGCGCGCCGGGTTGGCGGGCGGCGGCGCGCCGAAAGAGACTCATACCGGCGGCCATCCTTCATGGCCGCTGGTATGAGCGGAGCAGCTCCGCCGAAGATCCGCATCCGCGGATTGCGCAAGTCCTTCGGCGAGAAGCGGGTGCTGGACGGCGTCGATCTCGATGTCGCGACCGGCACATCGATGGTGGTGATCGGCGGCTCGGGTTCGGGCAAGTCGGTGCTGATCAAGTGCATCCTCGGCCTCATCGAGGCGGATGACGGACAGATCGAGATCGACGGGCGCGACGTGCTGCGCATGGACCGGCGCGAGCGCGACACGGTGAATGCCGGGATCGGCATGCTGTTCCAGAACTCCGCGCT
The DNA here is from genome assembly GCA_019240395.1 of Acidisphaera sp. Lineage (GTDB taxonomy): Bacteria > Pseudomonadota > Alphaproteobacteria > Acetobacterales > Acetobacteraceae > JAFAYA01. The sequence goes on along the minus strand of JAFAYM010000175.1, from coordinate 23,677 downwards.
GTTCGACAGCCTGCCGGTCTGGGAGAACGTGGCGTTCGGGCTGATGGCGCAGCGTGGCGCCACGCGGGCGCAGGCGCGGCAGCGGGCGGCCGAGGTGCTGGCGCAGGTCGGGCTGGCGGCATCGGTGGGCGAGCTGTCGCCCTCGGAACTCTCCGGCGGCATGCAGAAGCGGGTCGGCTTGGCACGGGCGATCGCCGCCCAGCCCGGGATCATGTTCTTCGACGAGCCGACCACCGGCCTCGACCCGATCATGGGAGCGGTGATCGACGGGCTGATCGTCGATTGCGTGAAGCGCCTCGGCAGCACGGCGATCGCCATCACCCACGACATGGCGAGTGCGCGGCGGATCGGCGATGCGGCGGCGATGCTCTACGGTGGGCGCATCGTCTGGACCGGCCCGGCCGGGGCGCTGATGGACAGCGGCAATAAGCTGGTCGATCAGTTCACCCACGGCCGGCGCGAAGGGCCGATCCAGATGGAGCTGCGAAAGTAGGGCTCAGCCCGGCGCCGGCTCGGGCGCCGGGGGTTCCGTCGGACGCTGGCGCCGCTCGGCCATGAAGGCGTCGAACTCGGCCTTGTCCCGGGCCAGGCGCAGCCGGTCGAGAAAGGCCGAGAATTCGCGCTGCTCCTCCTCGAGGCGGCGCAGCGTGTCCGCCCGGTATTCATCGAAGGCGTGATTGCCGGTCGATCGGCTCTGCTCCCCGCCACAGAAGCTCCGCCATCCGCTCGACCAGGGGGCCGACCACGGAGGTGCCTCGCTGCCCCTGCCGCGACGGTCAAATCCGTTCCGGCGCCGATGTCTGCCGCAGCCCATGCGTCCACTCCCGAGAAGAAAGAACAGCACCGCCAGTCCGAGCGGCCACCACACGAGGAAGCTCAGGATCGTGATGGCGACCCAGAGCGGACGGGCCCCGAAGGGGAGGCCCCAGTCCGGTCCCGCGCTCCATGGCGGGCCGGTCCGTTGTGGTCCCGGCCCCCAGACGGCATCGCCGTACCGGTCCTGCGCTGTGCTCGACATCTGCCTCACTCCATGCGGGATGTGAATGTAAGACACATTTACTTTGGGGAACGTAGCCGGCGCCGTCAAGATGATTTTGCACCGCCCCGCAGCTTGCTGCCGGCCAGGCCGAAGCTCTGCAGATAGAGCAGCACGCCGGCTTCCAGCAGCTCCTCCGCCGACATCGGCAAGGATCGGCGCGCCCGGTCCGGCCGGCAGAACAGAGAGGCGATGCCGTGCGACAACGCCCAGACATGCAGCGCCATCATCAGGGGGGGCGGACGTTCCGGCTTGGGGAGCTGCGCGCTGAGCTGCTCGGCGGCGTGGCGCAGCAGGCCGAAGGCGTGGTCCGAGGCGGCCGCCAGATCGGGGTGAGCCTCGACGGGGATGCGGGTCTCGAACATGGCGGCGTAATAGGCCGGCTCGCTGCGGGCGAAGCCGAGATAGGCGCGGCCGAGCGCCTCGAAGGCGGTGACCAGATCGGGCCGGCCATCACGCCACGCCCCGCTCAGCGAGGCCGACAGCTGCTCGAAGCCGCGCAACGCCACCTCGGCGAGCAGCGCCTCGGCGTCCCGGAAGTGGCGGTATGGCGCGGCCGGGCTGACGCCGGCCAGCCGCGCCGCCTCGGCCACGGTGAACCCGGCCGGGCCCTTTTCCGCGATCAGCTCGAGCGTGGCGCCGACCAGCGCCTCGCGCAGATTGCCGTGATGGTAGCCGCGCCGCTCGCCCCAACTCATGTAACGGACCCTAACATCAGAGTCCGCCGCGCGCAGCGCTCATCGTCTTTAACGCCGGCCGATCCCCGACGGGTCGGCTACGGTTGCTCAGGGGAACGCAATCGCGTCCGGACGCTTGATTTCGATCTCCACGAAGGCCATCGGCGCGGTCCCGCCGTTCATGACGTCATGAACGACGCCTGACGGTCTCTGGTAGGTCCGCCCCTTCACCAGTCTTGCCTCGCTGACGTTCGTGCCGTCGTGGATGTGCATCGTCGCATCGGTCAGCATCACCACGAAATAGGGCCAGCCATGGGTATGCCATCCGGTCACCGCACCGGGCACGAAGTCCCACTGCGTAATCCGAAGCGCGTCGTCGTCGCGCTGGACGGTCGGGATGGCCGGAACGGTGCACGTGAAGCCACGGGTGAAAGCCATGGCTCAGTGCGTGCGGGCACGAGGGCGCATGGCGCCGATCCGCGGAGCTCCGATCGTCGTCCCCAGGCGGCGCAGGCCGGCCCATTGCTGCTGGAGATAGCTGCCGGTGGCCAGCGCCTCCTCGCCGGACGGATCGCCGGTCTGTGCGTAGCTGCGGGAGAAATCCGCGGTGCCGAACAGCATGTCCCACCACGGCAGCACCGCGCCGTAATTGCAGCTGCGCTGGCCCGCCGCGAGGATGCCGTGATGCGCGCGATGGAAGCGCGGCGAGATCAGCAGCCGCTCGCCGATCCGGCCGAAGGTGAGGCGCGCATTGGCATGCGACAGGCTCTCCAGGAACCGCAGCAGCAGCACCATCAGCGGGAATTGCAGCGGCGGCACGCCGATCAGCAGCGCGATGGCGCCGAACCAGAGGGCGCCGATCAGGTCGTCGAGCAGGTGGTTCCGGTCGTCCGACCAGAAGGTCATCTGCCGCTGCGCGTGATGCAGGGAATGCAGCGCCCACCACCAGCCGATGCGGTGGCTGATGCGGTGACGCCAGTAATCCGCGGCGTCCAGGATCGCGGCATAGATCAGGAACGTCAGAACGGGGTGGCCGAGCAGCGCCGGGACGAAGCGCTCGAGCGTCGGCGGCACATAGCCGTGCTCGGTCAGCCAGCCGTTCAGCGCCACCTGCACCGTGTAGAAGCCGACGAAGGTCACCAGCGGCAGCAGGCCGACGCGCGAGATCAGGGTATAGAGCACGTCGACGGTCACCGCGCCGCGGTCCGGCCAGCGCTCGACCGGGCGCCAGCGTTCCAACGGCAGGCAGATGGCGAAGGTGGCGATCACCTGCGCGACGCCGTAGGTGGCGAACAGCGCCCAGCCATAGGCGACGTCTTCCCATTGCATCCAGCCCAGCCGGAACAGGACCGGGATCAGCGCGTGCTCCTGCAGCCATCCCGCGACGGCGTCGAAGGGATCGATCATGGCGCGTTCATCGTCAGGCGCGGGGCGGCCGGGGCCGCCTCGTGCGTGTTCAGCCAGATGCCGTGCGGCGAGCGGCCGACCTCGACGGTCTGGAACTGGCCGGTGGCGGGGTCGATGATCGCGACACTATGGGCCCAGCGCCTGGTCGCCCAGATGCGGCCGTCAGGGGCGAAATCCAGATCGTCCGGTCCGCCGGAAATGCGAAAGCTGCGCTGCACGACGAGGGTGCGCGGGTCGAGCAGCGATATTGTGCCGTCCACCCGGTTGCAGACGTAGAGCGTCCTGCCGTCGGGCGAAAGGAACAGGTTGTGCGCGCCCTTTCCCGTCTGCACCCGGCGCTCGACATGGCCGCTGGCCGGATCGACCACCGCGATATCGTCGGCGCCCATGATGCCGACCAGGATACGCCCGGCGCTCCACAGCACCCCCGCCGGCGTCTTGCCGACCTCGGCGTTCCACAGCACCGTGCCGGTCTTCGTGTCGATCGCCGCCAGGCGGTTGCTCTCCTGCAGGGAGACGTAGACCACGCCGGAATCCGGGGCGTAGTTCATGTGGCTCGGCATGGCGGCGAGCGGGATGCGGTGCAGCAGCTTCAGGCTGGCCGCGTCGTAGATGTCGACCTGGTTGCGCGCCAGGCCGGCGATGGTGAGCCATCTGCCGTCCGGGCTGAACTGCAGCTGGTAGGGATCGCTGACCGCCACCTGCCGCTGCACCGCACCGGTGTGCGGGTCGAGGAAGAAGAGCGTGTTGCCCGCCGTGTCGCCGATGAGGAGCGACTTGCCGTCGGGCGTCAGCGCCATGTGGTGCGGCTCGCGCAGCATCGGGATGCGGCGAAGCTCGCGGTGCTGCTGCACGTCGAGCAGGCTGATCGAGGCTTCGCCGGAGTTCACCACGAAGGCGAGGCCGTCGGCCCAGGCGGGACACGCCAAGACAAGGAAGACAAGAAGAAGGCCAGGGGCTCTGCCCCCGAATCTCAAAGCCTTGGACCCCGCTGGGGCCCGTCGGCCCCAGACCCCATGACTTAAGTGAGTGGGGTTTGGGGTCCGCTGACCCCAGCGGGTCCAGGGCAGAGCCCTGGCCTTTCTAGCCTTTCTGAGCATTGCTTCCCAACCCCTTGACCCAAACCGCCGGATCCGGCCCAGGGCGACTTAGCGTATAGGTGACCTCGTCGTCATCTCCTTGCACCGTGAGCGGCACGCCGGGCATCAGTTCAGCCTTCACCTGGGCCTTGTTGCCCTGGATGGCGAGCGAGTGGCAGCCGCCGCGCAGCGTGAAGCGCCCGCCGTCGCCCTCGATCTGCACGTCGCGACCGGTGCAGTCCACGTCCCGCGTCTGGCCGGCGCCGGAGAGCACGATGGGGCCGGTCCCCGCCGGTACCGGCTCCTGGGCGCGCGAGGGCGCAGACTCCACCACACGGGGGGCTGGCGGCGCTGTCTCCGCGACGTGGGGTGGCGGCCGCGGCGCTTCCACGACACGCGGGGGCGGCGGCGCATGCACGACGGGTTCGCGGGTCGCCACCGGCGGCGCCACCAGGCCGGCTTGCGTCACCGTGCTGCCCTCGCCACGGATCAGCACCTGCGGCGGCGCCGCGCCGGCGGGAAGCCGGAAATCGACCCGGTCGCGGTTGCCCTCCAGGTGGATTCTTGCGTCGGGAGCGAGCTCCACCTCGACGCGGTCATCCTCGCCGCGCAGATCGAGCGAGCGGCAGGCGCCGCGGAAGACGATGTGATTGGCGTTGCCCTGCAGCGAGGCGCCGGCCTCGCCGCACTGCACGACCCGATCGAGGCCGTTGCCGCGTATGTCGGCGGTCCCGCTCGCCGGCGCCGAGGCCGGAAGTGCGCCGTTGCCGACCGTGCTCCCCTCACCGCGGATGGTCACCGTCACCGCCCCCTCGCCGAGCAGGTGGTAGCGGACCTGGTCGCCGTTGCCCTCGACGAGGATGCGGCCGCCGGGCTGGATACCGAGCTCGACATGGTCGCCGTCGCCGCGCAGCTCGAGCGAGCGGCAGGCGCCCGAGAGGACCACCCGATCGCCGTTGCCCTGCACCGTCGCATCGCCGCCCTGGCAGGCCAGCGTCTGCTCGACGCCGTCCGCCCGGACGTCAGGCTGCGCCCGCGCCGGGGCGACGCCCATGGCAAGCGTTACCGCCAGGCCGATCGCCGCGAAAAGCCGGCGCACGGGCTACTCGGCGGCCTTGCGCTTCGCCCATTCGCTGACCGCGATCCGCGGCAGGTCGAAGCGGTCGGTGGTGCGCGCATACCAGCCGCGGCCGTGCATGCGGCCGATAAGGTCGAGCTTCGGCGTGTCGATGTAGCACTTGGCCGCGTCCATCACCGCGTCGTCGCGCACATGCATGGCGACCACCCGGCCGAGGACGATGGACCGGTCGTTGTTCACGTCGATCATCATGTAGCGCTCGCATTCCAGAGCCACCGGGCTTTCGGCGATACGCGGCGGCTTGATGCGGGCGGAGGCGGCGGTGGTCAGTCCGGCTTCGGCCAGCTCGTCGATGTCGGCGGAGAAGTCGATGGCGGTGACGTTCATCTGCTCGGCGAGCGAGGCGGGCACCAGGTTGACCACGAACTCGCCGGTGGCGCGGATATTGTTGCCGGTGTCCTTGACGTCTCCCGCCGTGCGGCCGCCGATGCCGAGCGCCACCAGCGGCGGCTCCTGCGACAGGGCGTTGAAGAAGGAGAAGGGCGCGGCGTTGAGGCGGCCTTCGAGATCCTGCGTGACCACCCAGGCGATCGGCCGCGGCACGACCGTGGAGACCAGCAGCTTGTAGCGGTTCTCGGGCGCCACGACGGCGAAATCGAACAGCATCGGAGTCCTCGCGACGGAGGGCGGCAAGGTGGCGCAGCCGCCGCTGCGCTGTCCAGCGAGCTATCGAACGAGGTTCTTCGGCGTCCGTCCCGCGAGCACCGCATCGATGCCGTCGAGCGCCAGGAAACCCATGGCGTCGCGCGTCTCGACGGTGGCGCTGCCGAGATGCGGCAGGAGCACGACGTTCTCCAGCGCGAGATAGCCGGGGTTGACGTTGGGCTCGCCGTCATAGACGTCGAGGCCGGCCGCCGCGACCTGGCCGCTTTTCAGGGCGGCGATCAGCGCGGCGTCGTCGATCAGGGTGCCGCGGGCGGCGTTCACCACGACCGCACCTTTCGGCAGGCGGGCGATGCGCGACGGGTTCAGCCAGTACCGCGTGCCCTCGCCGCCTGGCGCGTTCAGCGACAGCACGTCGCAGACCGCGAGGAAGCTGTCGTCGTTGTCGTGGAAGCTCGCCCCGGCCTCCAGCTCCGGCGGCAGGCGGGCCTGGTCGCGGTAGTGCACCTGCATGTCGAAGGCGCGGCCCATGCGCGCCACTTCCCGGCCGATGCGGCCCATGCCGAAGATGCCGAGGCGACGGCCGGAGACCTGCGTGCCGAGCAGCTGGGTGGGCGTCCAGCCCGTCCACTTGCCGGCGCGGATCATCCGCTCGCCCTCCGGCCCGCGGCGGGCAGCGGCGAGGATGAGCAGGAACGCGGTCTCCGCGGTCGCCACCGACAGCACGTCCGGCGTGTGCAGCACCGGAATGCCGCGGGCGCGGGCGGCCTCGACGGCGACATGGTCGTAGCCGACGCTGAAGGTGGCGATCGCGCGCACCGTGCCGGGGAGCGCGCGGATGGTCTCGCCGTCCAGCCGGTCGGCCGGGCAGCAGAGGATGGCGGCGGCGCCGTCGGACAGGCGGATGATGTCGGCGGAGCTGCGCGGCGTATCCTCCGGATTGAGCCGCGCTTCGTAATCGCGTGACGCCCGCGCCTCGACGGCGGCGGGCAGGCGACGGGTGACGAACAGGACCGGCTTGCTCACGGCGATGCCTCCCGGGGTTTTCCCGCCTATGATGGCCACCGGCCGCCGGCCGGGGAAGGGAGAACGCCGATGCCGCTAGCCGTTCCTGTCCTCTACGGCTCCGTGCGGACCGAGCGCCAGGGCATCCGTGCGGCGCGGTTCATCGAGGGACAGCTGCGCCGGCGCGGCCATGAGGCGACGCTGGTCGATCCCATGGAGCGCCCTCTGCCGCTGCTCGACCGGACCTATGGGGACTATGCCGGGGCGGCCCCGAAAGCGTTGGAAGAGCTGGCCGAGCTCTACCGGCGGGCCGACGGGTTCGTCATCGTCAGCGGGGAGTACAACCACGGCATCCCGCCGGCGCTGAAGAACCTGCTGGACCACTTCCTCGAGGAGTATTTCTGGCGGCCCTCGGCGATCGTCAGCTACTCCAGCGGCGCCTTCGGCGGCGTCCGCGCGGCGATGCAGTTGCGCATGACCCTCGGCGAGCTCGGCATGCCGAGCGTCCCGACCATCCTGGCGATCCCGCATGTCGGCACGGCTTTCACCGAGGAAGCGGCGCCGACCGGCCAGGGTCTCGAGACCCGGGCCGGCGATTTCCTCGACGAGTTCGAGTGGTATGCCCGCGCTCTGCAGGCGGAGCGCCGGAGGGGCACGCCGTATTGACGGTGCCCGGCAGCGACGGCCTCACGGTCTTCGACCGACGCGCCGTGCGGCTGCACCGCGAGCGCGCCGCGGCGACGGTGGGCACGGTCGCCGGCATCCTGCGCGACTGCGCCGCCCGCCTGCTGGACCGTCTCGACGACACGACAAGGCGCTTTTCCCTGGCGCTCGACATCGGCGGGCGGGGCGTGGTGGCGCCGCTGCTGCGGGCGCGCGGCATCGCCACGATCGCCTGCGATCTGTCGCCGCGCATGGCGGCGCTTTCCGGCAGCCCGTGCCTCGCCGCCGACGAGGAGTGGCTGCCGTTCGGCGAGGCCAGCGTCGACTTGGTCGTGGCCAGCCTGTCGCTGCACTGGATCAATGATCTTCCGGGCGCGCTGATCCAGCTGCGCCGGGCGCTCAAGCCGGACGGCCTGCTGCTGGCCAGCCTGCCGGCCGCCGGCACCCTGGCGGAGCTGCGTGCGTCGCTGTCGCAGGCCGAAGCGGCGCTGACCGGCGGCGCCGCGCCGCGGCTCTCGCCATTGCCGGATCTGCGTGACTGCGCCGCCCTGCTGCAGCGCGCCGGCTATGCCCTGCCGGTCGCCGATGTCGAAGACATCGTCCTGCTCTATGGCGATCGCCTGGCCCTGCTGCGCGACCTCCGCGCCGCCGGGGAGGGCAACGCCCTCTCTCTGCGCGACCGTCGGATCCCACCGCGGGAGCTGTTCCCGATGGCACTCGGCGGGCTGGCGGAAGAAGGCGGGAGGGCTCGCGCGACGCTCCGTCTGGCGGTGCTGACGGGATGGGCGCCCGCGGCCGATCAGCCGCGACCGCTGCCGCGCGGCAGCGCCAGGATCGGCCTCGCCGAGGCGTTGAGCCCCGAGCAGGACCCGCTCGGCACCCGTCCCCCGGGCACGACACGCAACCGTGATCGGGGGGGCAACTCCGACTTCACTGGCGCGTAACCGTTTGGAACCGATTCCGGTTCGTCTTCAACGACCAAAGGTGAACCACCATGTCAGCCGGCACGTCACGCCTCCTCGCGGCCGCCGCCTTGCTTTGCGCCCTCGCCGCTTGCAGCATCAATGCTCCGCCGCCCCCCGCCGCCGCATCGCCGTCGCCGGTGGTCGTGCAGACCCCGAGCCAGCCGCCGCCTTCGACCGTCGTGGTGAAGCCGACCTACTGAGGACCTGCCCGGCCGGGGCGGCTCTCCCTCGGGAAGCCGGTCCGGCCGGGATCAGCCGCCGGTGACGCTCATGTGCCGGCCTATGGCCGGGCGGTCGTCGCGGCGGTCGATGACGAAGTCATGGCCGCGCGGCTTGCGGGCGATGGCCTCGCGGACCGCCGCCTCGAGTTCGCTGTCCGAGGCGCCGGCGCGCAGCACCCCGCGAAGATCGGCGGCATCCTCCTGGCCCAGGCACATGAACAGTGTGCCGGTGCAGGTCAGGCGCACCCGGTTGCAGCTTTCGCAGAAATTATGGGTCATCGGGGTGATGAAGCCGATGCGCCCGCCAGTCTCGGCGACTTCGTAGTAGCGGGCCGGGCCGCCGGTGCGATAGCCCGTCGGCTCCAGGGTCCAGCGCCGCTTGAGCCGGCTGCGCACCATCGAGAGCGGCAGATACTGATCGGTCCGGTCGCCGTCGATATCGCCCATCGGCATCGTCTCGATAAGGCAGAGATCGAAGCCGTGCTCGCCGCACCAGGCGACCAGCCCGTCGAACTCGTCCTCGTTCACGCCGCGTAGCGCCACCGTGTTGATCTTCACCGCCAGCCCGGCAGCCTGGGCGGCGAAGATGCCGTCGAGAGTCTGGGCGATCCGGCCGCGCCGGGTGATGGCGGTGAAGCGCTCGGCCGAGAGGGTGTCGAGGCTGACGTTCACCCGGCGCACGCCGGCGGCGTAGAGCGCCTCGGCGTGCTGCGCCAGCCGGCTGCCGTTGGTGGTGACCGTCAGCTCATCGAGCCCCATGCCGTTCGGCACACCGATGCGCGCGCCGAGCCTGGCGAACAGGGTCATGACATCGCGCCGGACCAGTGGCTCGCCGCCGGTGATGCGGATCTTGCGCACGCCGAGGCCGATGAACACCGCGCACAGCCGGTCCAGCTCCTCGAGCGTCAGGAGCTGCGCCTTCGGCAGGAAGGTCATTTCCTCGGCCATGCAATAGACGCAGCGAAGGTCGCAGCGGTCGGTGACCGAGACGCGGAGATAGGTGATAGCCCTGCCGAACGGGTCGATCATCGAGGCTCGTCGATCATCGTGGCGTGTCGTGGCGTGTCGATCATCGCGGCTCCCGGGCACGTGCCCGGGGCTCGTGCGTTATCATCAACAGGTGCACCGTGCGGCCACCGGCTTCAAGAGCGGGATCAACGGGACGCGCGGGAGGGTGTCTCGTCGATACGGTCCAAGGCGACCACGCGAGCGTTGATCAGGACCTTGCCGGCATTTTCGAAGTTCACGGTGATGCGATCACCGATCGCCGACTGCACCTGACCGTCGCCCCAGTCCGGGCGTCCGGGATGGCGGACGAACTGGCCGGGCTCGAAAGGCGAGGGCGGCGAAAGCGGCATTGGGCCAGTCCGGATAGAGGGCGGTCCGGGGGTTTACGAACAGTCAAGACGGGCGTGCAAGGAGCATTCGCCGCCGGCCGCGACTCAAGCACGGCACGGTTGCGCACGAAGGGGAGTGAAGCGATGAGCGGAGAGCATGCGCCAGCCACCGAGACTGCCCGCGCGCTGCGGCTCGCGGCCTTGCTGGCATCCCGGCTGTGCCATGACGTCAGCGGCCTGCTCGGCACGATGATGGGCGCCCTCGACCTGGCGCAGGATGACCCGGAGATGGCCGGCGAGGCGCTGCCGCTGGCTGGCGAGGCCTCCCAGGAGCTGGCGCAACGCCTTCGCCTGCTGCGCGCCGCCTGGGGGGCGACCGGCGAGCCCCTGGGGCTGCCCGCTCTGCAGGAGCTCGCCGAGGGAATGCCGGCGCGTCGGCGGGTCAGCCTGGACCTTGCCGGCTTGCGCGAGGGCGCGGGGTTTGCGCCGGAGCCGGGGCGGCTGGTGTTGAACCTGCTGCTGCTGGCCTCGGAGAGCCTGCCGGGCGGCGGCCGGCTGGCGCTGACCGGCGATCCCGGCCGAGAGATCGTGGTGGCGATCGAGGGCCCGCGCGCCGCCTGGGCGAGCGGCCTGGCGAAGATGCTCATCGACCCGGATGCCGCCTGGGAGATGCTCGATGGCGCGCGGACGGTGCAGGCGCCGCTGACCGTCCTGCTCGCCCGCGCCGCCGGTCTGCGGCTGCGGCTGCTGCTGCCCGGCGGTCCGGCCGAGGCGGAACGCCCGCCGCCGCTGCTTGCCAGCTTCGCTGCGGAGTGAGGCAGGCCCGCATTCCGCCCGCCTCGGCGGCGGTTTTTACCGATCCTTCGGACGATCGCGCCAGCATCGGGGCGCCGTCGAAGTCAGGGCGGCAGGGAGCGCGCCATGGAAAACCTGCTCGCGAGTTTCCGATCGATACCGGCGAGAGCCTCGTGGCGGAACGGCTCGACCGGTTCGGCAGCTTGGCGGCCGAGCTGGCGCTGGCCCGCGACCAGCTGCTGCATCTCGCCCGCACGCAGGACCACCATGCCCAGGCGCTCGGTGCGCTGGCCGGCCCGCTGCAGCGTCTCAGCCGCATCACCGCAGACCTGCAGGCGGAAGTGAGAGAGGCTCGGATCCAGCCGATGCGGGCGCCGTGCCGACCGGCATGAGCCGGTTCGGCCGGCAGACCCCGACAGGGCTGGCGATCGGACCGCTGGTTGGCGGACGGGGTGACGGGCGCCGTTGCGTCCGGGTATTCTGCGGCCGGTATGCGCGCCGATTACTCCCAGCTCCTCATCGAGGTTGCGCGCCATCGTGACCGGACCGCCTTCGCGCATCTGTTCGACTACTACGCGCCGCGCCTGAAGACCTATTTCCTGCGCCTCGGTGTGGCCGGCGGCCAGGCGGAGGACCTGGCACAGGAGACGCTGCTCGTGGTCTGGCGCAAGGCCGATCGGTTCGACCCGAGCCTCGCCTCCGCGTCGACCTGGATCTTCACGATCGCGCGCAACCTGCGCGTCGACATGCTGCGTCGCGAGCCCCGCCCTGCCGCCGCCGAGGCGCCGGCGCCGGTGGCGGACGACGCGCCGGATGCGGAGCGGGTGCTGATCTCGGCCGACGCCGGGCACCGGCTGCGCGACGCCGTCGGCGAATTGCCGGAGCCGCAGAAGCGCGTGGTGATGCTGGCCTATTTCGAGGAGAAACCGCATCGCGCCATCGAGCGCGAGCTGGGCATTCCGCTGGGCACGGTGAAGACGCGCATTCGCCGGGCGCTGCTGGCGTTGCGCGCGGCGATCGGGGACGCGCTGTGAGCGGCAGCTCCGGAGGCAACGGGCCTGTCCGGCATCATCCCGGCGAGGCGACGCTGGCGGGCTATGTCGCCGGCCGTCTCGGCAAGCTGCCGGGGGTGGTCGTGGCGACCCATCTCAGTCATTGCGCCGAGTGCCGCGCCGTCGCGCGGGCCGCCGAGGCGGTCGGCGGTCTGCTGCTCGAGGAGGTTTCGGCAACGCCCCTCGCCCCCGGCTCCCGCGACAGGACACTCGCGCGGCTCGATGACGGGCCGCAAGCGGTCGAGGACCCGCCGACGCTGGATGGCCTGGCTGCCAAAGAATTCCGCTGGCTGGCTCCCGGCATCCGTTTTGCCGAGCTGCGGCGCTCCGAGGATGAGCTCCTGGGGCTGCTGCGTCTGCGTCCCGGGGTCGCGGTGGCGCTGCACACGCACCGCGGCAGCGAGCTGACCTGCGTGCTCGAAGGGGCGTACCGGGACGGCGCCAGCGTCTACCGACGGGGTGATTTCGAGGAAGTGGACCAGCTTGTCCGCCATCGCCCGGTCGCCGAGGGCCCGGGCGACTGCCTCTGCCTGGTCGCCACGCGCGGACGCGTACGCTTCGCCACGGTGCTGAGCCGCCTGTGGCAGCCGTTCCAGCCATTCTGAGGCGCCTCTCGCCCCGATTGCCGAACCGGCCTCCTTCGTCTATGTCTGGAGCATAACCAAGAGGTTGCGGCACGCCCGCTGCAACGGGGGAGGCATTGCATGACGGATTCGGTCGGTCGCGTGTCGTCGCGGCGCGCCATCATCCAGGGCGCGGCGGCGGGCGCCGTGGCCACTCTTCTGCCTGGCACCTCGCGGGCCGCCAATGAGCCGGCGATCGGCACCTACCCCGCCGGCAGCTCCGGCGACACCGTCTTCATCGGCATCACCATCCCGCGCACCGGCACCTATGCGGTACCCGGCGAGGACGTGCTGAAGGGCTACCAGCTCGCCATCGAGCACCTGAATGCGGGCGACCCGCTGATCCGCATGATCTCGCCGCACACCAGCAAGGGCGTGCTCGGCAAGCAGGTCACCTCCGGCGTCGCCGATTCCGGCGCCAAGCCGAACGACGCGGTGCAGAACGGCTCGCGCTTCATCAGCCAGAACAAGGCGGTGCTCATCACCGGCTCGGTGTCCAGCGCCGAGGCGGTGGCGCTCAACAAGCTGGCGCAGCGCGAGAAGGTGATCTACCTGCCCGGCATCAGCGGCTCCAACGACACCACCGGCAAGGATTGCGTGCGCTATTCCTTCCGCGAGTGCTTCTACGGCCAGACCGCGGCGGCGGCGATCGCCCCGGTGATGGTCAAGAACATCGGCAAGAACAAGAAGGCCGCCTATCTCGTTCCCGACTACACCTATGGCCACACGGTGCATCAGTCGATGGAGCAGTTCCTCAAGGCCGGCGGCTGGACCACCGCCACGGCGCAGGTCGCTCCGCTCGGCGCGCCGGACTACAGCTCGTACCTGCTGAACATCGCCAACAGCGGCGCCGACGTGTTCATCAACATCAATTTCGGCAACGACGCGGTGCAGTCGATCAAGCAGGCGCAGCAATTCGGCATTCTCGGCAAGCAGATCCTTTCCGTGCCCTACAACACGCCGTTTCTGGCGCGCGACGTCGGCGCCGACCTGATGGCCGGGGTCTACGCCGCCACCGATTTCTGGTGGACGCTCGAGGATCGCTTTCCCCTCGCCAAGCAGTTCGTCGCCGCGTTCGAGAAGAAGTTCGGCTACAAGCCGGAATGGGGCGCCAATGCCGGCTACATGCAGCTGGCGATGTGGGCCGATGCGGTGGAGCGCGCCAAGAGCTTCTATCCGCCCGACATCATCAAGGCGTACGAGGCCGGCCCGGAGATCCAGAGCACGGTCGGCCCGGTGCGCTTCCGCGGCGCCGACCATCAGCTGATCCGCCCGGTCATCATCGAGCGCGGGAAGAAGAAGGCCGACATGAAATCCGCCGACGATTATTACGAGGTCCTGGAAGTGGTGCCCGGCGAAGGCCTGATGCAGGCGCCGGATGCGTTCGGCTGCAGTCTCGGCCCGGCGACCTGATCGACCACGGCCGGGGCAGTCGTCGAGCACGGGTTCGATGCTGAGCTGGCCGAACTTCTTCTCGCAATTCTTCAACGGCCTGGCGCTCGGCGCGCTGCTGGCGCTGATCAGCTCGGGGCTGACCATCATCTACGGCACGCTCGGCGTGCTCAATCTCGCGCACGGCGCGATGTTCATGCTCGGCGGCTACGCCGGCTTCGTGGCCTGGCAGCACACCGGCTCCTTCGCGCTCGCCGTGCTGGCCGGCTCGCTGTTCATGGTGGTGGTCGGCGTGCTGATCGAGCGGGTGGTGATCCGCAACTTCTACCGCCGCCCGCACGAGGACCAGATCCTCGTCACCTTCGGCATCGGCATCGTGCTGGTCGAGCTGGTGCGGCTCGGCTTCGGCAGCGACACCGTGTCGATCCAGCCGCCGGCCTGGGCGATGGGCGTGACGCCGCTCGGCTTCCTGATCTATCCGACCTATCGCATCGTCGTGCTCGGCATCGCCGCGGCGGCGCTGCTGGTGCTGTATTTCGTGCTGTACCGCACCCGCATCGGCATGATCGTGCGCGCCGGCATCGAGGACAGCGGCATGGTCGACATCCTCGGCATCAACGTGAACCACGTGTTCATGCTGGTTTTCGGCATCGGCGCCATGGCGGCGGGGTTTGCCGGCATCGTCAATGCGCCGGTGGTGGCGCTGACGCCGGACGCCGGGGACACCATCCTGGTCGAGACCTTCGTCGTGGTGGTGATCGGGGGCGTGGGCTCGTTTCCCGGCGCCGTGCTCGGCGGGCTGATCGCCGGCGAGATCCTGAGCCTGACGTCGATGGTCGATCCGAGCTACTCCGAGGTCATGCTGTTCGCGGTGATGACGCTCGTGCTGGTGCTGCGGCCGCAGGGCCTGCTCGGCCAGCAGGACCGCGCGTGAGACGCAGCGCCGGCTGGCGTCGCTGGTGGCCGGAGGCGGCGGCGGCTGCCGGCCTGCTGATCGCGCCCTTCGTGCTGCCGTTCCTCGGCTTCTCGCCCGACACGGTGAACCGCATCGTCGTCTGGGGGTTGTTCGGCCTCGGCTTCGATCTGCTGTTCGGCTATACCGGCCTGCTGTCGTTCGGGCAGTCGGCGTTCTTCGGCACGGGCGGCTTCATTGCCGCTTACCTCTTGACCAAGAACCTGATCGCCAGCGTGCTGCTGGCGCTTTGCATCGGCACGATCGGCGCGGCGATCGCCGGCGTGCTGGTGGGGCTGATCGCGCTGCGGCGCACGGGCATCTATTTCGCCATGATCACCGTGGCGATCGCCGAGGTGTTCTTCTTCGTCGAGAACTCGCCGCTGTCGGACTACACCGGCGGCGAGAACGGCATTCCCGGCGTTCCGGCCCCGGCCTTCGATCTCGGCTTCCTGAAGTTCCAGGTCGGCACGGGCTGGTCGATGTACTGGTTCCTGGCGGCCTGCTTCTTCGTCGGGCTGGTGATCGCGCGCCGTATCGTCGCCTCGCCGGTCGGCGCCATACTGGTCGCCATCCGCGACAATCCGCAGCGCGTGCAGGCGCTCGGCCATTCCACCGGCGCCTATAAGCTGGTGATCTTCGTCATCGCCGCCGCCTATGCCGGTTTCGCCGGCGGGCTGCTCGGCGTGCTGCAGGGCTACATGCCGCCGGACGCCTTCACCTTCGACACCTCCGGCCAGCTGGTGATCCAGACGGTGATCGGCGGCACCGGCACGCTGTTCGGGCCGCTCGCCGGCGCCGCGGTGTGGCTGTATCTGCGCGACTTCCTGCAGGGACCGATGGGGCTGGGCAATGCCTGGCGCCTGGGGCTCGGGCTGATCTTCGTGCTGCTGGTCTGCTTCCTGCGCCGCGGCATCATCGGCGGCATCCGCCAGCTGTTCGCCCGTCCGCCGGCGCCGGCACCCGAGGAAACGCCGATCGCCCTGGCTGCGCCCACGCTGGTCAGCGTCGGGCCGGCGGCGCGACGCCGGGTGCCGGAGAACGGCCATTCCGGGCCGATCCTGCAGGCGCAAGGCCTGACCAAGCGCTATGGCGGGCTGCTGGCCAACCGCGACATCACCTTCTCCGTCGAGGAGGGCGAGCTGCGCGGCGTCATCGGGCCGAACGGCGCGGGAAAGAGCACCTTCTTCAAGATGCTGACCTGCGAGGTGCCGCCGACCTCGGGGACCATCCGGTTCCACGGCCACGACATCACCGGGCGCGGGGTGGCGCAGGTCTGTCAGCTCGGCCTGACCAAGAGCTACCAGGTCAACCAGCTTTTCGTTCGTTTGACGGTGCGCCAGAACGTCACCATCGCCGCGCTGGCCGAGCGCCGCGGCATGTTCAAGCCGGATCTGCTGCGCGGCCTGCACCGCGTGCCGGGGCTCGACGTGCAGGTCGAGCAGACGCTGGCGCTCGTCAATCTCTCCGCCCGTGCCGATACGCCGGTCGCCGAGCTCGCCTATGGCGAGAAGCGGCGGCTGGAGATCGGCCTGGCGCTGGCTTCCTCGCCGACCCTGCTGCTGCTGGACGAGCCGCTGGCGGGGATGAGCCCGCGCGAACGTGCCGAGACGGTGCAGCTGCTGCGCAACATCCGCCGCGGCCGCACCCTGGTGATCGTCGAGCACGACATGGACGCGATGTTCGACCTGGCCGAGCGCATCACCGTGCTGCACGAGGGCACCTTGCTCGCCGAAGGCACGCCGGCCGAGATCCAGCGCAACAGCTTCGTGCAGGAAGCCTATCTCGGGGGCGTCGCGGCGGCATGAGCCTGCTGGAAGTCGAGGGGCTCAACAGCTTCTACGGGGACAGCCACATCCTGTTCGACGTGTCGCTGCGCGTCGAGGCGAACGAGGTTGTGGCGCTGCTCGGGCGGAACGGCGCCGGCAAGAGCACGACCTTGAAATCGCTGATGGGCGTGGTGCGGCCGAAGACCGGCAGCATCCGCTTCGACGGGCAGCCGATCGGCGGGCTGGCGCCGTTCGCCATCGCCGGGCGCGGCATGCAGCTGGTGCCGGAGGAGCGGCGGGTGTTCGGCAGCCTCGATGTCGAGGAGAACCTGGTCCTCGCCGGGCTGACGGCGCGCGGCCGCTGGCCGCTCGATCGCATCTACGCGATGTTTCCGCGGCTGCGCGAGCGCCGGCGCAGCCGCGGCACCGACCTCTCGGGCGGCGAGCAGCAGATGCTGGCGATCGCCCGCGCGCTGGTGCGCGACCCGCGGCTGATCCTGCTGGACGAGCCGTTCGAGGGGCTGGCGCCGGTGATCGTTCGCGACCTGATGGCGGTGTGCAAGCGGCTGGCCGAGGCGGGCCAGACGATCATCGTCGTCGAGCAGAACATCGCCGCGGCGCTGTCGCTGGCGCAGCGGGCGTATGTCCTGAACAACGGGCATGTCGTGGAGGAACGCACGACCGAGGCGCTGCGCGCCGACCCCGACGTGCTGCACCGCTATCTCGGGGTCTGAATGAGCGTCGAGCTTCGCTATCTCGCATTGGCCACGGCGCTCGGCCTGCTGCACGCCCTTGCCACGGGCCTGTGCACCTCGTTGCAGAATGGCTATGCGGCGTCGACCGGGGCACGGGATGAAATGCCGCCGTTGCGCGGCATCTACGGGCGCATCGACCGTGCTTTCGCGAACTTCATGCAGACGTTCCCGTTCTTCGCCGCCGCCGTGCTGATCGGTCAGGCGCTGAACCGGCACGACTGGCACACGGAATGGGGTGCGACGATCTATTTCTGGTGCCGCATCGCCTATCTGCCGCTCTATGCGGCCGGCGTGCCGGTGGTGCGCTCCATGGTCTGGGGCGTCTCCTTCGCCGCCATCTGGCTCGTGCTCGCGGGGGTTGCCTGAGTCTTGAGGGGCACCGGAACCGGTGCAGGGGCAGGCGTGTTCTCTGCACCACCCATCGGAGCGCACCCATGCCGCAGCCCTTCATCGCTCTGCCGCGACGCACGCTGCTCGGTGCCGGAGCGGCCGCCCTGGTGCTTCCCGCCACGGTTTCCCGGGCGGCGGAGGCGGCGAAGCTGGAGCAGGTCGCACAATTCACCACGCCGCATCAGGTCACCGGCGTCGCAGTCGCGCCGGATGGCCGCGTGTTCGTGAACTTCCCGCGCTGGGAAGAGGACGTGGCCATTTCGGTTGCCGAGGTGGGGCATGGCGGGAGGCTCACGCCCTATCCCGACGCCGGCTGGAACAGCTTTCGCGCCGCCTCCCCCGCCGATCCCGGGCAGCGTTTCGTCTGCGTGCAGAGCGTGACCTGCGATCCGCAGGGCAATCTCTGGGTGCTGGACCCGGCGGCTCCCGCGCTGACCTTCGAAGTGCCGGGCGGGCCGAAGCTGGTGCGCATCGGCCTGCAGCGCAACCAGGTCGCCCGCGTCTACGCCTTCGATCAGACGGTGGCGCCGCAGGGCTCGTATCTGAACGACATCCGCTTCACGCCGGACGGACAACGCGCTGTCATCACCAACTCGGGCCTGCCCGGCTGCCTGATCGTGCTGGACGTGCAGTCCGGGCAGGCAAGGCGCGTGCTCGACGGCCATCCCAGCACGCAGTTCCAGAAGGACGTGGTCATCACGGTCGCCGGCAAGCAGCTTCGCCGTTCCGACGGCGAGCCGGCGAAGTTCTCGGCCGACGGCATCGCCATCGATGGCCGGGGCGAGTACGTCTATTGGCAGGCGACCACGGGGAAGACGATGTTCCGGGCGGCGCTCGCCAGGCTGTTCGATGCGCAGGCGACGCCGGCGCAGCAGGGCGAGGCGGTGGAGACCTTCGCGCAGAGCTTCATCGCCGACGGATACTGGATGAGCCGCAGCGGGACGCTGTTCCTGACGAGCTGCTCGGACAATTCGGTGAAGCGGATGCTGCCGGACAAGAGCTTCGCCGTCGCCGTCAAGGACCCGCGCCTGTTCTGGCCGGACAGCATGGCCGAGGGGCCGGACGGCGCGATCTACGTCACCGCGTCCCACATTCCCGAGATGAAGGCCTGGCAGGGAGCCGGCGTGAAGCAGTCGCAACTGTTCCGCTTCAAGCCGGCCTGATACCCGCGAGCTGGCGGCGGCGCGCTACTGGCCGAGGCTGTCGAGGAACGGGCGGATGCGGTCAGCCATGAAGACGTATTCGCCGGAATCCTTCAGCGGCGCGGCGCCGCCGAGATGGCCGCGGATGGTCGGGATCTCGACCCAGGTTGCGTCCTTCAGCCCGGCATAGAGTTCGCGCGAGAGATAGCCGGGGATGGTGCGGTCCGTCATGCTGACCAGCATCAGCGCCTTCGCGGTGACCCGCCCGAGTGCCGCCCTCATGTCCCCGCCGTACGGGATGGAGGCGTCGTGATTGCGCGAGGCGAGATAGCGCAGCAGGATGGCGTTGGTGTCCCAGACCTTGGACCAGGCCGTGCCGAACGCCCATAGCGCCTGCTGGTATTGCGCATCCGTCGTCAATGTCTGGAGGTAGGCGTCGCTGTAGAGCCACGGGAAATACAGCGTGCCGGCGCGGCGCATGCCTTCCGTGGGATTGGTGGTGTACTTGCCGCCCTGATAGGCCGGGTCGAGGGTGATCATGGCGACCATGGCGTCGACCATGGAGCGGAAATGGTTGTCGCTGCGCGCGGCCGGCACGATCAGGATCAGCCCCTTGGCGAAACCGGGATAGGTGACGCCCCATTCGACGCCCTGAAACGAGCCCATCGAGGGTCCCGCCACGGCGAGCAGGCCGGAGAGGCCAAGCCCGCCGGTGACGAGGTCATGCTCGGCGCGCACGATGTCGCGGATCGTGTAGTGCGGAAAGTCCGGGCCCAGTCCGTCTTTCGGCTGCGAGGAGGTGCCACCGCCGATCGGATCGACGCCGACGAAGTAATATTTGTCCGTGTCGTACATCTTGCCGGGCCCGACATAGTCATCGGCCCAGTGGCGGCCGGAGCTGGTGCCCGGCACCAGCAGCACGGCATTGGATTTCGCGGCGTTCAGCGTGCCGTATGTGACGTAGCCGACTTTCATGTCGGTCATGGCGGCGCCGTTCTCGAAGGTGAAGTGCGGAAGGGTGTAAACGCCCTCCTGCTGTGCCCGCGCCGGCGCGGCGACCAGCAGCAGCAGCAGCCCGAGCATCAACCGGCGCATCGGCTTTCCTCCCCCATGGTTTGCATGCACCATAAGCCTGCCGCAACGACGCCGAAAAGGGGTTCGCGGCGCGCATCGGAGGACGATCCATGTTCATCGCCATGAACCGCTTCAAGGTGACGCCGGGCTTCGAAGCCGCGTTCGAGGAGGTCTGGACCAGTCGCGACACCCATTTGCAGGGCGTGCCTGGTTTCGTCGCCTTCCATCTCCTGCGCGGGCCGGTGCGCGAGGATCACGTGCTCTATTCCTCGCACACCGTCTGGACCGGCCGGGAGGCGTTCGAGGCGTGGACCCGCTCCGATGCGTTCCGCCGCGCCCACGCCAATGCCGGGGACAACCGGCCGCTCTACCTGGGCCATCCCGAGTTCGAGGGGTTCGAAGTCATCCAGACCATTAGAGCGTGATGACCGAAGGTGGACTCGCCGCAGGTCTGAATCACGCTCTCAATCCAACCAGTTATACCAGTTCTCGGGCGAGCCGACTCATCGCCGTCATATCAGCGAAGCGGATTCCCATGTGCCGCGTGGACCCCCGCTTTCGCGGGGGTGACGAGATAGGGTGGCGCTCTGTGGGACCTCGTATTAGCGTGTCACTTCGTCTATCAGAAGTCATCACGCTCAGGGGTGGAGCATCGGGGTGAGCACCTCGTCGACTCCGGTGATGACGATCTGCGCGCCGATGCAGAGCAGCAGGAAGGCCATCATCCGGGTCACCACCCGCGAGCCGGCGGCACCCAGCAGCCCCATCAGGAACTCGGCGGAGCGATAGGCCAGCAGGATGATCGCCGCCATCGCCACCGCTGCGGCGGAGGCGCCGAGGAAGAACCAGAGCAGCCCGACGCCGCTCGCCGGCCGCTCGGCGCCCAGCGCGATCGCCACCGAAATGGTTCCAGGACCGGTGGTGAAGGGCATGGTGAGCGGGAAGAACGCCACGTCCTCCACCGGGCCGCTCTGCTCGGCCTGCCGCTGCTTGCGTTCTTCGTGCACCTCGGGCGCGGTCAGCAGAGTCCAGGCGCGGATCGCCACGACCAGGCCGCCGGCGACGCGCACCGCGCCGAGGGTGATGCCGAAGAAATTGAGCACATACGGCCCGGCCCAGAGCGCGCCCAGCATCACCAGCAGCGAATAGAGGCCGACGCGATTGGCGAGCGTGATCCGCTCGTCATGCGTGCGGTCCGCCGTCGCCTGGTGGAAGATCAGCGAGCCGCCGATCGGGTTGAGTATCGAGAAGAGCGCGGGAAAGGCGAGCAGGAAGGCGTTGAGCGTCGCGGAGGCGGACATAGCGTCAGTCGCGCGGCAACTCCTGCTCGACAAGGGTGGACCAGAACGAGGCGCCGATCGGCAGGATCGCGTCGTTGAAATCGTAGCGCTGGTTATGCACGGGGGTGGCGCCCTTCTCCCCGTCGGCCTGGCCGATGCGCACGAAGCAGCCCGGCACCTTCAATGCCATGTAGGAGAAATCCTCCCCGCCCATGCCGGGCGGGCGCTCGCGGATTATCCGGTCCTCGCCCAGCACTTTCGCTGCCGCCAGCGCCGCGCGCTCGGTCGGCGCCTCGGCATTGACCACCGGGGGATAGCCGCGGCGGTAGTCGACCAGCGCCTCGCCGCCATGCGCCGCGGCGGTGGCAATGGCGATCGAGGTCAGCAGCTCCTGCATGCGGTCCTGCACCTCCGGCTTGAGTGTGCGCACGGTGCCGTTCAGCACGGCCTGGTCCGGGATGACGTTGCCGGTGCTGCCGGCGTGGAACTGCGTGATCGAGAGCACCGCGGCGTCGCGCGCGTCGATGCGGCGGGCGACGATGGATTGCAGGGCGATCACCACGTGCGAGCCGATGAGCACCGGGTCGATGGCGTTCTGCGGCCGTGCCGCGTGGCCGCCGCGGCCGGTGATGGTGATCCAGAAGCGGTCCGAGGCGGCGGAAACCCCGCCGGCGACGGCGACCATCTGGCCGACCGGCAGCGACGTCTCGTTATGGGCGCCGTAGACGGCGTCGCAGGGGAAGCGGTCGAACAGGCCCTCCTCGACCATGATGCGCCCGCCGCCGAGCCCTTCTTCGGCCGGCTGGAAGATGAAATGCACGGTGCCGTCGAAGCGGCGGGTTTCGGCGAGGTATTTCGCGGCGCCGAGCAGCATGCTGGTGTGGCCGTCATGGCCGCAGGCGTGCATGGCGCCGGGGTGCTGCGAGCGATGGGGGAAGTCGTTGGCCTCCTCCATCTCGAGCGCATCCATGTCGGCGCGCAGCCCGATGGCGCGGCCGGAAGTGCCGTTGCGCAGCGTGCCGACGATGCCGGTGCCGGCCAGCCCGCGTGTCACCTCGATGCCCCAGGAGGCGAGCTTTTCCGCGACGACTTGGCTGGTGCGGTGCTCCTGCAGTCCGAGCTCGGGATGAGCGTGCAGGTCGCGCCGCCACTCCGTCATTTCGTCGGCAAAATCGGCGATGCGGTTCAGCACGGGCATGGTAGCGCTCTCCTCTTCATCCCTCGGCAAGAAGCCCTTCGATATCCCGGCCGCCGTAAAGGATCCGGTCGATCACGATGCGCCCCGGGGCGACATGAAACGCAATTGTCACCCGCCGCTCGAAGCCGACGATCCGCAATCCAGGCCGCAGCTCTTCCCGCCGCGTGCCACGCTCGGGGAACGTTGCCAAATGGAGGCAATGCAGTCGGATGCGTTCGGCGAATGCCCAGGCACGTTCGGGATCGGCCTGGGTGGCGATGTAATCGTAAAGGCGAAGGAGATCATCCTCGGCCTCCGGTGCGAACAGGACCTCAAGCGCCACGCCCGCCTTTCAATCGTTCGTCGTGCCGGGCCCGCAGACAGGCCCCGACCTGGTCGGCCTGCCGGCCACGTTCGGGATCGGCCTGCATGGCGTCATAGACCGGGGTGACCTCGTCGCGCAGCCAACGCTCGATTGCGGCATCGCGCTCCTGCAGCGCTTGCAGCCCGGCGCGGACCACCTCGCTCGCCGAAGCGTAGCCGCCGGAAGCAACCAAGGAATCGATGTACTCGGCCTGCTCCGTGGGCAGGCTGACAGTGCGCTTCTCGACCGGGGAGATGGTACGAGTCTTCATAGCGCGATCAGTGTAGCACGAAGTATGAAAAGGTCCCTCGCCTTCTTCTCACAACGCCCCGCCGCGCCGGCCGGCCATGGCGCCGAGGCGCAGCCGGAGCGCGTTCAGCTTGATGAAGCCCTGGGCGTCGACCTGGTCGTACGCGCCTTGATCTTCCTCGAAGGTCACGTGCTTCATGGAATACAGGCTGTTCGGGCTCTCGCGGCCGATCACCGTCGCGTTGCCCTTGTAGAGCTTCACCCGCACCTCACCGCTGACGGAATTCTGGCTGGCGTCGATCGCCGCCTGCAGCATGCGGCGCTCGGGGCTGAACCAGAAGCCGTTGTAGATCATTTCGGTATAGCGCGGCATCAAGCTGTCCTTGAGGTGCGCCACCTCCCGATCGAGCGTGATGCTTTCCATGCCGCGATGCGCCGCGAGCAGGATGGTGCCGCCGGGCGTTTCATACACGCCGCGGGACTTCATGCCGACGAAGCGGTTCTCCACGAGATCGAGCCGGCCGATGCCGTT
>JAFAYM010000061.1 GCA_019240395.1 Acidisphaera sp. | reverse complement strand
GATCGCCGCGCTGACATCGGCCGGATTCCTTGCCGGCCCGATCATCCTGCGGCGCGAGCCGGGGCCGGCCGCCGGCCACGCGCTCGTCGACGTGGAGGGGCACGTCAGCGACGGCGATCCGCGCCTGGCCGCGCTCGCCTCGATCGTGCGTCCGCCGGTGATCCTCGGCGCCTATGCCATCCCGCTCGCCGAGGGTGCGTCGTGAATGCCTGAACCTCTGTTCCGCCGACTGGCGCTGATCGGCATCGGGCTGATCGGCAGCTCGGTCGCGCGCGTCGCCCGGCAGCGCGGCGATCTCGCGGGCGAGGTGGTCGCCAATGCGCGCACGCGCGCAACGCTCGAACGCGTCGTCGAACTCGGCATCGTCGATCGTGTCGAGAGCGATCCGGCCCGGGCGGTCGCCGGTGCGGACTGCGTCATGCTCTGTGCGCCGGTCGGCAGCTACGCCGAGCTTGCCGAGATGATCGCGCCGCATCTGTCGCCTGGCGCCATTCTCACCGATGTCGGGTCGACGAAGCAGTCAGTGATCCGCGATGTCGGCCCGCTGGTGCCGGAGGGCGTGCATTTCGTGCCGGCCCATCCGGTCGCCGGGACCGAATATTCCGGCCCGGACGCCGGGTTCGCGACGCTGTTCGAGGGACGCTGGGCGTTGCTCACCCCGCTGCCCGGCACCGATCCCGCGGCGTGCGAGAAGATCGCCGAGTTGTGGCGGCGCTGCGGCTCGATGGTCGAGACCATGGATCCCGACCATCATGACCGCGTGCTGGCAATCGTCAGCCATCTCCCGCATCTCATCGCCTTCACCATCTGCGGCACGGCTGACGATCTGGCCGACGAGAGTCGCCGCGAGGTGCTGCAGTTCGCGGCCAGCGGCTTTCGCGATTTCACCCGCATCGCGGCTTCCGATCCGGTGATGTGGCGCGATGTCTTCCTCAACAACCGCGAGGCCCTGCTCGAGATGCTGGCGCGGTTCATGGAGGACGCGCAGGCGATGGCGCGCGCCGTGCGGTGGGGCGACGCGCGCTACATCGAGGATCTGGTGGAACGCGGCCGCAAGATCCGCCGCAGCCTCATCGAGTTGAAGCAGGCCTGAAGTAAAGGGGTCTGGGGCCGACGGGCCCCAGCGGGGTCGAGGGGCAGAGCCCCTCGCCTTGCTACCTTTGCCTCAATGCCCAGCCTGCGTCGCCATTTCCTCGCCGAGGCGCCGGCTGAGGAACGCGGTCAGCGCAACTTCTTCCGCCGTCAGCCCTCCCGCGGGATTTTCCAGGGTCTCGTCGGCGCGGACCTTGAGCCCTTCCAGCAGGCTGCCGTCGAGGTAGCTCTCGAAGATCAGGGGATGCACGTAGCATTTGCGGCAGATCGCCGGGGTGTTGCCGAGCAGCTTCGCCACCGACTCGACGGCTGCCACGACGTTCTTCTTCGCCTTGGCCTGGCTGTCGAAGACCTCGAGCTCGCGCAGCGCCAGCGCTGCCAGATTGGTGGCGGCCCAGGTCCGGAAATCCTTGGCGGTGATTTCCTCGCCGGAAATCTCGCGGAGATAGTCATTCACGTCGTCCGAGCCGATGCTGTGGTGCTCGCCCGCATCGTCGATGAACTGGAAAAGCTCCTGTCCCGGGATTTCCCGGCAGCGCTTGACGATCGCAGCGAGCCGCCGGTCCTGAAGGTCGACGTGGTGATGGATGCCGTGCTTGCCGCGGAAATCGAACATGACGTGCGTGCCGTTCACCTTGACGTGGCGGTTGCGCAGCGTCGTCAGGCCGAAGCTCTTGTTGGCCTTGGCGTATTCCTCGTTGCCGACGCGCACCAGCGTCCGCTCCAGCAGCCGCACGAGGGTGGCGAGCACCTTGCGTCGCGGCAGGCCCGGGAGCGCCAGGTCCTTCTCGACCTGGGCGCGGATGGTCGGCAGGACGCGCCCGAAGAGCAGCATCTTGCCGTATTTCGCTTCGTCGCGGACGACGCGCCAGCGCGGGTGGTAGCGGTATTGCTTGCGCCCGCGCGCATCGCGGCCGACGGCCTGCAGGTGGCCGTTCGGGTTGCGGCAGATCCACACATCGGTATAGGCCGGCGGAATGGCGAGCCTGCGGATGCGGGCGAGCGTTTCCTCGTCCTCGACCGGCGAGCCGTCGGGCTGGAGATAGACGAAACCGTCGCCCTGGCGCCCGCGACGGTAGCCCGGGGATTTGTCGGTGACGTAGCGAAGCTTCGCCGCCCTGGCCACGGCCTTCGGATCGAGCGGCGCTTCCGCCCGGTCTTCCGTCTCCGCCTCGCGCGCGACGCTCATGCAGCCCCCCTGCTCGCCGCGCATAACGCACAAGCCGCGGCTCCGTCGGCCACACATTTGCGTCAGAGGCTGCGCTGCCCGCCGGGGGACTCGAACCCCCACGCCTAAGGGCCGCGGATTTTAAGTCCGCTGCGTCTGCCATTCCGCCAGGCGGGCACGCCGGGTCAGGGTCGGCTGACGGAGCGGGCGATGTCCAGCGCCCGCCGCAGCAGGGTCTCGTTCGCCTCGGGCGTGTAGAAGCCGCTGTGCGCGGTCAAGGTCACGTTGTCCAGCGTGGTGAGCGGGTGGCCGGCGGGGAGCGGCTCGGTGTCGAACACGTCGAGCGCGGCGTGCGCGAGGCGCCCCTCCTGCAGGGCGGCGATCATCGCCGCCTCGTCGACGACGGCACCGCGCGCCGTGTTCACCAGGATCGCACCGGGACGCAGCTGCGACAGCCGCTGCGCATCGAGAAAGCCGCGAGTCTCGTCGGTCAGCAGCAGGTGCACGGAAAGCACGTCGCTTTGCGCCAGCAGCGTGTCGAGATCGACGAAGCTGACGCCCGGGGCCGTCTTCGGCGTGCGGTTCCACGCCAGCACCCGCATGCCCGATCCGCCGGCGATCCGGCCGACCTCGGCGGCGATCCCGCCATAGCCGAGCAGGCCGATGGTCTTGCCGGTCAGCTGCATGCCCTGCATGCGCTGCCAGCGGCCGGCGCGGATGTCGCGGTGCATGACGGCGACGCCGCGCGCCGCCGCCCACATCAGCGCGATGCTGTGCTCGGCGACCGCGGTGTCGCCATAACCCTTGATGATGTGCACGGTGATGCCGAGCTCGGCGAGCTCTTCCGGGCGCATGTAGCTGCGCGCACCGGTGCCGAGAAAGATGACGTGCTTGAGGCTGGTGCAGAGCTTGAGCGCCGGCGTCGGCAGCGCACTGTGATCATCCAATACGAAATCGTAACCGGCGAGCAGAGAAGGCAGCTCGTCGGCGCTCACCCGCTGCTGATGGTTGATCGCGACCGGCGGATCGTCGGGATGCACCACCTTGTCGAAGGTGGCGGCCATTTCGCTGTCCGCGTCCAGGAACAGGCCTTTCATCCGCAACTCCCGTTTCGCCGGCGGCGATCATGCCTGCCCCTCTTCCCTGGAGCAAGCCAGCGGGCAGCGCGACGGCCGTCAGGTCAGCGGGTACTCGGCCTCGCCGATGTAGCTCGGCTGATCCTTGCCGCGGTGCGAGCTGAACAGTGTGAAATGATCGATGGCGACCGGATCGGCGCGAAACAGGTTGTGCGCCTGGATATAGCTGGCGAGCCGCGGCTCGGCGATGCTGTCGAGGCGCGCCAGGGTGACATGCGGGGCGAAGCGCCGACGATCCGCGTCGAGGCCGGCACGCTGCAGCGCCACCTCGACTTTCGCCTGCAGATGTTCGAGCGCCGGGTTGCGCTCCACCCCGACCCAGAGCGAACTCCCCCGGCTCGACTTGCCGTTCCTGCCGAAGGTTCCGAGCCCGGCGAGGCTGAGCGGGAAGCCGCGCGCGCGCAGGCCGGCGAGCGCCAGGTCGATCTCCTCGGCGCGGTGCGGCGCGACCTCGCCGATGAAGCGCAATGTCAGGTGGTAGTTCTCCGGCTGCACCCAGCGTGCACCGGGAATGCCGCCGGAGAGGCCGGCGAGCCGCTCGCGCAGCTCCCACGGCAGGTCGAGGGCGACGAACAGCCTCATCGCGCCGGCACTTCCCTGATCAGCCGTTCGACCATCGGCACCAGCCGGGCGACGATGCGCGACACGCCCTCGGCATTCGGATGGATGCCGTCCGGCTGGTTCAGCGTGGGAATGGTCGCCACGTCCGCGAGGTAGAATGGGTCGTAGAGAATGCCCGGCCGGCCGCCGAGGCGGTCGAACACGGCGCGGAACTGCTGCCCGTAGTCGCGGCCCAGATTCGGCGGCGCGTACATGCCGGACAGCAGCACCGGAATGCGCCGCTCCGCCAGGTGATCGAGGATGGCGGCGAGATTGGCCTGCGTCGCCTTCGGGTCGATGCCGCGCAGGCCGTCATTGCCGCCGAGCTCGACGATCGCCGCGTCCGGGCGATCGGCCAGCGCCCAGTCGAGCCGCGCCAGCCCGCCGGCGCTGGTGTCGCCGGAGACGCCGCCGTCCAGGATCTGCACGTCATCGCCCCTGGCCCGCAGCGCCGCCTGCAGCTGCTGCTCGAATCCCTGGTCGTGGGGCAGGCCGTATCCCGCGGTCAGGCTGTCGCCGAGGGCGAGGATGCGGATCGGCGCCGCGTTCGCCGCTCCGGCCAACGCTGAAACTGTCGTGAGAAGAGCCGCGGCGATCCAGCGCAGCGCTTTGCGGGGCGGCCGGTGCGGGCCATATGCCGCCGCGATGGATGCCCTCGCACCAGCTCCGCCTGCACCGGCATCCGCCAGCACGCCGTTCATCCGGATCCGGGACCTGCGCCTGACCCTGCCCTCCGCCGCCGGGCCGGTGAACATCCTGCGCGGGATCGACTTCGATGTCCGGGAGGGCGAGGCGGTCGGCATCGTCGGTCCTTCGGGCTCGGGCAAGACGAGCCTGCTGATGGTGCTCGCCGGGCTGGAGCGCGCCAGCAGCGGCAGCGTGCAGCTGGACGGGCAGGAGCTGACCCTCATGGACGAGGATGCCCTGGCCCGGCTCCGCCGCAGCACCATCGGCATCGTCTTCCAGGCGTTCCATCTGATCGCGACCATGACGGCGCTCGAGAACGTCTCGATACCGTTGGAGCTGGCCGGCGACAAGCGCGCGGCCGCCCGTGCCGCCGAGAGCCTGCATGCGGCGGGGCTTGGCCACCGGCTGACCCACCTGCCCGGCCAGCTTTCCGGCGGCGAGCAGCAGCGGGTGGCGCTGGCCCGCGCCTTCGCCGCCTCGCCCCGCCTGCTGCTGGCCGACGAGCCGACCGGCAATCTCGACCGGGCGACCGGCGGCGCGGTGATGGATTTGCTGTTCGGCCTGCGCGAGCGGGCGGGAACCACCCTGCTGCTGATCACCCACGACCCGCGCCTGGCGGCGCGTTGCGACCGGCAGGTCCAGCTCGCCGACGGCAGGCTGGCGGATGGGCGGCTGGTGGGCGAAGCGAACCCGAGCCTGGCCGGAGTACTCGGGTGAGGCTTGCCCTGCGTCTCGCCCGGCGCGAGCTGCGGGGCGGCATGGCCGGGCTGCGCATCGTGCTCGCCTGCTTGGCGCTCGGGGTCGCCGCCATCGCCGGTATCGGCAGCCTGCGTGCGGCGATCGAAGGCGGGATGGCGAGCGAGGGCCGGCGCATCCTCGGCGGCGATCTCGAACTCCGCAGCTCCGCGCCACTGCCGGAGGATGTGCGGGCCTGGCTGCGGGCGCATGGCGCGGCGCTCTCCGAGGTGGTGCAGTTGCGCTCGATGCTGGTCGCCCCGTCCGGCGAGCGCCAGCTCATCGAGCTCAAAGCGGTGGACGCGGCCTGGCCGATGGTCGGGGCGGCGGCCTTCGATCCGCCCCAGCCGCTCGCCGCGGCCCTGCAGGGGGTGACGGCGGAGCGGATCGTGCTGGACCGGCTGGGGCTGCACCCGGGCGACACGGTACGGCTTGGGGATGCGCGCTTCGTCGTTCGCGGTGCGATCGCCGAGGAGCCGGATCGCGTCGCCTCCGCCTCGCTCCTCGGTCCGCGGGTGCTGATCGCCCTGGCGGCGCTGCCGGCCACCGGCCTGATCCAGCCCGGCTCGCTGGTGAGCTATGCCCTGCGGATCGTGGCACCGCCGGGCAGCGACCCCGGGCAACTCGAGGCCGAACTCCGCGCGGCGTTTCCCGGCCAGGACTGGCGCATCCGCGACGCGCGCAACGCGGTGCCGGGGGCGGTGCGCTTCATCGACCAGACCAGCCTGTTCATGACCCTGGTCGGGCTGACCGCCCTGCTGGTCGGCGGGATCGGCGTCGCCAATGGGGTGCGCGCCTGGCTGGACGCACGCGCGCGCAGCATCGCCACATTGCGCTGCCTGGGGGCCACGCCTCGGCTGGTCTTCCTCACCTGCGTGTTGCAGGTGGCGGCTCTCGCCGGCGCCGGGGTGGCGGCCGGCCTGGCGCTCGGCGCCGGGCTGCCGATGGCCGGCCTCGCCCTGTTCCGCGACGCTCTGCCGGTGCCGGCGCAGCTCGGCTTGTTTCCCCGGCCGCTGGTCCTGGCCGCTGCCTACGGCCTGCTGACCGCTTCGTGCTTCTCTCTCTGGCCGCTCGGCCGGGCGATGCGCATCCCCGGCGGCGCGCTGTTTCGCGACGCGCTGCTGCCGGTCCGCACCCGCCCGAATGCCGCGCTCATTCTGGTCAACCTCGCTCTCGCGGCGGCGCTGGTCGGGCTGACCGTGGCGACCGGCCCCGATCGGCGTTTCGCCCTTTGGTTCTGCGCCGCCGCGGTCGGCACCTGGCTGCTGTTCCAGGCCGGGGGTGCCGCGCTCCTGCTGTTCGCCGCGGCGCTGGGGCCGCGCCTGCGGGCGCCCTGGGCGCGGCTCGGGGTCGGCAATCTGCGGCGGCCCGGCGCCGGGACGCCCCTGATGCTGGTCTCGGTCGGCCTCGGCCTGTCCACCCTGGCGGCGGTCGCGCTGATCCAGGGCAACATCCGCCGGCAGATCCTCGATGAGCTGCCGGCAAAGGCCCCAAGCTTCTTCTTCATCGACATCCAGGACAGCCAGCTCGCCCGGTTCGGGCAGATCCTGGCCGGGCAGCCCGGCGTGTCGCAGGTCGAGCAGGTGCCGAGCCTGCGCGCCCGGATTGTCGCGGTGAACGGGGTGGCGGCGGAGCAGGTGCGCGCGACCCCCGAGACACGCTGGGCGCTGCGCGGCGACCGCGGCCTGACCTACGCCGCGACGCCGCCGGAGGGCACGAGCCTGGTTGCGGGGAGCTGGTGGCCGGCAGACTACGCCGGCCCGCCGCTGGTCTCGCTCGATGCCAACCTGGCGCGGGGGTGGGGGGTTCGTGTCGGCGG
This sequence comes from Acidisphaera sp., assembly GCA_019240395.1. Lineage (GTDB taxonomy): Bacteria > Pseudomonadota > Alphaproteobacteria > Acetobacterales > Acetobacteraceae > JAFAYA01. The sequence goes on along the minus strand of JAFAYM010000061.1, from coordinate 19,872 downwards.
CAGCCTCACGCTCAACGTGCTCGGCCGCGACATCGCGCTGCGTGTCGCCAGCCTGCGCGACATCGACTGGCGCTCGCTCTCGCTCAACTTCGCCCTGGTCGCCAGCCCGGGGCTGCTCGCCCAGGCGCCGCACACGAACATCGCCACCGTCCGGGTCGCGCCCGAGCAGGAGGGTGCGGTGCTGCGGGCGGTCACCGACGCGCTGCCCAACGTGACGGGGATCAGCGTGCGCGACGTGCTGGCCGCCGTCGCCAGGCTGCTCGGACAGATCAGCGCGGCTCTCCTCGCAACCGGGTCGCTGACCCTGGCGGCCGGCGCGCTGGTGCTGGGCGGCGCGGTGGCGGCGGGCCAGGCCCGGCGAACGCGGGAGGCGGTGATCCTGCGCTCGCTCGGTGCCACACGGGCGCAGATCCGGGCGGCGTGGCTGGTGGAGTTTGGCCTGCTCGGCGGCTGCGCCGGGCTGATCGCCGCCCTGGTCGGCGCGACCGCGAGCTTCGGGATCGTGCGCTATGTCCTGGATGCGCCCTGGACCTTCCTGCCCGGCACCTTGACCGTGACCATTCTCGCCTGTGTCGGCCTCATGCTCCTATTCGGGTATGCCGGGACGGCGGCGGCGATGCGGGCCAAGGCGGCGCCGCTGCTCCGCAACGAGTAGCCGCGCCCCCCCAGGAGGCGCCCCCCGCGAGGCGCCCCCCGCGAGGCGCCCCGGGCGGCGCCCCGGCATCGACTTGAACGAGGTACGATCTTCACCAACATGCTAACGTGACCCAGGCATCACGCCTGACAGGAGACACTTCCCCCATGGCCTTCAGTCCCGACTATCGGACCTATACCGGGCCTGCCACCACCGGGCCTGGCACGGCGGCGGCGTCCGCCGTCATCGACGCCGGCCTGCGCGCCTACATGCTGCGCGTGTTCAACTGGATGGCCTCCGGGCTGCTGCTCACCGGTGCCGTCGCCTACTGGATCGCGCACACCGACGCGCTGAACCTGTTCTATCCGGTGGTGCAGACCAGCTTCGGCCTGCATCGTCAGCCGACCGGCCTGGCGTTCCTGGCGATGCTCGCGCCGCTCGCCTTCGTGCTGGTCCTCAGCCTCGGCGTGAACCGGCTCTCCAGGAGTGCGGCACAGACGCTCTACTGGCTGTTCTGCGCGGCGATGGGCGTCAGCCTGACAAACATCTTCATCATCTACACCGACACCTCGATCGTCCGGGTGTTCTTCATCACCGCCGCGACCTTCGCCGCGATGAGCCTCTGGGGATACACGACCCGCGCCGACCTCAGCCGGTTCGGCAGCTTCCTGATCATGGGGCTGATCGGCATCGTCCTGGCGAGCCTGGTCAACGCCTTCATCGGCAGCACCGGCCTGCAGTTCGTCATCAGCCTCGTGGGCGTCGTGGTGTTCACCGGGCTCACCGCCTACGACACGCAGCGGATCAAGGCGACCTACATCCAGTACGCCTATGCGGACGGGACGGAAATGGCCGCCAAGCGCAGCGTCTATGACGCGCTGGCGCTGTTCCTGAACTTCATCAACCTGTTCATGATCGTGCTGCAGCTCACCGGCAACCGCAACAGCAACGGCTGACCAGGAAGGAAAGGCGAGGGCTCTGCCCCCACACGCAAAGATTGGGCCCCGCTGGAGCCCGTTGGCCCCAGACCCCACTTGTTCGGTACCGCTTCTCGGAAGCGCCGACTCATAGCCGTCATTCCCGCTTTCGCGGGGGTGACGGCAATGGGTGGCGCTCTGTGCGACCTCGTATCAGTAACGGATTCCAAAGGCTATAGCGCCTGCAGATGCGTGGCGAGCTTGACCGCCGCGGTCGGCTTGTCGGTCTGATCGAGCGCCGCCAGCTCGGCGGCGAGCCGGTCCATGGCGGCTTCGTAAATCTGCCGCTCGCTGAAGCTCTGGTCGGGCTGGCCGGCATTCCGGTGGAGATCGCGCACGACTTCGGCGATCGCCAGAGGATCGCCGGAGTTGATCTTCGCCTCGTATTCCTGCGCCCGGCGAGACCACATCGTCCGCTTGATCCGCGCCCGTCCCTTGAGGACCGCCAGCGCCTCCTCGAAGGTCTTGCGGGTCGCCAGCTTGCGGAGCCCGGCACTCCGCGCCTTGGAGACCGGAACGCGCAGGGTCATCCGGTTCTCCTCGAAGGTGATGTGGATCAGCTCGAGGCGATGTCCGGCGATGTCCTCGATGGCGATCCGCTCGACCTTGCCGACGCCGTGCGTGGGATAGACGACGTGATCGCCCTGCGCGAACTCCTCCGCGCGAGTGCCGGCACGGGCGACCGGCGGACGGTCCGGCGCGGCCCGGCTCGGTTCGGCTTCGACCGGAGGCTGCGGTGCGGCCGCCTGGGCGGGAGCGGAGAAGCCGCCGTTGGTGGCCACGACAACGGTCAGCTTCACGGTGGTCGGCGGGGCCGGAGGCGCCGCCTTCACCGGCCGAGCGGTCTTGCGCTCGGCCGCCGGCTTGCTGGCCGGCGCGGCCGCAACCGATTGCCGCTTGGCGCTCGTCGGCTTCTCCCCGGAGGCTTTGAGAGGTGAGGCCTTTGGCGGTGAGGGCCTTGGCAGTGAGGGCTTTGGCGGTGAGGGCTTTGGAGCTGAGGTCTTGAGGCGCGAGGCCTTGGAGGGTGGCGCCTTGATTTGCTGCGGCTTCGCCGGGCGCTTCGCCGGAACCGCTGGCTTTTTCGCCGGGGCCTCTGACTTCCTGGGCGCTGAACCCTTCCTGGCTGCCGAAGCCTTCTTGGCGCCGGCCTCATGCTTGGCGCTCGTGCGCGCGGGTCCGGCAGGCCGCCGCCGGCCGGCAGCTCCGGAACGTGGGGTTGCAGCGGCGGCAGAGGGCTTCATCCGGGAGCCAACCTCGCAGAAGGAACAGAACCTGGACCCGGCCGAGCGGTCCGGGCGCCACCTTCTGCGATAATGCCGCAAATTTGCCACGAGGTCACCTGCTCGCGGCGAGGGATTCCGCTCTGAGCCACGCTGTCCGCACATGACCGGCGCGGCCGGCTACTCGGGCGGCTCGGCCCCGACCGGGGTCGTCTCGGCGTCGCCGGCTGGCGTGTGCTGTTCGGGAATTTCCTGGTAGAGGAGCCGGGCCTCGGCTGCGGGACCGCGTCGCGGCGCGAGCCCCTGGACCCGGATGACGGTGACGCCGCGCAAAGGCATCGCCAGGACGTCTCCGACCCGCACCCTTGTGTGCGGCTTGGTGGTCACCTGCCGGTTGATGCGCACCGATCCGGTCGCCAGGAGGGGAATGCACGCCGCGCGCGTGCGGATCAGTCGGGCGCACCAGAGGAACTTGTCGAGTCGCTGCCAATCCCGGCTTGCTTCGTCCTGCGTGGCTGGGCCTCCCTTCGTCTGTGTCGTTCTCTCCAGGCGTAAGCCGGCGAGGGGCGCGAACGGGCTGTCGCCGTGCGGCGCCGGCCCTGCGGGCGCGGCCGGGGCAGGCCGGCGCGGCGCGGCAATCCTGGCAGGGGTCGGCGGCCCGTGCTGATCCGGCGGCAGCGGGGTCTCCCTCAGCACCCGCAGGCCGAGGCCGCGAAGCACCGGCAGGACCAGCTCGCCCTGCACCGACAATCGGGACGCCAGGTCCGGAGGCACCGGGAGGGAATGGGTCCGGGTCCCCCAGGCCAGCTCGGCGCGGACTCGCTCGGCGACGTCGAGCCGGAGCAGCACCGGCCCGGCCTCGATCCAGCCCATCGCCCCGGCGAACCCCGGCGGCCAGTCCGAAGGCTTCGGCACGGACACCAGGCCGGCGGCGGGAAGCGCCACCATGGGCTGCGCATGATGGATGCACCACAGGGCCGCCCGCAGGGCCAGCGCCGCCGGCTTGAGCATGACGGGCAGGAAGAGCGCAAAATGTCCGGCGCGCACGCCCAGCGCCTTCAGTTCGCGACGCAAGCCGGGTGGGATGTCGGCCTCCGTCGCGCCCGGCACCACCCCGAGACCCTCGAGCAGCCGGTGCACCGGTCCGCGGAGCCGCGGCTGCGCGTCGGCCAGGGAGGCCAGGGCGAAAAGCGGCGCCAGGCGGGCGCGGATCGTCGTATCGGCAAAGGCTTGCAGCCGCCGCCGCACGCGTTCGCGCAGCGCGCCGTCGAGAAACTCGCTTCCCGGCACCTCGACATGGGGGCGGTAGAGGTGCGACCCCGGCTTGAGCCGGGCGATCGCCTCGCCGCCCCAGGTGATGGCGCCGAGCGTGGGCAGGAGGGCGAGCTCCGCATCCGGTGCCGCTTCCAGCAGGCTGACCCGCCGCGGCATCACTTCGTGCAGCGCCCGCCGCGCGGCGCGCAGCACCAGCCGCCGCTCCTCGCCGGCGGTGAGCGGATCGGGCACGAAGGCGAATCCCGCGAGGTGCCCGACGGCATGGCCCTCGACGACCACCTCGCCGCGTTGCGTCACCGCCGAGAGCAGGGTGCCGGCCTCGCCGGCTTCCAGGCGGCGGATCAGCTGGGTGGTCCGGCGGTCGACGAAGCGGGCGATCAGCCGCTCGTGCAACGCATCGGACAGCAGGTCCTCGACCTCGCGGGCCCGGCCCTGCCAGTACGTCGCGTCGCGCACCCAGTCGGACCGGGCCGCGATGTACGACCAGACCCTGATGCCGGCGAGCCGCTGCATCAGCGTGTCGATGTCGCCCTCCGGCCGTGCCAGGCCGCTGATCTGCGCCGCCAGCCAGTCCGGCGGCAGTGCGGCGCCGCGGCCGATGTGGCTGAACACCAGGCCGCAGAGCTTGGCGTGCGTGTCGTCGGCCAGCTTGCGGAAATCCGGGATCTGGCAGGCATCCCACAGCATCCGCAGGCGGTGTCGGCCGACCGCCATCGCCCGGATGTCCGTGTCGCGCGCCAGGGCGGCCAGGGTCTCGAGGTCGCTGGCCTCGTTGCCGCGCACCAGCCCCGGCTGCGGCGGGGCGACGGTGAGGCTGGCCAGCAAGGCGTCGATGCCGGTGAAATCGAGATCGGGGTTGCGCCAGCAGAGTTGCGTGAGCGCCGGGAAGCTGTGGGTCTCGACGGCCTGCACGACATCCTCGGTCAGGCGCGGACAGTCCGCTGTCGTACCGAACGTGCCGTTGCGCATGCCGCGCCCGGCGCGCCCGGCGATCTGCGCCACCTCGGCGGCGGTGAGCTGGCGCGGACGATGGCCGTCGAATTTCGACAGCCGGGCGAAGGCGACATGGTCGACGTCCATGTTCAGGCCCATGCCCACGGCATCGGTGGCCACCAGGAAATCGACCTCCTTGGCCTGATAGAGCGCCACCTGCGCGTTGCGGGTGCGCGGCGAGAGCCGGCCCATGACGACGGCGCAGCCGCCGCGCCGGCGGCGGATCAGCTCGGCGATGGCGTAGACCTCGGCGGCGCTGAACGCGACCACGGCGCTGCGCGGCGGCAGGCTGTTCAGCTTGGCATGGCCGGAATGCGTGAGCTGCGACAGGCGCGGACGGGTTTCGACCGACGCCTCGGGGATCAGGCGCTGCAACGGCCGGCGGATGGTCTCCGAGCCAAGAAACATCGTCTCGGCGAGGCCGCGCGCGTGCAGCAGCCGGTCGGTGAAGATGTGTCCGCGGTCGGGATCGGCGCAGAGCTGGATTTCATCGACCGCCAGGAACTCGGTCCGCCGGTCCAGCGGCATGGCTTCCACCGTGCAGGAGAACCAGCGCGCCGCCGGCGGGACGATCTTCTCCTCGCCGGTGATCAGGGCGACGTGGCGGGCGCCCTTCGCCGCCACCATCCTGTCGTAGTTCTCGCGCGCCAGCAGGCGTAGCGGAAAGCCGATGGCCCCGGACGAATGCGCGAGCAGGCGCTCGACGGCGAGGTGCGTCTTTCCCGTGTTGGTCGGGCCGAGCACCGCTTTCACCCGGGGAGCGTATTCGGCCATGTCGCAGTCTTGGGTTTGCGCGGCCGGGATTGCAAGCGGCGCCGATCGGAACCGGCCCGATTGAAACCCGCCCGATTGAAACCGGCCCGATTGAAACCCGACTGGCGCTGGCGCATATCCGGCGCGCGAGAGGAGATGCGCCCGATGCCCGCCGAGTCACAGCTGCAGGAACGCCACGAATTCGGTGCCGATGTCGGCCGCCTGCTCGATCTCGTGGTCAATTCGCTCTATTCCGAGCGGGAAATCTTCCTGCGCGAGCTGGTGGCCAATGCCGCCGACGCCAGCGACCGGCGGCGTTTCGAGTCGCTGACCGATCCGAAGCTGGCGCCTCCCGCCGACGCCAAGCTGCGCATCATCCCGGACCGCACGCGGCGCACCCTGACGATTGCCGATGAGGGCATCGGCATGACGCGCGACGAGCTGATCGCCAATCTCGGCACGATCGCCCGTTCCGGCAGCAGGATGGTCGATCAGGCGATCGTGGACGCCAGCCCGGAAGAGCGCCCGAAGCTGATCGGCCAGTTCGGGGTCGGCTTCTACTCGGCCTTCATGGTCGCCGACCGGGTGAGCGTGGTCTCGCGTCGCGCCGCCACCGACGAGGCCTGGTGCTGGGCTTCGGAAGGACGCGGCGAATTCACCATCGATCGGGCGGAGCGCGCGACACCGGGCACCGATGTGTGCCTGCATCTCAAGGCCGATGCCGACGAGTTCCTCGAGCCGTATCGGCTGGAAACCATCGTCCGCAAATGGGCCGACCACATCACGGTGCCGATCGTCATCGTGCGCGACGGGCGCGATCAGCCGGCCAATGAAGGCACGGCATTGTGGCGCCGGCCGAAATCCGAACTCACGGAGCAGGCCTATGCCGAGTTCTACCGGCATCTCGGCGTTCGCTTCGACAAGCCCTGGGCGACCTTGCACTGGCGCGCCGAGGGCGCGTTGAACTTCGCGGCCCTGCTTTTCGTTCCGGGGTCCCGGCCGTTCGAGGCCATCGAGGGCAATCGCGTCTCGCGGGTGCGGCTGCATGTCAGCCGGATGTTCATCACCGAGGACGCGGGCCTGCTGCCGCCATGGCTGCGCTTCATCATCGGCGTGGTGGACACTGAGGATCTGCCGCTCAACGTCTCACGCGAGATGCTGCAGGCGACGCCGGTGCTCGCCCGCATCCGCAAGGCGGTCACCAGCCGCGTGCTGAACGAGCTGAAGGGCCGGACCAAGGACGCAGCGGATTACGCCGGCTTCTGGGAGAATTTCGGCGCGGTGCTGAAGGAGGGCCTCTGGGAAACCTCCGAGCACCAGGCGGAGCTGTCACCCCTGCTGCGCTTCCGATCCTCGGTCGGGGAAGGCTGGGTCGGACTGTCCGACTATGTCGGCCGTATGAAGCCGGAGCAGAAGGCAATCTATTTCCTGACCGGAGATGACACGCAGGCCTTGCGCAGTTCGCCCCATCTCGAGGGCTTTCGGGCGCGCGACATCGAAGTCCTGCTGCTGTCGGACTCCATCGATGCGTTCTGGCCGGAGCGCTTCGGGGAATTCGAAGGCAAGAAGCTGCGCAACGCAGCTTACGGTGTCGAGGATATGCCGCCGGCCGCGCCGGGCAGCGCGCCGCAGGAAGGGTTCGATGCCGGCGCGCTGATCAAGGCGCTGAAGGCTGCATTGGGCGAGCAGGTCAGCGACGTGCGGCCGAGCGCGCGCCTGGTCGACAGCGCCGTCGTCCTGGCGCCGGACGCCGCGGGTCCCGATCTGCATTTGCAGCGACTGCTGCGCCGCGCGGGTCGGCAGACGCCGACCGCCTCTCCCATCCTGGAAATCAATCTCCGGCATCCTCTGATCCGTGCCCTCGCGGCCATGCAGGAGGCGGGCAAGCCGATCGAGGATCCGGCCCGCACGCTTCTCGATCTCGCGCGCATCCGGGATGGCGACTCGCCGGCCGATCCGGCGGCTTTCGTGCAGCACGTGACGTCCTCGCTGGCCCGCAGCCTGAGCGGCAACGGCGCGGCCGAGAGCGACGCGCCATCGTGCTGAGGCGTCCCATCGGCCGGCCGGAATGACGCCGTCATTGCGAGGCGCGCAGCGCCGCGGCAATCCAGAGCCACGCCGCGAATGCTGACCATGCGGCCCTGGATTGCTTCGCCTTCGGCTCGCAATGACGGCGACCCAGCTGAAACGAAACCGGTGGACGGCCGATGCTCGATCGCGACCTGAACTGCCTGGCGCCGGCGGATGCGGCGGTGCGGCCCTTGCACGCCGTCCGCCCGGCGGAGCTGGGCGCATTCCTGGGCCGGCTTGCCCCCGAGCAGGCGCAGTTTCTGGGGCAGGGCGGGTTTACCGCCAGCAGTCAGGATCTCCGGCTCCTGCCGGGACCGAGCGGGGTCGTGTCGGCGGTCATCGGCCTGGGCGAGGATCGCACGCCCTATGCCTTCGGAGACCTGGCGGCGCGCCTGCCCGAGCAAAGCGCCTGGGAGTTGATGCCCGGCGATTACGATCCGCAGGGCGCGGTCCTCGGCTTCCTGCTCGGCGCTTATGCTTTCCAGCATTTCAAGACGCCGAAACGGCAACCGGCGTTGCTGCGCATTCCGCCGGGGATGGACCGCGCCGTCTCGGCGGCGCGGGCAAGCTGGTTGGTTCGTGACCTCGTCAATGCACCGGCCAATCTCCTGGGTCCGCGCGAGCTTGCCGAGACAGCCGCCGAACTGGCGCAAAATCATGGCGCCAACGCAACGGTGATCGCCGGGCAGGAGCTCGAGGACAGCTATCCCGTGATCGCCGCTGTCGGCCGCGGCTCGGCCCGGGCGCCGTGCGTCGCTGTGCTCTCCTGGAACGGCGATGCCGCGGATCGCCCGCTGGTCTCGCTGTGCGGCAAGGGCGTCTGCTTCGACACCGGCGGCTACGACCTGAAACCGTCCGCCGGCATGCTGCGTATGAAGAAGGACATGGGCGGGGCGGCGACGGCGCTCGGGCTCGCCCGGCTGATCATGGAAGCGGCGCTGCCGGTTCGTCTCGAGTTGCGAATCGGTTGCGTCGAGAACAGCGTTTCCGGGACGGCCATGCGGCCGCTCGATGTTCTGCGCACCCGCCATGGCATCACCGTTGAAGTCGGCAACACCGATGCCGAGGGAAGGCTCGTGCTCTGCGATCTGCTGGCCGAAGCGTCGGCTCGGCAACCGGGGTTGCTGGTCGATTTCGCGACGCTGACCGGTGCTGCGCGCGTCGCTCTCGGGCCCGACCTGCCGGCCCTGTTCTGCAATGACGAGGCCTGGGCGGGCAGCCTGCTCGCGGCCGGAGTGACGGAGCACGATCCGCTCTGGCGCCTGCCGCTGTGGGACGGCTACGACGCGTGGCTCGAAAGCTCGATCGCCGACATCAACAACGTTGCATCCCGTCCACATGCCGGCGCGGTGATCGCCGCCTTGTTCCTGCGGCGTTTCGTCGAGCCGCGTACGCCGTGGGCTCACATTGACTTGTATGCATGGGCCGATCAGTCGCGGCCTGGACGTCCGGAGGGGGGCGAAGCGCAGGCGATGCGTGCGGTGTTCGCGGCGATCTCGCGTCGATGGGAGCCGCATCAGCCAACCGGAACAGAGAAGTAACGGAATTGGGATGACTTCAAACCATTTTTAACGCACCTTCCACTGTAATCACTTGAATTGCTCAACTAGGTTGAGGACAGACTATTTGCCAATGGGATAAGCCCGTTCCGGAAGGGCAGCTGCTCCGGATATGAAAGGATCGACTATGGCATCCCCCCAGTCTGACCAACTCGTAGGAATCCTACGGGACACCGTTGTGGCCTTGGTTCGGCGCGACGGTCCGGATCTCTCGGCACGGCAGCTCGGGGTATTCCTGACCTGCTACCTGCAGGAAGGCGCGCACACCGTCCGCGGGCTCGCGGCCGATCTGAACGTTTCGAAACCGGCGATCACGCGGGCGCTCGACCGATTGGGCGAACTCGACCTCGCCCGGCGCAAGATCGATCCGGCCGACCGGCGGAGCGTGCTGGTTCAGCGCACCCTGAAGGGGACCGCGTTCCTGCGCGACCTGCGCAGCATCATGGCCGAGGCCTCTTCTCATTCCCGCAGATCGGGGCATGGCGGGGTCCACGAATTGCCGCGGCGTGTCGCCCACGGCTGAACTCCGCGCCTGAGTTCACCATCGCTCCAGCCCGGCCTTGCGAGAGCGCACGCTCACGTACTGCAGCCAGCTCAGCTGCGGTACGAGCGGCAGCAGCACGAAAATCGGCTTCAACGGCGCCGGCGCACGGATGAAGGCCAGGCAGCAGGCCCCGCCGAACAGCGCGAAGCCCCAATGCACGGCGGCGACAGCGCGTGCGTCCATCCCGGCTCGGTGGGCAACCTGATAGAGATGGCTGCGATGCGCCGCGGTCAGGGTCTCGCCGGCGAGGGCGCGTCGCGCCAGCGTGAAGGCAACGTCGAACAGCACGCCCGAGAGCAGAACCGGCATCACCACGAAGGACAGCTCGACCTTCTCGAAGCGGCTGGCGGCGACGCCTAGCATCGCCAGGACGAAGCCGCAGAACTGGCTGCCGACATCGCTCATGAAGATACGGGCACGGGGAAAGTTGAACGGCAGGAAGCCGACCAGCCCCGCCGCCAGCAGCAGGGCCGCGAAGTAGGTGAAGAACGCGTCCTGCGAGACGGCGATCTCCGCCAGGAAGCCGCAGGCGATCAGCGACACGCCGCCGGCCAAGCCATCGAGACCGTCGATGAAATTGACGGCGTTCGTCGCGAAGAGGATCCAGGCCAGAGTGGCCGGCGCGCCGAGCCAGCCGATATCGACCGGCCCGATGAACGGCAGCCGATACGTGCTGATGTAGAGGCCGCTGGCGATGGCGGCCAAGCCTGCAGCGACCTGGGCGCCCAGCTTTACCGTGAAGGGCCAGTCCCGGAGATCATCCAGAAACGCCACCACGGCGATCGCCCCGGACGCCAGGATGACGCCGCGGAAATACGGCTCGGCCAGGCGCGAGAAGGCGGCGAACTCATAGAGTGCCGCCACCCCGGCCATGAAAGCGGCGACGATGCCGACGCCGCCGCCTTTCGGGGTCGGGTGCGCATGCGCCTTGCGCAGCCCCGGCTTGTCCATCACGCGCAGTCCGATCATTCCCCGGACGATCGCCGCCGAAAACAGGGCCAGGAGCGCGCAGAACCCGAGATGGCGGAGAAAGGCGGTCCAGGTCATTCCGGGCCCTCCAAAGCCGCGGACCATGGCGGAATGGGAGGGGAGGGACAAATCGGCCCGGCGGCAGGCCGGCAGAAACCACTGACCGAAGCCGAGAACTGCCCTACAACACGGCGCATGGCGTCACCGCGCTGGCTTTTTCGTATCGCCCTGAATGTCGTCGTCGACGGCGTGTTCGCCGCCCTCGCGGTGCCGGCGGCGTATTGGATGGCCGCGCCGGGGGCGAGCTGGCCTGACCCGCTCTGGACCGCGCTCGCCGGGTCGGGGGCGGTCATCGCCGGGGGGCTGCCGTTTCGGCTCTCCACCCAGTACTGGCGGTTCGCCGGGATCGGCGACCTGCTCGGGGTTGCCGGGACCAGCGTCCTCGGCGCCCTGCTCTTCGCCGTGAGTCTGCAGGCGGCCGGCATCGGCCTGCCGAGCGCCAGCTTCCCGATCATCCACACGCTCGCCCTCTTCGCCCTGCTCGGGGCGCCGCGCGTCCTCTACCGATCGATGCGGGGACATCGGCCGGGATCGATCGGCAAGGTCGCCGGGGCGGATCGCCAGGCGGTGCTGCTGATCGGCGCCGGCGAGGGGGCGGATCTGTTCCTGCGCGCCCTCGGGCAGGAGCGGGTGCCGCATCTGCGCGTGCTCGGCCTCCTGGCGCTCTCGGCGCGCCAGGCGGGACGGCGCATCCATGGCCACCCCATCCTCGGCAGCCTGGACGCGCTGGGCGAGGTGCTGGACCGGTTGCGGGCGGAGAACCGGCTGCCCTCGACATTGGTGGTGACCGAGCCGAACCTGACGGGCACGGATCTCACCCGCCTGCTGGAGGAGGCCGACCGCCATGGCGTGCAGGTGCGCCGGGCGCCGCGTCCGACCCACCTGCATCCGGCCGCGCAGCAGGCCGGGAGTGCCGAACTCCGGCCGGTGGCCATCGAGGACCTGCTGAACCGGCCGCAGGTGCCGCTCGACCGCGAGGCGATGGCCCGGCTGATCCAGGGCAGGCGCGTGCTGGTCACCGGCGCGGGCGGCACCATCGGCAGCGAATTGGCACGCCAGCTCGCGGCGCTGGGACCGGAGAAGCTCATCCTGCTGGACAACGGCGAGTATGCGCTCTGGCAGATCGACCTCGAGCTCGCCGAGACCAACCCGCTGGTCCCCCGGCTGGCGGTGATCGCCGACATCCGTGACCAGGTCCGGGTGCGCGCGGTGTTCGAGGCTGCCCGCCCCGAGCTGGTCTTCCACGCCGCGGCGCTCAAGCACGTGCCGATGGTGGAAGCCAATCCGCTGGAGGGCCTGCTCACCAACGCCGCCGGCACGCGCTATGTCGCGGATGCCGCACGCGGCGTCGGGGTGCGCGAGATGGTGCTGATTTCGACCGACAAGGCGGTCAACCCGAGCAGCGTCATGGGGGCGTCGAAGCGGCTGGCGGAGATGTACTGCCAGGCGCTCGACATCGCCGCGCGCCGCAGCGGCGGGGGCATGCGCTGCGTGACGGTGCGATTCGGCAACGTCCTCGGCAGCACCGGCTCCGTCGTGCCGCTCTTCCAGCGTCAGCTCGAGCGGGGAGGCCCGCTGACCGTCACCCACCCCGACATGCGGCGCTACTTCATGACCGTCAGGGAGGCCGTGGGCCTGGTTCTGCAGGCGAGCGTGGTCGGCGGCAGCGACGGCTTCATGCCGGAGGATACGCAGGGGGGCATCTTCGTGCTCGACATGGGCGATCCCGTGAAGATCGTCGACCTGGCGCGCCAGATGATCCGGCTGGCCGGTCTGCGGCCCGAGCAGGACGTGGAGATCCGCTTCACCGGCTTGCGCCCCGGCGAAAAACTCTACGAGGAGCTTTTCCACGGCAAGGAGCCGCCGGCCCCGACCGCCTATCCCGGGCTGCTGATGGCGACCCCGCGCACCGCGGACCCGGCCATCGTTGGCCGCGCCATCGACGAGATCGCCGGCGCCGGCCGCAACGGGCAGGTCCGCCCGGCGCTGACCGCGCTCGCCCGGCTGGTGCCGGAGTTCGAGCACAACAGCGAAGGCGATCTGAACGCGGCCGCAAGCGAGTGATCGGACAAGTGCCCGAGGCTGCAAATCCCCCGGCCATGAAGCTGCGCTTCGTCGATCTGCAGGCGCAACAGGCGCGCCTGGCGACGGACCTTCGCCGGCGGGTGGACGCCGTGCTCGCGCAGTGCCAGTTCGTGCTCGGCCCCGAGGTCGTCGAGCTCGAGACGGCGCTGGCATCGTTCTGCGGGGCGAAGCACTGCGTTACCGTCAGCTCGGGCACCGATGCCTTGCAGATCGCCTTGATGGCGGAGGAAATCGGGCCGGGGGATGCGATCTTCCTGCCGGCCTTCACCTATACCGCGACCGCCGAAGTGCCGCTCATCCTCGGCGCCACGCCGGTCTTCGTCGACGTCGATGCGCACACCTACCAGATCGATCCCGCGCATCTGCGGCAGCGGATCGCGGAGATCAGGGCGGCGGGCCGGTTGCGGCCGCGCGCCGTGGTGGGCGTCGACTTGTTCGGGCAGCCCGCGGACTGGCCGGTGCTTCGGCAGATCGCGCAGAGCGAAGGATTGTTCACGCTCGATGATTGCGCGCAGGCCTATGGCGCCACGCTCGGTGGCCGGCCGTTGGGCACGATGGCCGACGCCACCGCGACCAGTTTCTATCCCTCCAAGCCGCTCGGCGCCTATGGCGACGGCGGGGCGCTGTTCACCGAGAGCGACAATCGCGCCGCGCTGTACCGCAGCCTGCGCACCCACGGCGAGGGCGCCGCGCGGTACGAGGTGCTGCGCACCGGCATGAACGGACGGCTGGACACGCTGCAGGCCGCCGTTCTGCTGGCGAAACTGTCGATCTTCACCGACGAGCTGGCGGCGCGGGAGAAAGTGGCCCGATCCTACGACCAGCGGCTCGGTGATATCGTCGGCATACCGGCGCGCGTGCCGGGCAGCACCAGCAGCTGGGCGATCTACACGATCACGCTGCCCGACGCCGCCGCCCGCGATGCGCTGCAGGGCTCGCTCAGGCAGGCCGGAATCCCGACCGCGATCTACTACCCTCGCCCGCTGCATCTGCAGCCGGCGTATCGGGCGCACCATGACGGAGTGCCGCTTCCGGTTTCCGAGGCGCTGTCCGAGCGCGTTCTTGCCCTGCCGATCCACGCCTATATGACGGAGTCCGACGTGGCGCTGGTCTGCGAGGCAATCGGCGCCTGAATGCACTTACTTGAGTCATGGGGTCTGGGGCCGACGGGCCCCAGCGGGTCGAGGGCGGAGCGGGCGAAGGTTCCACGGGCAAAGCCCGTGGAATTGCCCGCGGAGGGAGAGCCCTCGCCTTGCTTTTTCGGATGAATGTTCCGGAGTCGGCGGGCGCGACGCCGGCGATGGCGCAGTGGTTCGCCGTCAAGGCGGCGAACCCGGACGCCCTGGTGTTCTTCCGGATGGGAGATTTCTACGAGCTGTTCTTCGGCGACGCCGAGACGGCGTCGGCCGTGCTCGACATCCAGCTCACGAAGCGCGGCGAACACGCGGGCAAGCCGATCCAGATGTGCGGCGTGCCCGCGCACAGCGCGCAGCACTACTTGTCGCGGCTGATCCGACGAGGCTTCCGCGTCGCGCTGATCGAGCAGCTCGAAAACCCGAAGGAGCGTGCGCGCGGCAGCAAGGCGCCGATCCGGCGCGAGATGGTCCGCCTGATCACGCCCGGTACGGTCACCGAAGAGGCGCTGCTCGACGCGGCCTGCCCGAACCTGCTGCTGTCCCTCGCACTCGCCGGCGGCGTGCTGGGCGCGGCCTGGCTCGACGTCTCGACGGGATCGTTCGAGACCGAGGCGCTGGCGCCGCAGGCCGCGGCGGAACTGCTGGGGCGGCTCGATCCGGCGGAGATACTGGCGCCGGCGGATCTTCCGCTCGGCGACTGGGAGGCGAAGCGCGCACCGGCGCCGGCGGCGCCGCCGCCGCCGCTGGCCTCCCGCCGGCAGCTCGCCGCGCTGTTTGCGGTCGCCGACCTGGAGGCCTTCGGCAGCTTCTCGGACGCCGAGGCGATGGCCGCGGCGGGTGCGATCGAGTATGTGCGGACGACGCAGGCCGGGGTGCTGCCGCGCCTTGCGCGCCCGGCGCCGGCCGGCCCGGCCGGTCGCCTCGCGCTCGATGCGGCGACGCGCGCCAGCCTGGAGATTGCCAGCGCGCGCGACGGCGGCACCGAACACACCTTGCTGGCCGTCGTCCGGCAGACGCTGACCGGCCCGGGCGCCCGGCTGCTGGCGGGCTGGCTCGCCGCGCCGCTGACCGATCCGGCCGGGATCGCCGCGCGCCAGGACATTTGGTCGTGGCTGTTCGACCAGCAAGCGGTGCTGGCCGAGGTGCGGTCTCTGCTGCGCGGCCTGCCGGATTTGCCGCGGGCGCTCGGCCGGTTGTCGCTGCGCCGGGGTTCGCCACGCGACCTGGCGGGGATAGGCGCTGCCATCGCCGCCGGCCAGGCGATCGCCACGGTGCTCGATGGCACCCTGCCGGCCGCCCTGCAGCAGGCGAAGGCGGCGCTGACGGAACTGCCGGATCTGCTGGATCTGCTGCAATCCGCCCTCGTGGCCGATCCGCCGGCCCGGCTCGACGATGGCGGCGTGATCGCCGCAGGCTTCGATCCCGAGCTCGATGCCGAGCGGCGGCTGCGCGACGACAGCCGACGGCTGATCGCCCAGCTGCAGATGGATCTCGCGCAGAAACACGGCGTGGCGAGCCTGCGTATCCGCCACCACGCGCAGCTCGGCTACCTCATCGAGGTTCCCGCGACGGCGGCCGAGAAACTGCGTCAGCACCCCGACCTGGTGCTCCGGCAAGGCATGGCCGGCGGCGCGCGGTTCACCTCGGCGGAGCTTTCCGAGCTGGACGAACGCATCGCCGCGGCTGCCGCCCGGGCGGCGGCGCGCGAGCAGGGAATCTTCGCGCATCTCCTCGACGCGGTGCTGGGCAAGGCGGAGAAACTCGCCGCCCTGGCCGAGGGGCTGGCGCTGATCGATGTCGCGCAGTCCTGCGCGCGGCTGGCCGAAGGCGGGCGATGGTGTCGGCCGCTGGTCGGCCCGGGCACCGAATTCTGCGTGCTCGGCGGGCGCCACCCCGTTGTCGAAGCGGCCCTGGCCGGCACCGCTTCCTTCGTCCCGAACGACTGCGATCTGTCGCCGGAGCGGCGGGTGTTGCTGCTCACCGGGCCCAACATGGCGGGCAAATCCACCTATATCAGGCAGAACGCGCTGATCGTCGTGCTGGCGCAGGCCGGGCTGCCGGTGCCGGCGGCGCAGGCCCGCATCGGCGTGGTCGATCGGCTGTTCTCGCGGGTCGGCGCCGCCGATGACCTGGCGCGGGGACGCAGCACGTTCATGGTGGAGATGACGGAAACCGCGGCGATCCTGCACCAGGCGGGACCGCGCAGCCTGGTGGTGGTGGACGAGATCGGCCGCGGCACGGCGACGCTGGACGGGCTCGCCATCGCCTGGGCGGTTCTCGAGGCGTTGCACACGCAGCTCCGGTCGCGCACCATCTTCGCCACGCATTTCCACGAGCTGGCGGGGCTACGCCACGAACTGCCCTGCCTCGCCGCGCATACCATGCGGGTGAAGGAGTGGAAGGGCGAGGTGATCTTCCTCCACGAAGTGGAGGCCGGCGCCGCCGGGCGCAGCTGGGGCGTGCATGTCGCGCATCTCGCGGGCTTGCCGGCCGCGGTGGTGCGCCGTGCCGCCAGCCTGCTCGCCCAGCTCGAGCGTCGGCGGGCGGGCACCGCGGCCGAGCCGGACCTGCCGCTCTTCGCCAACCTGCCCCCGCCCGAAGCCGAGGAGGACCCGCTGCTGGCAGCGCTCGATGGCATCGACCCCGACCGCCTGTCGCCGCGAGAAGCCCTGGAAGCACTCTACACTTTGAAATCCTTGCTCCCTGTCCAGAAAAGGAAGGAAGCTTTACCTTCCCGGGAATGCTGAATTCGTTGCCGATGCCCGACATGCCACAGGATGCGACGGCCGAGCTCGACTTCGCCCTGGCCCAGGCAGCCATTGCGGCGCCCGCGGCGGAATTCCCGACGGGGGATGTCGGGGCCGGCGAGTTCACGACCAGGAGATCGGCTCGGCGCAGCGCCGTCCTGGAGGTGTTCCGGCGGCATCTCGCGCGCATGCAAGGGCGCGTGCGGGAAATGTTCGAGCAGGGCGAGCTTGCCGGCGTGCCGGCGGCCCGGCTGCTGGCTGCCCTGACCGACGGGCTGATCGCCACGCTGTACCGCCACACCGTCGCCGCGTACGGACAAGGATCATCGGAAACTCTGGCGATCGCCGCAACCGGCGGCTACGGCCGCGGCCTCCTGGCGCCGTTCAGCGACATCGACCTGCTGTTCCTGACCGAGGCCGAGCCGTCGCCGGGAACCCTGCGCTGCATCGAGTTCATGCTCTACTTGCTCTGGGATCTCGGACTGAGCGTCGGGCACGCCACGCGGACCTCGACGCAGTGCCTGGCCGACGCCCGCGGCGATGCCACGATTGCCACCGCCCTCCTGGATCTGCGCCGGGTCGCCGGGAACGCGGAGCTGGTCGCGGGGCTGGCGAAGGCGCTCGGCGAGGAGCGTGGCGCCGCCGGCGCGCGGGAGTTTTTCGTCCACAAGCAGCAGGAGCGTACGGCGCGCCACCGCCGCTACGGCGAAAGCCCGTTCGTCGTGGAGCCCAACATCAAGGAGGGGCGGGGCGGCCTGCGCGATCTGCACACCCTGTATTGGCTCGCCCGCTACGCTTTCGGTACCGCGGAATGGAAGGAGCTGGTCGGCCCGGCCGCGCCGGGCCATGGGCTGCTGACCGAGACCGAAGCACGGCTCGCCCGACGCTCGCATGATTTCCTGTGGACCCTGCGCTTTCACCTGCACTACGTCGCCGGCCGCGCCGAAGAGCGGCTGACCTTCGACCTGCAGCCGGTCATCGGCGCCCGCATGGGATACACAAGGCACGGCCGCCAGAACGGCGTCGAGCGGTTCATGCGGCACTATTTCCTGACCGCGCGCGAGGTATTGCGGCTCTGGCGTGTGCTGGAGCCGGCGCTGCTGCGTGCCGCCATCGGCCCCCCGGCGATTGCCGCGAATACCGATCAGGCGCTGGTCAATGCCGGTTTCGTGCTCGCCGAGGGCAAGCTGCTGCCCGTGGCCGATCGCGACTTTGCCGACGCGCCGATCAAGGCCTTGCGCATCCTGCGGCTCGCCCGCGACCGTGAATTGGAGCTGCACCCGCTGGCGATCCGCGGGCTGATCCGCAACGAGCGTGCCGCGGTGGCGTTGCGGCACGACCGGGACGCGGCTGGCTTGTTTCTCGATCTGCTCTGCGGCGACATCCGCCCGGGCCATCGCCCGAGCGGCGCGCGCTGGCTTGCCGTGCTGAACGAGACCGGCTTTCTCGGCCGTTTCATTCCGGACTGGGCGCGCATCGTCGGCCAGATGCAGTTCGACACCTACCACGTCTTCACCGTCGACGAGCACACCATCGAGGCGATCCGGGTGCTCGATCTGCTGGCCCAGGGCGGACTGGCCGACATCGCGCCGGTGGCCTCCTCGCTGATGGAGCATCTGCAGTCGCGGCGGGCGCTCTACGTGGCCGCACTGCTGCACGACATCGCCAAGGGGCGCGGCGGCGACCACTCCCAGCTCGGCGCCGAGATCGCGCAGACCGTCTGTCCGGCGCTCGGCCTCAATCCCGAGGAGACCGAAATGGTCTCCTGGCTGGTGCTGCATCATCTGCTGCTCAGCCAGACCGCCTTCAAGCGCGACATCGACGATCCGAAGACGCTGCTGGATCTCGCCGACATCATCCAGTCGCCGGAACGCCTGCGGCTTCTTCTCGTCCTGACGGTCGCCGACATGCGCGCGGTGTCGCCGAAGGTCTGGAACAACTGGAAGGCGACGCTGCTGCGGGAACTCTACGCCCGGGTAGCCGAGGTGCTGGAAGGCGGTCTCGCCACCACCGAGCGTGATGTCCGCGTCGGGCGTGCCAAGCAAGCCGTTGCCGCCCAGCTGAGCTACTGGACGCCGGAGGAGCTGGACCACTTCCTCGAGCTCGGCTACCCCGGTTACTGGCTCTCGTTCGATCCCGAGACCCATGCGCGTCATGCCCGGATGGTGCGGTGTGGCGAAGCGCTCGACAACAAGCTGATGATCGAGACGCAGCCGGTGCCCGCGCGGGGCGTGACCGAGGTGACGATCTATGTCGCCGATCATCCCGGATTGTTCAGCCGGATCGCCGGCGCGCTGGCGATCGCCGGCGCTTCGATCGTCGATGCCCGGATCCACACGCTGAGCAACGGCATGGCGCTCGACACCTTCTGGATCCAGAACGCCGCCGGCGGCGCATTCGACGCACCGCACCGGCTGGCGCGCCTGTCGGTGCTGCTCGAGCAGGCGCTATCCGGCAGGTTGCGGCTGCCCGCCGAGATCCGTGAGGCCTCTCGCGCATTGCTCGGCCAGCGGATGCGGGCGATCCATGTGCCGCCCCGCGTGGTGTTCGACAATCACGCCAGCAACACCTACACCGTCCTGGAGGTAAACGGGCGCGACCGGCCGGGATTGCTGCATGACGTGACCGCCGCGATCAGCGAGCAGAACCTGCAGATCGCCTCCGCCCACGTCACCACGTACGGCGTGCGGGCGGTCGACGTGTTCTACGTGAAGGACTTGTTCGGCCTGAAGGTCGAGAATGAGCGCAAGCTGGATCGGCTGCGTCGTGCCTTGCTGCTTTCCCTCGCAGTTCCCGATGAGGGTGCATCGGACGCCGCTCCGGAGGGTGCGGCGGAGCGGTAAGGCGGGC
>JAFAYM010000059.1 GCA_019240395.1 Acidisphaera sp. | reverse complement strand
AATCATCGGTTGAGTGGCTAGTTGGCCCGGATCAGCGTTCCTGCACCTTCGGTGAACAGCTCGAGCAGGATCGCGTGCGGCACCCGCCCGTCGACGATGACCGCCGCCTCGACCCCGCCATCCACCGCTTCGAGGCACGTCTCGACCTTCGGGATCATGCCACCCGAGATCGTGCCGGCGGCGATCAGCCGACGCGCCTCGGCAGCGCTCAGTTCCGGGATCAACTTGCCCTTGGCATCGAGCACGCCGGGCACGTCGGTCAATAGCAGGAAGCGGGTCGCCCGGGCCGCGGCGGCGACCGCGCCCGCCACCGTGTCGGCGTTGATGTTGTAGGTCTCGCCCTCCGCGCCGACGCCGACCGGCGCGATCACCGGGATCAGCCCGGCGCCGGTCAGCGCGTGGATCACCCGCACATCGACGTGCTCGGGTTCGCCGACGAAGCCTAGGTCGAGCTCGCGCTCGATGCGGCTGCCGGGATCGAGCCTGGTGCGGGTGAGCTTACGGGCGCGGATCAGGCCGCCATCCTTGCCGCAGATGCCCACGGCGAGCGCGCCGGCGCGGTTGATCAGCCCGGCCACCTGCTTGTTGACGGTGCCGGCGAGGACCATCTCGACGACTTCGACCATCGACTGGTCGGTGACGCGCAGGCCGTCGACGAATGTCGAGGGGATGGCCAGCCGCTTGAGCATGGCGTTGATCTGCGGCCCGCCGCCATGCACCACCACCGGGTTCATGCCGACCTGCTTGAGCAATGCGATGTCGGCGCCGAACTGTTCGGCGAGCGTCTCCTCGCCCATGGCGTGGCCGCCGTATTTCACCACGATGGTGGCGCCGGCATAGCGACGCAGGAAGGGCAGCGCGTGGGCGAGCACGCGCGCCTGCTCCTCAGCCGCGCCGATATCCTCGGGACCGTCGCGCATTCGCCGTCTTTCCAGGCCAGGAGGCCGGCATAGCGAGCCGGTCCGGCACGGTCAACGGCGCCCGCTGGATTTCCCCCGACAGCGGGACGTAGGCTGCGCGGCAAGCCTGGGGGACGGCGTGATGCAGGAGAAACGCGAGCCATCGGCCGAGCCCAGGGGCGAGCTGGCGCTGCGCACCTTGGCGATGCCGGCGAACACCAATCCGTCCGGCGACATCTTCGGCGGCTGGATCATGTCGCTGATGGACCTCGCCGCCGGCTTGGCTGCGACCGCGGTGGCCGACGGACGGGTGGTCACCGCCTCGGTGTCGCACCTCGCCTTTCTTGCGCCGGTAAAGGTGGGCGACGCGGTCTGCTGCTACGCCAACCTGGTCCGCACCGGCCGCAGCTCGATGGTGTTCGACATCGAGGTCTGGGTGCTGCGCCAGCGCCTGATGGGCGTGCGGGTGAAGGTGACCGAAGCGCAGTTCACCATGGTCGCCGTCGACGAAACCGGCCGCTCCCGCCCGCTGACGGGGTGAGAGAAAAGTCAGGCGTGTTTCGCCGGTATGGCGATATCGAGCCGAGCTCTTGCAACCGCGACGGGATCGGACTCGCTACATCATCCACGACTGCTGTTTGGCGCTTGCGCGTGCGGGAAACCTTGACGCATGTTGAAACGCGAACATGGGAGTGACGCGTATGTCCGGTTTAGCAGCGGAGATTTCTGAAGACCGGTCGACCGCTCCAACCATTCCCGTGTACCGACCTGATCTATCCGGACGGGAGCGCGAATACGTTCTGGATTGCATCGAAAGTTCCTGGATATCTTCGGTCGGCAGATATATCAGCCGCTTCGAAGAGGCCTTCTGCCGCGCTGCAAACTTCAAACACGCCGCGTCGGTCCCGAACGGCACCATTGCCCTGCATCTCGCGCTGCACGCGCTCGGCATCGGCCCGGGAGACGAGGTGATCGTTCCGACGTTCACCTACATCGCTTCGGTCAACAGCATTGCGATGACCGGCGCCACCCCGGTGTTCGTCGACTGCCGTCCTGATGACTGGCTGGTCCATCCCGAGGACATCGAGGCAAAGATCACGCCACGCACTCGTGTGCTGATGCCCGTACATCTTTACGGAGCTGTCTGCGACATGTCCGCCATCCGGCGACTTGCCGATCGGCACGGGCTGCGGGTCGTCGAGGACTGCGCGGAGGCACTCGGCTCCCGGCGGGACGGTGCGCACGCCGGCACATTCGGCGACATTGCCACTTTCAGCTTCTACGGCAACAAGACGGTGACCACCGGAGAAGGTGGAATGGTGGCATCGAACGATCCCGCGCTGGATGATCGCGTGCGGCTCCTGAAGTGTCAGGGCCAGTCACCGGTGAAGCGCTACTGGCATGAAGAGCTGGGCTTCAACTACCGCATGACCAATATCTGCGCGGCGATCGGCTTGGCGCAGATCGAGCGTCTGCCGGAGATCCTGCGGGCCAAGCACCAACTCGGTCTCCTCTATCGAAGGCTGCTGGCCGGGCTTCCCGTCGAATTCCAGCGGCCGGCCGCGGGGGTCGAGAGCTCCGAATGGCTGGTCACGGTGCTGTTGCCCCACAACACCGACCGGGAACGCGTGATGAAGACCATGGGGAGCTTCGGAGTGGAAACGCGGCCGGTCTTCTACTGTGCCCACGAGATGCCGATGTATCGTCGCTCCGAGCGTTTTCCGCACGCGGAAGATGTCTCGGCACGCGGGATCAGCCTTCCCAGCTATCCCGGTCTGACCGATGCGGACGTGGAGCGGGTCGCTTCGGCTTTGCGGAGCGCTTTGCGCCAGTGCTGATCCACGACGGCCCGCGCTGCGCGGCCTAGGATCAGCTGCACGGGAAGTTCGCTGCTCGGAGTTTCGCAGCCTGCTCAAGGAGCTCCCGGCAGCACGGGGACGGCGAACGCGGCGGCCCGCGGCGCTGTGTGCGACTGGATCAGGTCGGGACGACAGCGATTGCGAACGATGAACCTTGACAGGGCAAATGGATGCGCTGTGCTGTCGTGATGCCGCATCACTGGCGCGGGGGGATGCTCAATTTCGCAATCCTTCTGTCCAATATTATTGCGGGAATGACGATCGACGGGGAGCAGGCCGTGGCGTCGCTCTGCATCCCGGAAGGTTACGATCGCACTCACATGGCGGGATTGAGCGCGACCGTGAACGTGACCGACGTCCGGCAGATTCCATTGGCCAGAACGGATGCCCGCGCGCTCCCGTTTCCTGATGACTACGGTACCGATCCGTACTCCCCGACGCACTATACTGCTCTGACAACCGTCGATGGGTCGCTTGACATCGCTATCGCAGACGTCTGGATCCTGCTGACGAGCATATTGCTCCACGGTCCTCTGTTCCCGGAGAAGCCCTATCTGGTCTATCTGCCCGACCTCATTCAGCGGCTGGTCCCGGAGATCTACGGGCCGGATCCATTAGGGCCCAGTTGGATCATGAATGCCTGGCAGGCCATGTCTCTGCAGCGCAGCCAGGGTGTGATCGTGACGACGAAAAGGACCGGTCTCGATGCCGTGTCCTACGCCGGCGTCTCCAAGTCCAAAGTGCACGTACTGCCGATGGTGCAGGCTCCCTTGTTCAAAGTGCCGGACTCCGCTGAGGCTCTGTCGAGGCAAAAGCGAACGCAGCTACGACAATTCCTGGGGGACGGGCCTGCCCGGGAAGACACATCAGGCGGCCGCCTGCAGAAGCTCCGCTGCGAAAATTCCTTGGACCCGGCACAGACACCGTATTTCCTTTGGGTCACGAACTCGACGCAGCACAAGAACCATCGCCGCGCACTGCGCGCTCTCGAGCTTTATTACGGGCAGGAGGACGGCAGACTCGCCTGCATGATGTGCGGGGCGACAACGGACGACTTCAAGGCGGCAAGTACTGTCCAAACGCCATACATTCAGGAGGTCCGTACCCGCATAGCCGAATCGCCCCTGCTCCGTGATCGGCTGCACGTCGCCGGGGAACTCAGTCATGCGGGCTTTCGTCGGCTACTGACCGGGGCTGCCTATCTCTGGCACAACGTGCTGTACGATAACGGCACTTTCTCGGTTATCGAAGCAGCGAGTTTGGGCATCCCGTCGTTGACATCAGATTACCCGCAAATGCGGGAGATTTGCGAAGCTTATTCCATCAATACCAGGACGTTCGACCCCTGGTCTCCGGAAGACACAGCGGCTCAGCTGAAAGCCATGGAAGGATTTCTCCTCGAGGACCAGGCAGTAGCCACTATGTCGAGCAGGGAAGATTTACGCGAATCCTTCAGCATCCAGCTCACGGAGCTTCTGCTCCACGCCTGTTCGACGTTGCCTTGAGACCGAGGAGTCAGATGGCACAGACTCCGCGAAAAGCCCCTCGGCCACGGATGACTGGGTTGTCTGAGTCACTCGAGATTTCTATCCCGCAGCGCAAAGCTCTCCGGCTCGGCGTGTTGATCTTTGGCAGGCAGAGATCGCCTTTCGCGGAAGGCTTGTTCCACTACCTGACGCTGCTCGCCAGCGGCTTAAAGCCAGGCGAAGCAACTCTTGTCATGATTATTGCCGAGGAGTCCGGCCCCGCTTTCGAGATTTGGCAGCAATTCCTGGCGCCGGAAATCCGAGATAGCATCGTTTTCAACTTCTTGCCGCCGGGCGTGGCGGACAGCCTTCTAACGTTCGTTGCTTCGGCTTCCGACGAGGCCTGGATCCGAAGCTGCGAGGAGCATCTGGATTGCTGGTTCAGCATCACCCCTGCCCTGCCGGTCCTTGCAAGCTTCAACAAACCGGTCATCTCGCTGTTTGCCGATTACCTGCATGTGGACTATCCGACCTTCTACCCGGAAGGGGATGCAAAACGCTTTTGCGAAGCGTGCAGTCTGGCCAAGGACTCCATTTCGAAATTCATTTGCTTCTCTGAATACGTCAAGCGACATCAGATCGTATCGGTGTTCAAAATACCGAATGATCGCGTGGAAGTCCTTCCGCACGCGTATTTCGACTACGCAAAACTGGCGGGGTCTGATGCCGACCCCAAAGAGGCGGCAGAGAGGATCAGGGCGTTTTTGCAGGAGGATATTGGTCGGGACTCCGTCATAGTTCGTGACGAATGGCAGCGAAGGATGGTGGGGCAATTACTGAAGAAGTTTCCGTTCGAGGACGTCCCCTACGTCTTCATGTCGACCAGGGCCCGCCCGCACAAGAATGCGATCACGGCAATACGAGCCGCGGAATTGCTGCTTCGGTCCTATGCAGACGTGAAGTTTTTTGTCACTGCCGGAATCATCTGGGCGGCACCGCGAGACGAGTTCAGCGAAGCGGTGCTGCAAAGAGGCTTGCAGTGGGACGTGATCTCCATGAATCATGTGCCTATCGACGTTCACGCGGCGCTCTATCGCTGTGCCTCGGTGACGGTCCATCCCTCTCCGTTCGAGGGTGGATTTCCGTTCACGGCGTTCGAGTCGGTGTCTTCGGGAACACCCGTTCTCCTGGCCGACGGCCCGGTTGTCAGAGAGTTCCTGCCCAAGCACGCCAGAGAGGATTTCGTATTCAATCCGACCTCGCCGAGCGACTTGGCGGCTCGCATCAAATGGGCGCTGTCCTGTCGCGAAGAACTGGCGCAACGGCAGCATGACACGCTCTCACGGTTCTTCTCCCGCACTCTGGAAGAGAATACCCGCCGCATCATCGAGCTGGCCCGAGAAGCGGTGGAGGCAGGGCCGGCGGGCGTTCCGGCGGCTGTCGTCGGGGCGCACCTGCTCGGCATTAACGGTGATGCAGATCAGTCGGATTTCTTCGGAAACGGCTGGTGGGACGGCGAGGATTGGGGCCGTTGGGCATGCGACCACGTCGCGACTCTGCGCTTCAAGGTGCGACGGGGATCGAACATAGGGGCTCTGGAACTTTGCCTTGTCGGTCCACCCATGCCGGGGTCGAAACGGTTGACCGGCGCGATCCTGATCGACCGGGAGATGCGCGCTTCCTTTTCACTGGCCTATGGTGAGACGCCGACCATCAGGGTACCGCTCAGCCGATCGGAGCCCGGCAGCATCGTGGAGGTGGATGTGGTGTCGAACCTGCTGTTCCGGCCCTGTGACCATGACGCCGAAAACACGGACGATCGGCCTCTCGGGGTGGGAGTGGAGACCATCGCGTTCATCGAAGAGACGGTGATCTCCGACAGCTCCCAAGCCGCCAATGATCCCGGGAACGCCGCCGGGGATGCTGAGAGATAACCGATCGTGTCCGGAATTGACGAGATCGCGGCCGAGCTGAGGGCCCTGCGCGCCTTGCTGGAGCGGGTAGAGGCGGCTCAGGAAGGCTTGCGCTCGCGACTGGACCTGTCCCTCAGCCGCATGGTCGTGCCGCTCGCGGCCGATCTGCTGGCGATGCGGACACCATATGGTTATGTGCTCGTCCCCCCGGAAGACCGAGCCCTCGCCGTGCACCACGCCGAGGGTACGCTGCCTGAACCCGGGACCATGGCCGTGCTCTCCAGGCTCATCTCGCCTGGCCAAAGCTTCGTTGATGTCGGCGCGAATGTCGGTCTCTATACGCTCTTCGGCGCCCGGCTCGTCGGCCCCTCCGGGCACGTGATCGCTCTCGAGCCGGTGCCTAGACTGGCCCGACTACTGCGTCAGACCGTTGCGATGAACGGTCTGTCCGCTTGGGTCGACGTGCACCAGGCCGCTGCCGCCGAGGTGTCCGGCGCGCGGACGCTGCACGTCGCCTTCCCTTACGGTCACTCCTCGCTCTATCCGCTGCCGCATGAGCACGAGCAAACTTCGGTTCACGGCCTCGCGCTGGACGATCTGCTGTCAACGGAGCGCGCAATCCACTGCTTGAAAATCGACGTCGAAGGCGCGGAACTCGATGTGCTTCGGGGTTTGCAAGCGACGTTGCAGCGGCACGATGAGATTGTCGTGGTGCTCGAACTCGGCCCGTCTCACCTGGAACGGGTGGGCATCACCGCCGCCGCGTGGTTTGACGAGATCGCGCAGAATGGATTCACGCCCTGGCGCATACGCGAAACCGATGGCGGTCTGCAAAGGTTGGGGTTCCATGACATTCCCCAAATCTTCAGCACCAATGTCCTTCTGCTAAGACACTCGCCGGAGCATTATCCGCAACTCTCGTTCGATCCATGAGCGTGCTTGCCGATCCTGTCCTGGTAATCGGCGGCGGCGGTCACGCCAAGGTGGTGATCGATTTGCTTCGGGCCGGAGGATGGTATGTTCACGGAGTGCTGGATCCGGCACCGGGCGGCGGCAAGGTTCTTGGAGTAGAGGTGCTGGGGGGCGATGAGCTTGCGCCGGCTATTTATCGCCAGGGCGTCCGGAATGCCTTTGTAGCTCTCGGGAACAACGGGCTCAGGCTACGGATCGGGCGCCGGATGCAATCCGCAGGATTCAAGCTGGTGACCGTTGTGCATCCCAGCGCCATTGTCTCGACTTACGCGACATTGGGCGAGGGCACTGCGGTCATGCCCCTGGCTGTCGTCAATGCGGCGGCCCGCGTCGGTGATCTTGCGATCGTCAACACCGGGGCGATCGTCGAGCATGATTGCTCCGTGGGCGATGGGGCACATCTGGCCCCGCGATCGGTGATGGGCGGCAACGTCGTGTTCGGCAACTGTGCCCAGCTCGGGATCGGAGCGGCGGTTCGGCCGGGTATCTGCGTGGGTGATAACGCAACTATTGGTGCCGGAGCGGTCGTCGTCGCTCCGGTCTGTACAGGCGAGACGGTCGCGGGTGTACCCGCGCGGCCAATGGCCAGGGGTCATCGATAAGCTTGTTCCGAGCCCTGACCCAGAGCATGTCTTCTCAGTAGACTTCGGCGGCATAACGCGCCTGCGCGGTGTCGCAGCGGCTGAGGCGCAGCTCGACGGCGCGGCCGTTGACGTCGCGGGCGACGCGGGTGATCTCGAGCAGCGGAGCGGCGGCGGCGAGATCGAGATGGCGCGCCTCCTCCGCCGTCGCGGCGACCGCGGCGAGGCGCTCGCTGGCGCGCGCGATGCTGATGCCGTACCGCTCCTGATAGATGACGTACATCTCCTCTTCCATGGCGACGCCAGGCTGCACGGCGAGGCCGGGCATCAGCTCGCTCGGGACGAAGATGCGTTCGAAAATGGCGGGGCGGCCGGCGAAATAGCGCAGGCGGGTGATCGCGTGCAGCGCCGCCCCCGGCGCGATCGACAGGAGCTGAGCCGGCAGCTTGGCGGCGCGCTGGCTGCGCTGGGTCAGCACGACGCTGGCGGGCCGCAGGCGCGCGTCGTCGAGCCCGACCATCCGGAAGAAATGGAACAGCGAATTGTCGCGCGTGTGACGTGCGACGTAGGTGCCGCGTCCCTGCCGGCGTACGATCAGCCGGTCGGCTTCCAGCGACAGCAGCGCCTTGCGCACCGTGCCCTGGCTCACCTTGTATTCCGCCGCCAGCTGGAACTCGTTGGGCAGCATCTCCCCGGGTTTCCACGCGCCCGAGCCGATGCGCTGCACGAGCCGGTTCTTCACCTGCGCATAGAGCGGCTGATAATCGGCGGCGGCGGACGCGACCGCTTCCCCGTCGTCCATCCGCCCCGCCCGATCTGCCGCTCGCTCAGGCGCTGCGGTAGAGCTTTGTCATGCTGAACTCGCGATGGCCGAGCGCCTCCGCCGCGGTCAGCCGGCCGTTGGCGGTGCGCACGATCATGTCGATCAGCGCGTCGCCGGCCTGATCGATCGTCATCTCCCGCCGCAGGATGCCCGAGACGTCGAGATCGACATGCTCGGACATGGTGCGCACGGTGCGCGGGTTGCCGGTGATCTTGATCACCGGCACGATGGGGTTGCCGATGACGTTGCCCTGGCCGGTGGGAAAGGTGTGCACGACATAGCCGCCGGCGGCCATCAGCGTGACGCACTCCGCTGCCGCGGAGGAGCTGTCCATGTAGTAGAGACCCGGTCCCCTGGCCGGCGTCTCGGCCGGCTGCAGCGCGTCGATGAAGCGCGAGGTATGGCCGATCTTCTCGAGATTGCCGAGCGCCTTTTCCTCGATGGTGGTCAGGCCGCCCTCGATATTGCCCTTGGTCGGCTGGCTGTCGGAGAGATCGTCGGTCTTGTGCGCCTCGATCACGTCCTCCTGGTAGGACTTCCACATCGCGTACCATTTCTCCGCGATTTCCGGCGATGCCGCCCGCTCCCGCGCGAGGTGCTCGCCGCCAGTGATCTCGGAAGTCTCGCCGAACACGCCGTAGATCCCCTTGGGAATCAGCTTGTCATACATGTTGCCGACCGTCGGGCAGGAGGCCAGGCCGGTCGTCGTGTCGGACTCGCCGCATTTCGTGGAAACCCACAGATCCGACATGTCGCACGCGGTGCGCGGCTGTTCGGAGGCCCACTGCACGAAGTCCTTGGCCTGGCGCGAGGCGGCGGCGATGGTGTTGATGTCGCCGTTCTGCTCGATCGAGAAGCCGGCGACCGGCTTGCCGGTCTTGGCGATGCCGTCCACCACGCGGCCGGTCCAGCTCGGCTCGATGCCGATGACGACGACCGCCGCGACATTCGGGTTGCTGCCGGTGCCGATCAGGGTGCGGAAGTGCAGATCGAGGTCCTCGCCGAACTGCAGCCGGCCATAGGCGTGCGGGATGGCGAGCGTGCCCTTGATGTTGTTGCCGACCGCCTCGCAAGCGGCGTTGGAGATGTCGTCGAGCGGCAGGATGACGACGTGGTTGCGCACGCCGACGCGCCCGTTCTCGCGCCGCCAGCCGGTAATCCCGGAGTTGCTCGTGGTGCTCATGGTGCGGACGGTGCCTCCTACCAGCGCTTGGTCTTGAGATTGTGGGTATGCACGTAGCCGCCCTTGCCGACCGGGGCGACGATCTTGCCGATGTCCTCGCCGTATTTGATCGCGGTGTCGCCGGGCTGCAGATCGGCCAGCGCGATCTTGTGGCCGATCGGCGCATCGGCTTCGGCCTTCAGGCGAAAGGTCGTGTCGTTCTCGGTGATAACGCAGAGCATGTCGGTTCCGGCCTCGAGGCCCTCGATCACGACGACGCCCACATTGTCCTTCGGGCTGTGCACGAGAAGATGCGGCGTTTCCATATGACTTTATCTCCGCAGACCTGGGAATAGGAGTCTTATATAAGAGAGCAGAGTTGCCGTCAACCGGGTTGGCGCAGTCCGGCGGATCTGCCTACTGTGCCCGCGCGAAGCAGAAGCAAAGGCGAGGGGCTCTGCCCCCGTGCGCTAGAAGTGGGGACCCCGCCAAAGGCCGTCGCCCTTGGAATCCGTACTTGAGTAATGGGGGCTGGGGGCCGCTGCCCCCAGCGCTTCCTGGCCTGTTCACCTGGGGGAGCTTGCCCGTGAAACCGCCCGTCCGCGTCGCCGTCACCGGAGCCGCCGGCCAGATCGGCTACAGCCTGCTGTTTCGCATCGCCACCGGCGAGATGCTCGGGCCGGATCAGCCGATGATCCTCCAGCTCCTGGAAGTGCCGGAAGCGCTCGGGGCCCTGAACGGCGTCGTCATGGAGCTGGCGGACTGCGCCTTTCCGCTGCTGGCCGGCGTCGTCCAGACCGAGGACGCGAAGATCGCCTTCGACCGCGCGGACTACGCGCTGCTGGTCGGATCGCGCCCGCGCACCGCCGGTATCGAGCGGCGCGATCTGCTCGCCGTGAATGCCGCGATCTTCGCGGTGCAGGGCCACTCGCTCGACGCGGTCGCCAGCCGCGACGTGAAGATCCTCGTCGTCGGCAATCCCGCGAACACCAACTGCTTCGTGGCGATGCAGAGCGCGCCCGGGTTGGCGCGCCGGAATTTCAGCGCCATGATGCGCCTCGACCACAACCGCGCCGTCTCGATGCTGGCCGCCCGCATCGGCGCGCCGGTGGACACCATCGAGCGGGTCGTCGTCTGGGGCAATCATTCCCCGACGATGCACCCCGACTACCGCCACGCCACCTCCGGCGGCCTCGCCCTGCCCGAGCTGGTCGGCGACGAGGCGTGGTATCGCGACGAATTCATCCCGACCGTGGCGCAGCGCGGCACCGCGGTGCTCAAGGCGCGCGGCCGCGGCTCCGCTGCTTCCGCCGCCTCCGCCGCGATCGACCACATGCGCGACTGGGTCGCCGGCACGAACGGGCGCTGGGTGACCATGGCGGTCGCGTCGGACGGCAGCTACGGCATTCCGGCCGACATCATCTACGGTTTTCCCGTGACCTGCGCGGGCGGCGAGTTCCGGATCGTCAGCGATCTCCCGATCGACGATTTCAGTCGCCAGCGCATGCAGCTTTCGCTCGCCGAGCTGCAGGAGGAGCGCGGCGCCGTGGCCGGTCTGCTGGGATCGTGAGCGGCGCTGCGGGCGCGACGGAGATGCCGCCACGCGGGGCCGATCTGGTCATGCAGGCGCTCGCCCAGGTCGGCGTGCGCACCGTCTTCGCGCTGTCCGGCAACCACATCATGCCGCTGTTCGACGCCGCGCTCGATACCGGTGTGCGACTGGTCCATGTGCGTCACGAGGCGGCAGCGGTGCACATGGCGGATGCCTGGGCGCGGCTCACCGGCGAGGTCGGCGTCGCCATGGTCACCGGCGGCCCCGGCATGGCGAACGCGGTGGGCGCGCTCTACACCTGCCTGGCCGGCGAGAGCCCGATGCTGCTGCTCTCCGGCCACGCCGCGCTGAGCCAGCTCGGCGACGGCGCCTTTCAGGAGCTACGCCAGGCCGCTCTCGCCGAGCCGGTCGCCAAAGCCTCCTGGCTCGCCGCGAGCGCAGCCGGCCTGCCCCGCGACATCGCGCGCGCCATCCGCGTCGCGCGGGCGGGGCGGCCCGGGCCGGTGCATGTCGCGCTGCCCGTCGATCTGCTGGACGCGAGCCCCAAGGCGCCGGCGCTCCCGGACGCCGGCAGCTTCGTTCCCGAGGCGCGGCCGCTGGCCGAGGCCGCCGCGCACGCGATCATCGCGGCGCTCGGGGCGGCGCGCCGGCCGCTGATCATCGCCCCGCCCGCGCTCTGCTCACGCGAGGGCAGGCGCCTTCTGGCGGGCCTGGCGGAGGCGACCGGCGTGCCGGTCATCGCGATGGAGAGCCCGCGCGGCGTCAACGACCCGAGCCTCGGTGCGCTCCCCGAGATGCTGGCATCGGCCGATCTGATCGTGCTCGCCGGCAAGCCGCTGGACTATACGCTCGGCTTCGGCAAGCCGCCGACGGTCGATGCCGCCTGCCGCTGGATCGTCATTGACCCCGATCCCGCGCTGATCGCCCGCGCCGCCCGGCGGCACGCGCCCCTCCTCGCCGCCCTCGCCGATCCCGCCGCCGCGGTCACCGCACTCAGTCGGGCAGCCGGCGGCCGGGCCGACCCGGGGTGGCGGAACGCGGTCGCCACCGCACTCGCGCGCCGCCCGCCAGAGTGCGACACCCCGCCCGAAGGCGCGCTTCGCCACCCCGCTGCGATGTGCCGCGCGCTGCGAGGCTGGCTCAAGGAACGGCCGGACACCGTCTTCGTCAGCGACGGCGGCGAGGTCGGCCAGTGGGCGCAGGCCATGCTCGCCCCGGAGGAGCGGCTGATCAACGGCGTCGCCGGCGCGATCGGTCCCGCCATCCCCTATGCCGTTGCGGCGAAGCTCGCTCGTCCGGCCGCCCCGGTGCTCGCCGTGCTCGGCGACGGCACGACGGGGTTCCATCTGAGCGAGTTCGACACGGCCGCGCGATACCGCCTGCCCTTCGTCGCGGTGATCGGCAACGATGCGCGCTGGAACGCCGAATACCAGATCCAGCTCCGTGCCTACGGCGCCGACCGCGTTCAAGGCTGCACACTGTCGCCGGAAACCCGCTACGACCGCGCAGTCGTGGCGCTGGGCGGCCACGGCGAATTCGTCGGCCCCGGCGACGATCTCCCGGCGGCGCTGCGGCGCGCTTTCGCCAGCGACCGGCCGGCCTGCGTCAACGTCGTCATCGAAAGCAGTCCGACCCCGACGCTGCACCGCTGACCAGGCGCCGCGTCCTGATCAGCCGACCGGCCCCGGCGTGACCGGATCGTGGCTGTAGATCGTGCGGAAGAAGCGGTCGAGCACCGCCTTTTCGACGGGCTGCGTCATCAGGCTGACCACGAAGAACACGATGAAGTTGCCGATCAGCACGACGAACCCGGTCGCCATGCCGAAGACCTGCTCGTATCCCATGAGATGCAGGATCGCGCAGGCCACCCAGCCGAACAGCAATCCCGCGAACACGCCCTGCCCGGTGGCGCGGCGCCAGAGGATGCCGCCGATCAGCACGCCCGGCAGCAGCTGGGCGATGAAGTCGTAGGCAACCAGCAGGATCACCACGATCAGCGAATGCGCGACCAGCGCCAGCAGGAGTGCCAGCAGGGTGATCGGGAATACCAGCCAGCGCGAGAGCGCAAACACGGTCCGGCCCGAGGTGCCCGGCCGCAGCTTGGCATAGACGTTGCGCGCCAGCAGCGTCGAGGACACCATGACGATCGGCCCCGCCGGCACGATCGCCGACAGCACCGCCGCGAGCGCGAAGATCGCCAGGAACCAGGGCGGGAACAGGTCCTTGGCCAGCAGCATCATCACGTCGTTGCCCGGCACGTTGCGCCCGGCGAAGATCAGGATGGCGGCGAAACCGATGGTGATGACCGCGACTTTCACAAGCTGGTAGAAGGGCATGAACACCGCCTGCAGCTTCAGCGTGCGCGGCCCGCGGCCGGTATAGGCGACGTTGAACCATTGCGGCCACATCCACTGGCCGAACCCGGTGAGCAGCACCGTGGTCACGAACCAGCTCAGCCCGAGCCGATGCGTCGGGCCCGGCATGGTGATGCGGTCCGGAATCTCGGTCATCAGACGCTCGAACATCCGTCCGAAGCCGCCGAAATAGTGGGCCGGCACCAGCACCAGCAGCGTGGCGATCGACAGGAACATCAGGATGTCCTTGACCGCGGACTGGATGGCATTGCCGCGGATGCCGCCGAAGAACACGGCCAGCGTCAGGATAACGAAGCCGAGCGCCTCCGCCGTCGTGAGATCGATGCGGCCGCCCAGCAGCACGCTGAGCACTGAGCCGAGCCCCTCGATGTTCAGATCGACATAGGCGATCATGATCAACGCCGTGCAGAGCGCCACGAAGACGCCGAGCTTCGGGCTTTGATAGCGTCCGGCGATGAAGTCCGACTGGGTGACGTAGCCGAACCGCCGGCCGATCAGCCAGATCGCCGGCAGCAGCAGGAACCCGAGCGCGTAGCCCACGTCGTTGGTGGCGACGTTGTAGAACACGCCGCCCCCACGGGCGTAGGCGAACCCGGCCAGGCCGAGGAACGTGAAGGCGGTATAAACCTCGGTGCCGAGCAGGAACCAGGTCATCACCGGCCCCATGCCGCGGTCGCTGACGATCCAGCCCTCGAGCGTGTGCGAGGTCCTCGCGCCGCCGCGAATGCCGATCCAGGTGACGATCAGCACGCCCGCGAGGACGACGCCGACCACCAGGTGCATCGGGTCCATGCTAGCTTCCCTCGTCGATCTGCGAGCCGACGCCGCCGGCGCGCCGATCGATGAGGTAGACGGTGCCCAGGATCGCCGGGCTGACCAGCGGGACCAGGACGAACCAGAAATACAGCGGCGGCATGCCGAGGATCGGCGGGCTCGCGGCGTTGAAATAGAGCAGCGGCCCGAGGAGATAGAGCCCGGTCACCGAAACCACCCCGGCGATCCAGGCGACAAGCGAGGTACGCATCGGCAGATTTCCTCCTGCGGTAGTAGAGCCGCTGCCCGGCGCGGTGTCATCCGCCGCGTGCGGCGGCGGCCTCCTGATTGAGAGCGGTCAGGAACGCCTGGCTGGCCGGCGTCAGCGGGCGGCCGGCCCGGGTCACCGTCCCGAGGGACCTGACCATCACCGGCTCGATCAGTGATCGCGCCGACAGCTCCGCCATGTTCAGCACCGGAAGGGTCAGCCGTGGCAGGGCGGTGATGCCAAGACCGGCAGTGACCAGATTCCCTGTGGTCGCGAGATGTGCGCATTCGTAGAGCTGCTGCACCGCTATGCCCGCCTGCATGAACGCCGCGTCCGTCATGGCGCGCACGCTGCTCGCCGGCGACATGGCGACGAACGGATGCTGGGTGAATACCGACCAGCTCGCCGGACGGCCTCTGGCGATCCGCGAATCGGACCGGCACACCAGGACGAACTCGTCGGCCAACAGCGGACGATAGGCCAGCTTCGCCGCCGGGGCCGGCTGCATCGTCACCCCGATATCCGCGACACCTTCCGTTACCGCCTCGATGACGGAAGCGGAGAGCCTGTCCCTGATGACGATCTCGACATTGGGGCTGGTCCGCCGGAAGCGCGCGATGGCGCGGGGCAGCAGCACGGCTGCCACCGATGGAAGCGCCGCGATGACGATCCTGCCCTCGCGGCCCTCGATGAACTGGGCCAGCTCTCCGAACGCGCTGTCGAATTCCGCAACCAAGCGCCGGGCGATCGGACGGAACTCTGTGCCCAACGGTGTAAGCTGGAGGTTGCGCGTATCGCGGAAGAAAAGCGGTCCGCCGAGTATCGTCTCGGCGCTCTTGATGGTGCGGCTCAACGACGGCTGTGAGACGCCGAGTGCCATCGCTGCTTCGCTGAAGCTGCTCAACTCGGCAAGCCGGAGGAAGGCGGTGACTTGGTGCAGCGTGAGATTTATGCGCATGCGCTATCGATATATACCTTTCATGGTAGCACCACATGTTCTTAACGTTGCCCGAGTGTAATCCCGGCCCGAGCGCAAGCCAGTGCCGCACGAAAAAATTTGCGGAGGAATATGCTGGCCCTGCTGGGCACGCTGACGGTTGTCGTGCTGCTCGCACTCATCATGCTGAATCTGCTGTCGCCGCTCGTGGCGCTGATCGCCGTTCCGGTCGCAGCGGCGCTTGTCGGCGGATTCGGTCTGGCTACCGGCAAGTTCATCACCGCCGGCATTTCCGGCATCGCGCCGGTGGCCGGGATGTTCGTCTTTGCGATCCTTTATTTCGGCGTGATGACGGATGCCGGCATGCTGGATCCGATCATCGATCGCATTCTTCGCACAGTCGGCAGCCGGCCGACCCGCATCGTGGTGGGCTCCACCCTGCTAGCGCTGCTGATCCATCTCGATGGCTCCGGCGCCGTGTGCTTCCTCATCACCATCCCGGCGATGCTGCCGCTCTACGAGAAGCTGGGGATGGACCGGCGCATCCTTGCCTGCGTGGCCTCTCTGGCGGCCGGAGTGAACTTCCTGCCCTGGACCGGCCCGACGCTCCGCGCCTCCGCGGCACTGCATGTGTCAGTGACGGAACTGTTCCGCCCGATGATCCTGGTGCAGCTCATCGGCCAGCTCTTCGTCTTTACCGTCGCCTACCTGCTTGGCCGGCGCGAGGAGCGGCGTCTTGGACTGCTCGGGAACGTTGCCGTGCAGCACGACTTCACCCGCGAGATGACGGCCGAGCAGAGCAGGCTGCGCAGGCCGAGCCTGTTCTGGTTCAACCTGCTGTTCACGCTGACGATCATGGCGGTGATGATCTGGGGCGTGGCGGACCCGGTCGTGATGTTCATGCTGGGCCTGGTCGTGGCACTTATCGTCAATTACCCGAGCCCGGCGGAGCAGCGCGCCCGCATCGATGCGCATGCGCGCGCGGCGCTGTTGATGGCCGGCATCCTGTTCGCGGCCGGTGCCTTCACCGGCATCATGAGCGGCACCGGAATGCTGAAGGCGATGGCGCAGGCGGCGGTCGCCCATGTGCCACCGAGCATGGGGAACCAGATCCCGTTCGTGCTCGGCCTGCTCTCGATGCCGCTCAGCCTGCTCTTCGATCCGGACAGTTTCTATTTCGGC
Organism: Acidisphaera sp.; assembly: GCA_019240395.1. GTDB lineage: Bacteria > Pseudomonadota > Alphaproteobacteria > Acetobacterales > Acetobacteraceae > JAFAYA01. The sequence continues at coordinate 5,504 of JAFAYM010000059.1, read as the reverse complement.
GTCCTCCCGGTGGTTGCCGAGGTCAGCAAGGGGCTGGGCGGTCAGCCGATCCAGGTGGCGCAGGCGGCGCTGCTCGGCCAGATGACCACGGGCTTTCCCGTCAGCCCGCTGACCCCGGCCACGTTCCTGGTGGTCGGGCTCGCGGGAATCGAACTGAGTGCGCATCAGCGCTACACCATCCCCTATCTGTTCGGCGCCTCCGTGCTGATGACCTTCGCCGCCGTGGCGCTCGGGGTGTTCCCCCTGTGATCGGCGGCGCGCCGTGAGACGCATCAGGATCGGTGCGGGTGCCGGCTATTCCGGAGACCGGATCGAGCCGGCCGTGGAACTGGCCGAGCAGGGCGCGCTCGACTATCTCGTCTTCGAATGCCTCGCCGAGCGCACCATTGCCCTTGCGCAGCAGGCGCGACAGCGTGACCCCGACTCCGGCTACGACCCGCTCCTCGAAGAGCGCTTCGAGGCCGTGCTGCGGCAGAGTGTTGCGCGGCACCTGCGGATCATCACCAACATGGGCGCGGCGAACCCGGCCGGGGCGGCGCGGGCGGTGGCGCGCGTCGCCCGGCGCATGGGCCTCGCCGGGCTGAAGATCGCGGCGGTGAGCGGCGATGACGTCACCGCGCAGTTGCGAGACCGCGACCTGAAGCTGATCGAGAGCGAGGGCAGCACGCGTGACATTGCGGAGCGGATGATCTCGGCCAATGCCTATCTCGGCGCGGCGTCGGTTGTCGAGGCGCTGCAGCACGGTGCGGACATCGTGGTTACCGGACGGATCGGCGATCCCGCAATGTTCCTCGCGCCGCTCGTCCACGAATTCGGCTGGTCGATGGAAGATTGGGATCGGCTCGGCAAGGGCACGCTCGTCGGGCATCTGCTGGAATGCGCGGGGCAGGTCACCGGCGGCTATTTCGCCGATCCCGGGTACAAGGAGGTGCCGGATCTGGCGCGGCTCGGCTTCCCGCTCGCCGAAGTCGAGGATACCGGATCGGCGGTCATCACCAAGGTGGCGGGATCCGGGGGCCGAGTCGGGCTCGACACCTGCAAGGAGCAGCTGCTCTACGAGGTGCACGATCCCGCGCTCTACTACCAGCCCGACGTCGTCGCGGATTTCACCTCGGTTCGGCTCGAGCTGATCGGGCCGGATCGGGTTGCCGTCACCGGCGGCACCGGCTGGCCGCGCACCGACACGCTCAAGGTCTCGATCGGCTACGTCGACAGCTATGTCGGCGAGGGGCAGATCTCCTATGCTGGTCCCGGTGCGCTGGCGCGGGCGAAGCTGGCGCTGCAGATCGTCGCCGAACGCCTGCAGCTGACCGGTGTGCGGACGAGTGAGCTGCGCCTTGAGCTGATCGGCGTGGATTCCGTGTATCGCGGCGCCGGCGTGACAAATGAACCGGAGCCGGTCGAGGTGCGGATCCGCGTCGTCGGCCGCACCGACTGCATGCGCGAAGCCAGGCGCATCGGCAATGAGGTGGAGACGCTCTACACCAATGGCCCCGCCGGCGGCGGCGGCGCCTGGAAGTCCGCACGCGAAATCGTGGCGGTGGTCTCCACGTTGCTGCCGCGCGCCGAGGTGCAGACCTCCGTCAGCTACGAGGTCGCCTGACATGCGGCTGCAGGAGCTCGCCCATTCGCGGACCGGCGACAAGGGCAATGTCTCGAACATCTCCGTCATCGCCTACCGCATGGAGGACTATCCCCTCCTGCTGCGGCATGTGACGGCAGAGCGAGTCGGGAAGCACTTTGCCGACATCGTGCGCGGCCAAGTGGAGCGCTACGAAATGCCCTCGATCGGCGCGCTGAATTTCGTGCTGCACGGGGCGCTGGCTGGCGGGGTGACGCGATCCCTGTCGCTTGATCCGCACGGCAAATCTCTCAGCTCTTCGCTGCTGGAGATGGAGATCCCCGGGCGCGGCTGAAATCGTGAATAACAGGAGAGAAACGATGTTCGAAAATCGAAAGAGTTGTCAGCTGACAAGGACGGCTGCGGCAGGCCTGTTCGTCTCTGCGCTGCTGGCCGGTACGGCACTGTGCGCCAGCCCTGCGCACGCGAGCGTGGCATGCACCGACATGACCTCGCTGGTGATCCCCAATACCACCATTGACATCGCGCAGGCGATTCCGGCGGGAACCTACACCCCCACCGGCTCGGGGGCGATCGCCAATCTGCCGGCGTTCTGCCGCGTGCACGGCTTCGTCTCCCCGGTACCCGGCTCGGTCATCGGGTTCGAGGTCTGGATGCCCGATGCCGGCTGGAACACGAAAATCGAGATGTTCGGCAACGGCGGCTACAGCTCCTCGCTCGACTACAGCGACATGGGCGCGCAGCTGATCAGAGGCTATGCGACGCTTAGCACCGATACGGGGCATGCCTACAGCACGGATGGCGACCCAGATTTCGCCGTCGGCCATCCGCAGGCGATCATCGATTGGGGACATCGGGCGGTTCACCAGTCGATCCTCAAGGCGAAGCAGGTCGTGCATGCCTTCTACGGGTCGCGTGCGGCGCACGCCTATTTCTCCGGCTGCTCGACAGGCGGCCACCAGGCCCTGATGGAGGTGCAACGCTACCCGACCGATTTCGACGGCGTCATCGGCGGCGATCCCGGAAACAATCGCACGCACCTCAACGCCGGGTTCCTGTGGGAGTACCTGGTCGATCATCCGTTCGGTGACGACAACGACCCCATCCTGCCGGCGACCAAGCTGCCTGTCCTGACGCACGCGGTGATCGCAGTCTGTCAGGCCCAGAACGGCGCAAGGGACGGCGGGCTGTCGAGCGATAACTTCCTCAATGACCCGCGCGACTGCAACTTCGATCCGAGCATCCTGCAGTGCCCGAACAACGTCGATGCGCCGGATTGCCTGACCACCGCACAGATACAGACGGCCCAGGCGATCTATGCCGGCCCGCATGATCCGGTCGACGGCACGCTGATCGAGAACGGCTATGAGCCGGGCAGCGAGGCCGCGGCCGAACCGGGCCTGAACTGGTCGAGCTACTTCCAGGATTTCAACGGCCTCAATGAGCCGGCCAGAACCAATTTCTGGAAGTACTGGGTCTTCGACAATCCGAACTGGGATTGGTGGACCTTCAACTTCGACACGGACATGAAGAAGACCGACAACAAGCTGGCGGGGCCGATCAATGCGATGAACCCGGACATCTCGGCTTTCGAGGATGCCGGCGGCAAACTGATCCAGTACCACGGCTGGGCCGACCCGGTCGTGCCGTCGCTCGAGTCGATCAACTACTACGACCGCGTGCTTGGTCAGGAAGGCGGCTCGATACACACGCCTTCCATCCTGCGCCAGACACAGAGCTTCTACCGCCTCTTCATGGTGCCGGGGATGGGCCATTGCAGCGGCGGTCCGGGGCCGACCTCTTTCGCCGCCCCGATGCAGTCGGCGCTCGAGCAATGGGTCGAACAGGGTACGGCACCGGCGAGCATCGTCGGAACCAGCTATCTGAACAACACGCCATCCGAAGGCGTCGCCTACACCCGTCCCCTCTGCCCGTATCCGCAGAAGCCATACTACCAGGGCGGCGACCCGGACGCCGCCGCCAGCTTCGTGTGCAAGAACGACCTGCGCAACCATCCGACGCCGATCCCGGCTCCGGAGTGGCTTCGCTGAGACCATGATGCTGGCGCCCCGACGGGGCGCCAGCCGCATTCCGCTGTCCCGCTTACTCGACGCATAGCGACGGCACCGATCTCACGACTACGACGACGAAAAAGGGAGCAAACATGATAGACGATCACGCACGAATGCTGCCGTCGCGACCGACGCGCCGAACGAAGGCGCTGACTGGAGTCGCCGGCGCGTTCACCGCGGCCTTGCTGGCCTCCGGCATGGCGGCCGAGCCGGCGCAGGCCGCCGCGCCGATGAGCTGCGCGAGCTTGGCGAGCGCCACCATCGCCAATACCACGATCACGCAGGCAACCTCCGTCGCCGCCGGGACGACGATCGGCGGCACCACCGTCAGCACGGCAATCTGCCGCGTCGTCGGCGTGGTCAGCACGAAGCCCGGTGAGCAGGTCGGTATCGAAGTCTGGCTGCCCACCACCGACTGGAACGGCCGGCTGGAGGGCGTCGGCAATGGCGGCTTCGGCGGGGTCATCGTCTACTCGGCTCTAGAGGCCGGCGTCGCACGCGGCTTCGCGACGGCGAATACCGACACCGGCCACACCGGCGGCACCTCCGGCCAGATCGGTCAGCCGCTGCCCTGGGTAGAGAACAAGGTGAGCCTCAAGGATTGGGGGCACACCTCGATTCATCTGATGACCGTCGCCGCCAAGAAGATCATTCACGACTTCTACGGCAAAACAGCGAAATACGCGTATTACGACGGATGCTCCACCGGTGGCGCCGAAGGGATGGAGGAGGCGGAGTTCTATCCCGACGACTATGACGGCATCCATGCCGGTTCGCCCGGGCAGGATTACAGCCACCTGATGATGAGCTTCCTGTGGGGCGGCCTGCTGCCGGCCGAGAACCCGGCGGCAACGCTGACCACAGCGGCGCTGACCTTGCTCAACACCGCAGTGCTGCAGCAATGCGAAGGCAGCCAGGCGGTGCAGGACGGGTTCCTGCTGCATCCCCGAGCATGCCATTACGACCCCGCACAGCTGCTGTGCCAGAGCGGCCAGGACCCGAGCACCTGCCTCACCGCGCCGCAGGTCCAGGAAGCCGAGCGTCTCTACTCCGCCGTGCGGGACCCGGTGACCGGGCTCAAGCTGTATCCCGGATTCGTCCGTGGCAGCGAGTCGCAGTGGGCCCTGATCCAGGGCCTGTTGGTCGGCGCGTACGCGCAGCCGCTTCTGGCCAATGCCGTGTTCGACAACCCGAACTGGGATTGGACAACCTTCAACTTCGATAGCGATGCCTTCCTGGTCGACAAGAAGCTGAGCCCGTACATCAACGCGATCAATCCCGATCTGCATCCGCTGAAGAGCCATGGCAAGCTGATCGTCACCCAGGGCTGGGCAGACGCGCTGAACGCGCAGACGCTGCCGATCGAGTATTACGACAGCGTCGTGCTGGACCAGGGCTCGCTCGGGGCAACCGAGAGCTTCTATCGGCTGTTCATGGTCCCCGGCATGAGCCATTGCGGCGGCGGCCCGGGCCCCAACACCGTCGGCGGATCCACGCCGCCCACCGAGATTACCGCGCAACGCGACGTCCTGACGGCGTTGCAGGCCTGGGTGGAGGACGGCATCGCGCCGGCGAAGTTCATCGCCACGAAATACGTCGGCGACAAGCCGGCCAACGGCATCCTGCTGGAGCGCCCGCTCTGCCCGTATCCCGAGGTCATCCGGTATCGTGGCGGCGACACCAGCCAGGCAAGCAGCTACGAGTGCGCGAGCGACGAGAACGGCTTCGCCGCGGATATCACGCAGGAACAGAAGAACGTGCTGACCGATGCGCTGATCGGCGATCTCCAGAACCTGCCGAACTGAACTGCGGACGCACGGTCGAAGCACCGGGTGATCCGGGCGGGGGTG
>JAFAYM010000046.1 GCA_019240395.1 Acidisphaera sp. | reverse complement strand
GACCGGGTGCGCGAGCAGGGCGGCCGGCTGCTCGGCTGGGCGCTGGGCGCCTCGATCGCGCGCCGGGTGCTCACCGCGGTCACCGGCGAGCTCGACAAGATGGGTCCCGACAATTCCGACCTCCGCCAGGCCTTCGACGAGTGGGTGCGCGGCGAGATCGTCCGCATCGAGGAGGACCCCGCCCGCGCCGCCGAGATCGGCCGCGCCATCCGCCGGGTGCTGTCGCATGAGACCGTGCAGGCCTGGCTCTGGGACGTGTGGGAGCGTCTGCGCGCTACCGTCGAGCGCGACGTCGCCGACCCGCAGGGACGTACCATCACCCTGCTGGAGGGCGCGCTCGGCGATCTCGGCCGCACCCTCGCCGACGATCCCGCCGCGGCGGCCCGGCTACAGCACGCTGCCGGGGCGGTCGTCAGCCACGTGCTGCCCACGGCGCGCGCCCAGCTCGCCGATTTCATCGCCCAGGTCGTCGCCCATTGGGACACCGCGACCATCGTCGACCGGCTGGAACTGCGGGTCGGGCGTGACCTGCAGTACGTCCGGGTGAACGGAACCCTGGTCGGTTTCCTGGTCGGCGGCCTTGTCTACGCGGCGCTGCGCGCGACATTCGGGCATGTCAGTTTCTAGCGTCCTGCCCCCGCCGTTCGCTGCCGGTGCAGCGCGGCGGGGATGAGCAGGCCGCTCAACCAAGGTTGTGGAGCGGCTTGCATGCGTCTCTCGGTCCTCGACCAGTCGACCGTGGTCACCGGCCGCTCGCCGGATGCTTCGATCCGCGAGAGCCTGGCACTGGCACGGCACTGCGAGGCGCTGGGCTACCATCGCTACTGGTGCGCCGAGCACCACAATTCGGAAAGCCAAGCCGGCACGGCGCCGGAAATCCTGATTTCTGCGATTGCCGCCACGACGAGCCGGATCCGCGTCGGCAGCGCGGGGGTGATGCTGCCGCACTACTCCGCGCTGAAGGTCGCCGAACAGTTCCGCGTGCTGGAGGCGATCGCGCCGGGGCGCATCGATCTCGGCCTCGGCCGCGCTCCCGGCTCGGACGGGCGCACCGCCTACGCGCTCAACCCAAACGCCGCGACGGCGGCCGACCAGTTTCCGGCGCAACTCCGCGACGTGCTGGCCTGGACCGCCGGGGAGAAGCTGCCGGAGGGCCACCCGTTCCGCGAGGTGCGCGCGCAGCCCGGCGGCCCGACCGTGCCGGAGGTGTGGGTGCTCGGCAGCTCGGATTACGGCGCGCAGGTCGCCGCGTTCTTCGGCCTGCCCTATTGCTTCGCGCATTTCATCACCGATGGAAACGGCACTGCCCAGGCGCTCGACCTGTACCGCCGCACCTATCGTCCAAGTGACCGCCATCCCGAGCCGCACGCCGGCCTTTGCGTCTGGGCGGTGGCGGCGGAAACCGAGGAGGCGGCGGACCGCCTGTTCAGCTCGCGCGAGCTCTGGCGGCTCGGCCGTGACCGCGGCGTCTATACCGCCTTGCCCTCACCCGAGGAGGCCGCCGCCTACCCCTATTCCGCCGTCGAACGCGCGCGCATCGCCCGCATGCGGGAGACCGCGCTTTTCGGCACTCCGGAAAAAGTGTCGGGGCAGCTGCGTGGCCTGGCGCAGACTCACGGCGTCGATGAGATCGCCATCCTCACCACGGTGCACGACCAGCAGGCCCGGCGCCGCTCCTATACGCTGCTGGCGGAAGCGATCGGGCTACGGACGGTAGATGGTGCGCTGGCCGCCGACTGAGCGGCGCGCGCGCCAGAGCTGAAAGCGGATGGCAACCGACGCAACCAGCGCCGCGATCAGCGCCACCGGGATGAGCGCCACGGCGATCCAGAAGGCGAGGGCGGCAAAGGCCAGGCAGCCCGCGATGATCGCCACCAGCACCGCCGTGATGGCGATGCGCGTGGCCAGCGGCAGGCGCGGCCGCATCCGCCCATCCGCGGTCATCACCCAGACCGGTCTGCCGCGCTCGATCATGCGGTGAAAGTGGCGCGCCCGGATCGAAGCTGCAAGCCCGGCCGGTAGGCGCCCGCCGGCGCCTCGTGGCATTCTGCCATCCCAGGAGGACCAAGGATGATCACCGGAGCACGCATGCCCCTGCCCGTGGACCTGACCGGCCTGCGGGTCGCCATCACCGCCGGCGCCGGCGGGATTGGCCGGGTGATGGCCGACAGCTTCGCCGCGCGCGGCGCCCGCGTCTTCGTCTCCGACGTGGATGAGCAGGCGCTCGCGGAGTGCGGCCATCCCGGGCTGCGTGCCGATGCCGGCAGGCTCACCGATCTCGAGGCGTTCATGGACGGCGCCCTGTCGCACCTGAGCGGGCTCGATGTACTGGTCAACAACGCCGGCATCGCCGGCCCGACGGCGCGCGTCGAGGATGTGCGGCCCGAGGAGCTGGACGCCACGCTGCGCGTGGATCTCGCTTCGCAGTTCCACTGCGCCCGTCGCGCCGTGCCGGCGTTGCGCGAGGCGGGGGGCGGCAGCATCATCAATCTGAGTTCCGCGGCGGGCCGCTTCGGCTTTGCCCTGCGCAGCCCCTATTCGGCGGCGAAGTGGGGAGTCGTGGGCTTCACCAAGACGCTGGCCATCGAGCTCGGGCCCGACGGCATCCGCGTCAACGCCATCCTGCCCGGCTTCGTCGACGGCCCGCGTATCCGCAGCGTGCTGCGCGCCAAGGCGGAGGCGGCCGGAATATCGGAGCACGAGCAGACCGACATCGCCATGCGGCAGGTCAGCCTGCGCTGCTTCGTGACCCAGCAGGACATCGCCAACATGGCGCTCTATCTCTGCAGCCCGTTCGGCGCCACGATCAGCGGCCAGGCGCTGTCCGTCGATGGCGATATCCAGGCGCTGGTCTGAGGGGGAAGACGTCACGGCGGAGCCTTTGAACTCCGTCAATCCGGCGAGTGCCGCGGCGATGCTGGCGCTCCCCAGCCGGGATCAGAGCTCCAGGATCGCGTCGGTGCTCGCGATCTCGGTGCTGCTGCACCTGCTGATCGCGCTGCTGTTCCTGGCCTGGCCGAAGCCGCCGGTGTTCATCGAGCCGCCGTCGGAGTCGACGGTGCAGATGCTGTTCGCGACCGGCCCGCCCGACAAGACGCCGTCGACGTCTCCCGCGCCGCAAGCCGCACCCGAAACGACTCTGCCCGCACCGCCGCTGCCGGCGCCGCCGGCCCCGCCCTCGGCGCCACAAGGGGCCCCCGAAATGAATTTGCCTGCTCCGGCGCCATCCGCGCCACCCCGACGGGCACCAAGCGCCGCTGCGGAACCGTCCCCGCTGCCCGCTGCCCGGCCGCCGGCGCGCCATGCGCCCGCAATCAGCAGCCGCCCGGCGTTCCCTGCGCCGATGCACTTCTCCTTGGGCGGCGCGCTCAGCCCGCATGCGGCTGCCCCGTCCCGTCCTTCAGCGGGCCGTGGGATTGACGACAGCATCGGGCCGTTCGCGCAGGTGCCGGTCGGAGCGCCGCCCCGCGACGCCGGCCGCATGGACCCCAACATCCGGATCACCGGCGCGCAGCTCGGCGCCGGCTGGATCGAGCTGCTGCACCGATGGTGGAACCTGCACGGCTACTATCCCGACCAGGCCGCCCGCGAGGGCGAGGACGGCACGGTCGGGCTGCACCTGGTGGTGGACCGCTCCGGCCAGGTCACGGAGCTGGAGCTGGTGACGCGCTCCGGCTCGCAATGGCTCGACATGGGCGCGCAAGCGATCTTCCGCGGCGCCCACCTGCCGCCATTCCCCGCCAACACGCCGGAACCGAAAGCCGACATCGACCTGCGGATCAACTACGTCCTGATCCGCCAATGACTGGCCTGCCGTCTTACAAAGCGTCCGGCGGAGGACGATGCCACACCAGGAACGTGATCGGGCCGAAGCGTAGGCCGGGATCATCGAGAACCAGGGTCTCGTCCGCTTTCCCGAACTCGCTTTCGACTCCCCGCACACATCGATCAGGCTCTGGGCAATTCTCACCGTCGCCGACCACCGCCACGAAGAAGCGCCTCGTCCCGGCCGGCGCGTCGCCCCGCTGATACCAGCTTGGGGAAGTCTGTCCGTAGCGACGGACAATGCCTCCATTCGGCGTGAAATTCACCGGCCGAATGCGGTAGGCGTCGCGACTTATCCAGGACACCGCATTCGCTTCGATCCCCCAGTAGGGACCGTAGCCATAGGTGAGCGAGTGCGCCGCGAGGAACTTCACGATCGCAGTGACGCCGTCGGCCTTCGGACCGATGCGGAATCGTTCCCACGCTTCCGGCCGGCTGGCAACGCCCGACACGATCATCATCGCTATGAAAGCTGCGACGAGGAGGCGGCTCCACACGGACAGCAAAGCCCATGATCGGCAGAGACCGACAAGCAGGAAGGCCGGAGCCAGAATGCTGAGCGGCACGACAAAACGTCCGATGCTGAGCGCGAGCAGAAAATTTCCCGACAAGAAGGCAATTACCGGCAGCAGGCAGCTCAGTGTTCCTGCCAGGATGATGAAGTGCTGGTCGGGGTGCATCCTCTGTAACCACTTTCCGGCGGTTTTCCAGGTACACACGATGCAAGCCGACATCATGGAGATGACCAGCAAGCCTGCGAGCGGATCAGGCTGATCAACTCCCGGGAAGGGGCTCCAGATCGTCTGCAAGCTGCGCGACAGCCAAGCGAGATTGGTGACCAAGCCGTTGGAATCTGTGAACTCGAAATCAGCCGGGGGGAGAAACGACAAATATCCAAATGCCTGGGTCCAGAGGCAAAGTAGGGCAAGCAGCGAAACGGCGGAGCAGAGAGCGAGGCGGAGGCGTGAGCGGCTCTGCAGGATGGCGACGCCAAGCGACGCGAACAGGATTGGCAGAGCAAATGCAACTGCCGACCAGGGATCAGACAGGACATCGGCGATCTGGGCGGCAGCTGAAATCAGCAAAGCTGCAATCGCGCCATGGCGAATCCAGTAAGCTGCTGCGAGTACCGCAACAAATCCCCAAACGACCGAGCCGTTATGGCTTATCGGATAACTGAGAAATCCAGCCCATCCCAGAGCATCGTGTCCCATCAACAGCAGGGCCGGAATGATGAGGAGACCTGCCGTAGGCGACAGACGCCACGTTAGGGCGGCTGTCAGGACTATATTGGCTGCAAAGATCACCCACCCGAGCCCTAGGATCGAAAACGGGAAGGGGCCGATCGTTTCGCAAATGGCTGCGGTTATAGGAAAGAGAGTTAGCAACCAGTCATCTTGCGTGTATCCCCAGCTTTCAAGAAAGCCTATTCCGTGAAGTTTCGTGCCCTGCCACAGCAGCACGAGATCGGCCGCATCGGCATCGACATTCCATGTATCGAAATGGTACGTCAAGCTCATCCATAGCCCGAAGGTGCATAATGGTCCGGCGGCAATCCACAGTAGCCTGCTGCCGAGGCGCGCTTGTGCCAGTCCCCTCAAGCCTGAAAGCCAAGGTCGTACCCTTGACACCTAGTAGCATCTCCAAAGCCGCCATCAAAAAAGCAGCCTTTTAAATCTTCAGACATTGCCTTGCTCTTCCTCCGGCACATCGTCCTCCGGCCTGTAGTACAGTTCCGCGCAGTCCTCGCCGAGCACGCCGCCGGTTACCGCAAGATCCTCGCGGAAGGCGTCGCGGATGAAGTCCATCGTGTCGTAGTGGCGGTCTTCGAAATACATGCGGTGCACCTGCGCGCGCTCGGCGCCGTAGACGATGCGGCCGATCTTTGCCCAGATCGAGGCCATGCTGCACATGCCGCAGGGCTGCAATGTCGAGTAGAGCGTGGTGCCGCGCAGGTCAGACACGCCGAGCCGCTCGGCCGCGCGGCGGATCGCCACCATCTCGGCATGCGCCGTCGGATCGGGGCGCAAATCCACCTCGTTGTGGCCCTCGGCGATGATCTCTCCGTCGCGCACGATGACGCAGCCGATCGGTGAGGCGCCGGGCTTGGCCTCGGCTTCGCGGGCCAGCGCGATCGCCCGGCGCATGAAGGCCTCGTCGCTCATCGCCGGTCCCCGGCTCAGGCGAATGCCAGCAGAAGAACGCCGCCGCTGATCAGGGCGATGCCGCCGATCTGCGCGGCGCCGATCGGCTCCGCGAAGGCGTAGTGGCCGATCAGCGCCGCCGCGACATAGGAAATCGCCGTGCAGGGCAGCGCCACGGACATCGGAATGCGCCGCAGCGCCACGATGTAGAGCAGCGCCGCACCACCGTAGAGCACCAGGCCGAGGACGGTGCGCGCATCGAACAGCTGGCGAAAAAAACTCGGCGCGCCGGCGCCGGCTTTCAGCAGCGTCTGCCCGGCCATGCTGGTCGCGATGGCGGCGAACAGCACCGTCCAGAACGGCGTCAAACCGGCTCCTTCTGCAAGGCGATGCTCCGCTCCACCAGCCGCACGACACCCTGCGGCTTGCCGTTGGCGGAGAGGAAGGTGCGGCCGACATATTCGCCGAGAATGCCGAGGATCATCGACTGCACGCCGGCCAGCAGCAGGATCACCGTCATCGTCGAGGCCCAGCCCGACGGCATGTGCCGCGCCGTCAGCGCCTCCAGGATGGTGGCGCAGGCGCCGACCGCGCCCAGCACGGCCATCCCCGCGCCGGCGAGCACCGCCAGGCGCAGCGGCACCAGGGAAAAGCTGGTCGCCAGGTTGAGCCAGAGCCGCACCAGCCGGCGCAGCGTGTAGTTCGAGCGGCCCGCAAGCCGCGGCAGATGGCGCACCTCGATGCTGTCGATGCGCTGCGTCACCTGCATGATCAGGCCGTCGATATAGGGGTAGGGGCCGCGATAGCCCGCAACCGCGTGCACGACGAAAGCCGACATGCAGCGGAAGGACGAGAGATAGAGGCCGCGCGGCTTGTCCAGCAGCAGGTCGGCGATGCGGTTGGCGAAACGGCTGCCGAGATTGCGCCATCCCGCGTGCCGCTTCACCGCGTAGCGCGTATAGACCACGTCCCAGCCGCCGAACCGCGCGTGGTCGTAGAGCCGGAGCACCTCCTCCGGCGGGTTCTGCAGATCGTCATCCATGGTGATGACGTAGCGTCCGGCGGCGTGGCGCAATCCGGTCATCACCGCGTTGTGCTCGCCGTAATTGCGGGCGTGCTCGATGTAGACGATCGGCACGTCGGCCCGGCCCACCAGGTCGCGGCAGACCGTCGCCGAATTGTCGGGGCTGCCGTCGTTCACCAGCACGATCTCCAGCCCGCCTGCCGGGCGCAGCGCCGCCAGCGCCTCGACAAGGCGGCCGACCGTGCTCTCGCCGCGATACACCGGCACGACGATGGACAGGCCGATGCTCGGCTCGGGATACGGAAAATCAGGCAGCGCGACATCCATGGCACTCGCCCCTCAGGGTCGGATCGCGGTCGCCAGCACCGATCCGCCGGCCGGCAGGACCAGGTGCCGCTCGAGCGCGGTGACGGCGTGCAGGGTGGCGTCCATCCATGGCGGGAAGCGGGCGACATCGGACGCGCCGCGCCGCCCCAGCTTGCGCCGGCCGATCATCAGCGGCAGCAGCAGCCCGTTCCAATAGCCGGCGCGCGGCCGGGCGAAACCGGCGTCGCGGAGCATGGTGCGCAGCGCTCCGGCGGTCTGCCGTAAACGGTTGTGCACGCGGCGGTCGTGGGCGGACAATAGCCAGGAATACGCCGGCATGTTGACCACCAGCAGCCCGCCCGGGCGCAACACGCGGCGCAGCTCGGCGAGCGCGAGGTCCGGGGCGACCGCTTGGTGGCACAGCACGTCGGCGGCGATCGCGGCATCGAAAGCGGCGGCCGGGAAGGGCAGGGTGTTGACGCTGCCGCAGGCAACCGGCGCGCCGGATTTTTCCGCCGCCCGCCGGGCCGCCGGCAGCGACCACTCCAGCCCGACCAGCGCGAGTTCCGGCCGGCGTGCCCGCAGCCGCGCCATCAGCCCGCCGGTGCCGCAGCCCGCGTCGAGCACCCGGCCGCGCATGCCTTCGAGACGGTCGCCGACACGGGCATGCAGCGCGCGGTACCACCACATGCCGTCCTCGGCTGCATCCATCAGGGCGTATTCAGCCGGCTCCATGTTTCATCTTTGACACCATTCAGCGCCGATGTCGCAATCCCGGGGCAAGTTGCCTTGCACTCGCCTTCCTGGCGCGGCATGCAGGCGGCGAGGATGAGCCCGCTCGACGCCCCGAAACTCCAATACGCGCCGGGGCGGTCCCCCGGAGCAGCTCGCCGGTGGCGCGTGCCGGTGCGGCTGCGCACTGCCCGGCTGGTCCGCGCCGGCCTGCGCCTGCTGCCGGCCATGATCCCGGCGCTGCTCTTCCTGCCGCTGGTGCTGGCGCCGCCGCTCAATCACGACGTCGCCGCGGTGCTGCATTTCAGCCAGCGCTGGCTGGCCGGCGAGCATCTCTATTCCGACCTGATCGACGTCAACCCTCCGCTGATCTTCGTGCTGAACCTGCTGCCGGCGGCGCTCGCCCAGGCGACCGGGCTCGACGGCGTGACGGCGCTGCAGCTCTGCGTGCTCGCCCTCGGGCTTGCCTGCTGGATGCTGGCGCTGCGGGTGCGCGACCGGCGGGGCGAAGGGCCGACCGAACGCGCCCTGCTCGACGTGCTGCCGCTGCTGTTCCTGCTCGGCTCCGGCTACGATTTCGGCCAGCGCGAGCACCTGATGGCGGTGATGGCGCTGCCCTATGCGCTTGCCGCTGCACGCCGCGCCCGAGGGGAACAGCGAAACGCCGCGGCGCGGGTCGCCACGGCGCTGATTGCCGCGGTCGGCTTTGCCATCAAGCCGCACTTCCTCGCGCTGCCGGCGCTGATCGAATTCGCCGTCCTGGCCGGGCGCAGCCGTGCCGGCTGGCGGCCGGCGCTGCGCGCCAGCCTGCGCGACCCCGTGCCGTGGCTGATGGCGGCGGTCTGGGCGGCGTACCTCGTGGCGCTGCCGCTGCTCTTCCCCGATTATCTCGGCGTCGTCGTGCCGCTGGTCTGGCGATACTATCTCGATCTCGGCGGCCTGACCGTCTGGCAGGTGCTGCTGGTGCCGCGGCTGGCGACGGCGCTCTGCCTGCTGCTGCCGCTGCTCTGGATCACCTTCCGCAAGCCGATGCTGCCATCCCGGGCGCTGCCGCGCATCCTCGCGCTGGCCGCACTCGGCGCGCTGGCCTCCGCGGTCGCCCAGCACAAGGGCTGGTCCTACCACACCCTGCCCGTCGAGCTGTTCGCCTGCGCACTGGCGGCGGTCCTGGCCGCGCGCTGGATCGACGCACTGGCGCCGGCGGCGCCGCGGCCGGAGTGCCTGGCGGGGGTGCTGGCCGCGCTGTTCGCGCTGTATGCGATTTCCAACGGCGAGGCGCCGTGGAAGGAACTCGCCTACGGGCGGGGCGAAGTCGCCGGGCTGACCGCCCTGCTGCGGGAGCAGGCCGAAGGGGAGCGGGTGCTGGTGCTCTCGCCGGGCATCTATCCGATCTTTCCCGCGGTGAACTACGCACACGTCCGGCTCACCTTGCGCACCATGAACATGTGGCTGCTCGAGGGCGCCTATCAGGAGTGCCTACCGGACGGGCGCCGCTACCGCGAGGTATGGGAGATGCGGCGCGCCGAGTTCTTCGTCTTCCGCACCGTCGCGGAGGATTTCGCCCGCGCACCGCCGGCGGCCGTGGTGGTGGACAACCAGCCCGGCATTCCCCGTTGCGGCAGGGAGTTCGACTTCATCGCGTATTTCAAGCGCCACCCGCTGTTCGCGGAGGTCTGGTCGCATTACCAGCTGAATGCCGAGTGGGACCGCTATCGCGTGTACACGCGCAAGGATTGAAGCAACGCATGGCTTTCCTGACGGAACCGGAGCCGGCGCGCGACACGCCGCATGACATGATCCAAGGCGTGCGGCGGATCGTCGCCGCCAATCCGACGCCGATGACCTATCACGGCACCAACACCTATCTGATCGAGACAGAGGGCGGGGTGACGGTGCTCGATCCCGGCCCGGACCAGGCGCCGCACGTGGCGGCGATCCTGGCGGCGACCGACGGGCGGGTCGCGCGCATCCTGCTCAGCCACACCCACCACGACCATCTCGGCGCCACGGCGGCGCTGCAAGCGGCGACCGGCGCGCCGACCTTCGGCTTCGTCCGGAGTGCCGATGCGAGCTTCACGCCGGATGTGAAGCTGGCCGACGGCGACAGCGTGGCCGGGCTCGTCGCCCTGCACACGCCGGGCCATGCCCCCGACCATCTTTGCTTCGCCTGGAAGGACCGCGTGCTGTTCAGCGCCGATCACGTCATGGGCTGGTCGACCACCGTGGTCAGTCCGCCGAACGGCGACATGCGGGACTATTTCGCCAGCCTGCAGCGCGTGCTCGATCGCGACGATCGGCTCTATCTGTGCGGTCACGGGCCGATGCTGCCCGATCCACAGGGCTACGTGCGCGATCTGCTGGAGCATCGGCGCGCCCGCGAGGATGCGATCCGGGAGGCGCTGCGCGCCGGGCCCGCCGACACGCATCGGCTGATGATGCAGCTCTATTCCAAGCTGGACCCGATGCTGCAGCGTGCCGCCGAGCGCAACGTGCTGGCGCATCTGCTGAAGCTGGAGGCCGAAGGCGCTGTGGTGCGCGATGGCGAGGCCTGGCGGGAAAGCTAGGGGGCGCGCCCCTGTGTTGCCTGCCTAGAACACCTTGAGCGCCAGAAATCCTCCCACCAGCCCGGCGGCGGCCAGCGTTGTGACCAAGGTGAGCCGGCGCTCGACGAAATCGCGGACCGGCAGGCCGAAGCGGCGGAGCAGTGCCGCCAGCAGGAAGAACCTGGCGCCGCGGGTGACGAGGCTCGCCGCCATGAATACGGGAAAGCTGAAAGCCGCGGCGCCGGAGGCGATGGTGACGATCTTGTAGGGGATCGGCGTCAGGCCCTTGATCAGGATCACCCAGAGCCCGTACCGCCCATAAAGCTCGCGAAACCGGTCGAACCCGGCCTGATAGCCGTAGGCGTGCAACAGCGGCCGCGCCAACTGCTCGAACAGCGCGTAGCCGATGAGATAGCCGAGCGCACCGCCGGCGACGCTCGCTGCCGTGCACACAGCCGCGAGACGCCAGGCGCGGTCCGGCCGGGCGATCGCCATCGGCACCAGAACTGCGTCCGGCGGCACCGGGAAGACGCTCGCCTCGGCAAAGGCGAGGGCCGCGAGCCACCAGGCGGCGCGGGGCGAGGCGGCGAGGGCGAGAATGCGGTCGTAGAGTCGGCGCAGCATGCCGCTCCCTTCGCATGCCGGCGCCGGCACGACAATCATAGGTTGCGGCGTTGGCATGGGTTGCGGGTTGGCCGAGGGCGGCCGGCCCGGCTATGGTCGCGCCGTTCGATCCGGGGGAGACCGATGCACCGCATCGCCGCACACTCGTTCGCTGCCGTGCTGCTCGCCGTGTCGCTCCTGGGGGCCCCGCCGGCGCGCGCGCAAGGCGGCCAGCCGCCGCACGCCTGGCTGTTCGGCACCTGGACGGGCGGCCTGTTCCCGGTTCCCTCGGGCCTCACCGCCGAAGCCTGCCTGTCGCAGCCGGTGGTGATCTTCACCCGCGACGTGGTGCTGCGCGCGACGTTGACCGACCAGCTCTATGTCCAGCGGCTGATCACCACGGTGCGGGCCACACCGGCCGGCTTCGAGTTTGCCTTCGAGCCCGCCACCGTCGGCGCCGAGGCCAACGGCCTGTTCGGCCTGTCCGGCCCGCCGCCGGCGTCCGGCTTCGGCTGCGACACGGTGGACGATCTGCATGTGCAGCGGCGCGGCGAGAACGAAATCGCCTTTCCCGGCTGCGCCGATTTTCCCAACCCGCTGGTGCGCTGTCCGTCGCGCTGACCGGAGCGGCCATGGACCTCGAAGCTTTCCGCGGCTCTCTTTCGGCTTCGGCGCCGCCGCCCGTCGGCCTGCCGCTGCAGGCGCTCTGGTGGGCGGCCAAGGGCGACTGGGACCGCGCGCATAAATGCGCGCAGGAGGGCGAAGACGCCGACAGCTGCTGGGTGCACGCCTGGCTGCACCGCCAGGAGGGCGATCTCTCCAACGCCGGATACTGGTATGCCCGGGCGGGCCGGGCGAGGTCGGAGACGTCGGTCGAGCAGGAGTGGACCGAAATCGCGACGGCGCTGACGGAGCGATCGTAGGTTGTGGGCCGATTCACCTGACGCTTGGAAGTCAAGCGTCAGGATCGGACCACTAGGCGGGCAACGATACAGTGGCTCGGGTGCCGCCCATGGGGCGGTTGGCGATCGTCACGTCGCCGCCGTGGGCGCGCAGGATGTTGCGGGCGATCGGCAGGCCGAGGCCGACCCCGCCGGTCTCGCGGCTGCGGCTGGCCTCGACCCGGTGGAAGGGCTGGAAGACGCGGTCGATCTCGCCGGGCGGAATTCCCGGTCCTTCATCCTCGACCTCGACCGTGACGGTGCCCTCGTGCGGCGGGCTCAAGGTGACGCGGGCGCTGCCGCCATAGGAGATGGCGTTGGCGACGAGATTGGACAGCGCCCGCTTGAGGGCGATCGAGCGCGCACGCACCGTCAGATGGTCCGGGCCTTCGTAGTGCAGCCGCTCCGCCGCCTCGGGCCGGGCGTCGGCCGCCTCGTCCAGAACGGTGCGGGCGAGCACCGCCAGATCGAGCGCGGTCACCGGCTCGCTGGCGGTGGCGTCGCGGCCGAAGGCGAGGGTGGCGGCGACCATGCTCTCCAGCTCATCCAGGTCGGCGAGCATCTTGCGCCGCAAATCCTCGTTCTCCATGAACTCGGCGCGCAGCTTCAGCCGGGTGATCGGCGTGCGCAGGTCGTGGCCGATGGCGGTCAGCATCAAGGTGCGGTCCTGCACGAAGCGGCGGATGCGCGCGGCCATGAGGTTGAACGCCACTGCCGCCTTGGCGACCTCGGTCGGGCCGTCCTCGGGCAGCGGCGGCGCGTTGACGTCGCGGCCCAGCCGGTCGGCGGCCTCGGCGAGCGTCGCCACCGGCGCGGTCAGCCGCCGCACCGCCCAGAGGGTCAGCGCCGCCGCGACGGCGGTCATCAGCACGAAAGCCGCCAGGAAGGCGGGCGAGTGCCAGGGGCGAGGCGGGGGCAGCTCGGCAGAGATCTGCAGCCAAGGTCCATCGGGCAATCGGAGGCCGACGACGACGCGCCCGTCGGCCGGGCCTCCCCGCACCCTGATCTCTCTCGGCCGGAACCCGCCGGGCACCGGGATCACCGCCATGTTGGCGCGCAGCAGGCGTTGCAGCGGCGGTGACGCCGGCAGCAGGGTGTCGATCGGCGGGCCGGCCTCGAAACTGGCGGACAGGCCGTGCTCGGCCGGCATGTCGTGCAGCACGGCGTCCCGCTGATCCTCCGGCGCCAGCGCCACCGCGCGATAGAGGCTCATGATGCGGACGCCGAGGTTGCGGGCCTGGGCGATCCGCAGCAGGTCCACCCGATCGAGGGCGTGGATGGTCAGCCCGGCGACTTGCACCAGGGCGAGGCCGAGCAGCAGCGCCAGCGCGGTACGCCCGGCCAGGCTGCGCGGCCAGAGCCGCAGCCTCATGCCAGCGGCGGCCATCGGCCCGTTCCGCTGGAAGACTCATCGGAACGTCTCGCCGGTATCATGTACGCTCGACCGTCGCCGCCAGCACGTAGCCGCCGCCGCGCACCGTCTTGATGAGCTGGGCGTGCCGGCCGTCATCCTCCAGCTTGCGCCGCAGCCGGCTGATGGCGACATCGATCGCCCGGTCGAACGGGCCTGCCTGGCGGCCGCGCAACAGGTCGAGCAGCATGTCGCGCGTCAACACCCGGTTGGCGCGATCCACCAGGGCGGTCAGCAGGTCGAACTCGCCGCCGGTCAGCGCCACTTCGACGCCTTCCGGGTTGAGCAGCCGCCGGCGCGCCGGCTCCAGGGTCCAGCCGGAGAAGCGGATGCTGCGGCTGCCGGGCTCGGCGCGACGCTCCTGCGGGTCGCCGGCGCGGCGCAGCACGGCGCGGATGCGGGCCAGCAGCTCGCGCGGATTGAAGGGCTTCGGGACATAGTCGTCGGCGCCGAGTTCGAGGCCGATGATGCGGTCGGTCTCCTCGCCCATGGCGGTGAGCATGACGATCGGCACGTCGGACTGCGTGCGCATCCAGCGGGCGAGGTCGAGGCCGCCTTCGCCGGGCAGCATCAGGTCGAGCACGACCAGGTGGTAGTGGCCGGCCGTCCAGGCGCGGCGGGCCTCGCGGCCGTCGCGCACGGCGGTGACGCGGAAGCGGTGGCGCTCGAGGAAGCGGGCGAGCAGGTCGCGCAGCTCGCGGTCGTCATCGACCACCAGGATATGCGGCATCGATTCCATGGGACGGCACGATACGGCAGGAGCCGCGTCGGCCGGAGCGGTCGTTGCAATCCGTTGCAATTCGTCTCCCCGGGGCATTCCGGCGGCAGCATGCGTCTCCTATGTTCCGGCCACGCTCAGTAAGGAGAGAGCAGCAATGCGCAAGACGATCCTCGTCGCCGCCACCGTCCTGGCGCTCGGTGCCGCGGCAACCGCCGGCAGCCTGATCCGGACTTCCTGGGCACAGGGGGCGGCGGCCCCCGGGGCAGCCCCCCCGCCGCCGCCCTGGATGCAGGAAATGCGGGATCGCATGCGGGACCGCATGCCGCCATGGGCGGCGCAGCGGCCGTGGATGCGGGGCGGGCATGAGGAGCACGGGCACATGCTCTTCGCGCTGCTGTATCGGCCGGAAGACCGCGCGCTGGCGGCGCCGGACGTGCAGAAGATCGCCGAGGCGTTCCTGCTGTGGAACGGCAATCATACCTGGAAGGTGACGGAGGTCGCCGAAGCGCCGGACAACACGGTCACCTTCGCCTTCGCGACGCAGAGCGGTGACGTGATTGCCCGTTTCGCGATGGACCGCAAGACCGGCCACGTACGCCGCGTCGGCTAACCCTTCAGCCGCGCAGCGGTCAATGAGGTCCAGGAGGCTTCGGCCTCCTGGTGGGGTTTGGGGCAAAGCCCCAACCTTTTCTTACTTGCTTACTTACTGATCTCTTTCGTCATCTCCTCGATGCCCGCAAGAGTAAGCGGGAACATGCGCCCCTCGACGGCCTGGCGGATCAGCTGGATTGACGGCATGTGTGTCCAGGCCCGTTGCGGTGCCGGATTCAGCCAGGCGGTGCTGCGGAAATGGCGGACCAGCCGATCCAGCCAGACGCTGCCGGCCTCGTCGTTCCAATGCTCGACGCTGGCGCCGGGCTGGAGGATTTCGTAGGGGCTCATCGTGGCGTCGCCGACGAAGATCGCCTTGTAGTCGGCGCCGTAGGTCCGCAGCACTTCGGCGGTGGAT
>JAFAYM010000045.1 GCA_019240395.1 Acidisphaera sp. | reverse complement strand
TCGAGTTCGGGGGAGCCCGCCTCGAACACCGTGTCCGCGAAGGCTTCCTCCCAGGAGCCGCTGGTCGACGCGCGGCTATATTCGGTCGCGCGGTTCTCGAAGAAATTGGTGTGCTCGACCGCGTTCAGCATCTCATCCAGCCAGCTCAGCGGATTGCGCGAGATGTGGAACAATTCCGATAGCCCGAGTTGCACCAGCCTGCGATCTGCTATGTAGCGAATGTATTCTTTGACGGTGCGGGCCTCCAACCCTTCCACCGGCCCCTGCTCGAAGGCGAGGTCGATGAAGGCGTCCTCGTGGTCGACGATGGCCGCGCAGGTCAGGTAGATGTCGCGCCGCAGCTCCTCGGTCCAGATTTCCGGGTTCTCGTGCACAAAGGTCCGGAACAGCCGGATGATCGACAAGCAGTGCAGCGTCTCGTCCCGCACCGACCAGGAGATGATCTGGCCCATCCCCTTCATTTTGCCGAAGCGGGGAAAGTTCAGCAGGATGGCGAATGACGCGAAGAGCTGAAGCCCCTCGGTGAAGGCGCCGAACGCCGCCAGCGTCTTGGCGATCTCGTGCCGGCTGTCCATGCGGAAGGACTGCATGTAGTCGTACTTGTCCTTCATCTCCTTGTAGCGGAGGAAGGCCTGATACTCGATCTCCGGCATGCCGATCGTGTCGAGCAGGTGGCTGTACGCGGCGATATGGATAGTCTCGGCGTTGGAGAAGGCGGAGAGCATCATCAGCACTTCGGTGGGTTTGAACACCTGGCTGTAGTGCTTCATGTAGCAGTTGTTCACCTCGACATCCGCCTGGGTGAAGAAGCGGAAGATCTGGGTGAGCAGGTTGCGCTCGGCGTCGGTGAGGTTGCGGTGCCAGTCCTTCACGTCATCGGCGAGCGGCACCTCTTCGGGCAGCCAGTGCACCCGCTGCTGGGTGTGCCAGGCCTCGTAGGCCCAGGGATAGCGGAACGGCTTGTAGACGGGGTTTTCCGTCAGCAGGTCGAACCGGACTGGAATCTCGTCCCCCATCGCGTCCATCAACCGCTCCTCAGCTTGCAGAACTCTGGATAGCCCATCCCGGCGAGTCGGCACATGTAGAGCCGGCGAGGCCGGCGGCAAAGTGGTTTGACGGCCGCCGACGGGGGGCTCGGCTCGTGCCGGCTGCCCGGGCAGCGAGGCCGCGACATGGGCTTTGCAGGAGCCCCGGTCCGGTGGCTATCCTGCATCCCTGGGCCGACATCCAGCCGTTGCTCGGGGCCAGTTTCGGAGGGGTCATGAAACTCATAGTCTCAGCTCTGCTGTGGATGTTTCTTGCCGGCGCTGCTCTGGCGCAGACCCAGCCGCCGGATCTGGTCAACCGGGCCAACCAGGGCACGGTGGGCGTGATCACCGGCATGGAAGGCGGGACCTATGCGCGAACCGCGGCGGATCTCGCCATCCTGGACAGCGACACGCTCCGCGTCCTGCCCGTCATCGGCAAGGGATCTCTGCAGAACCTGTCCGACATCCTCTACCTCAAGGGGATCGATATCGGCTTTGTGCAGGCAGACGCGCTGACCTACGCGGAGCAGCACAATATGTTCCCGCACCTGACGCAAGGCGTCCGTTACATCGCCAAGCTGTACGACGAGGAAATTCATGTCCTCGCCCGCAAGGACATCGCGCAGTTGAAGGATCTGGACGGCCAGCGCGTCAACGTCGACGTCGTCGGCAGCGGGTCTGCGATGACGGCCGAAATCCTGCTCAACGACCTCGGCATTCACCCGAAGGTCGAGCACGAACGGCAGGCCACCGGTGTCGAAGAGCTGAAGCGCGGAGACATCGCTGCGATCATCCACGTCGGCGGCGCGCCGATACCGCTCTTCGCCAATGTGTCGGCCGATACCGGCATCCATTTCCTGACCGTCCCGATGGACCAGACGCTCCTCTCACAGAGCTATCTGCCGTCCGAATTCAACCACGACACCTATCCGTCGCTGATCCCGCAAGGCGCAACCGTGTCGACGATCGCGGTCGGCGATGTGATGGCGTGTTTCGCCTGGCCGCCGAACACCGAGCGCTACAACAAGGTGGCCCGCTTCGTGGACGCTTTCTTCAGCAGATTCGCCGAACTCCAGCAGCCGCCGCACCACCCGAAGTGGCACGACGTGAACCTGAGCGCGCAGGTCGCGGGCTGGACGCGCTTCGCAGCCGCCCAGGAGTGGCTCGATCGCAAAGGCGCGCCGGCGCAGACCAGTCTGCAGCGGGACTTCAACAACTTTGTCGCCGTCAGGGCCGGAAACGGGGAACTCACCCAATCCCAAAGGGACACGCTGTTCAGGGAGTTTCTGCGGTGGCGCAATCAGCGACGATAGGGCGCGCTCTAACCCGTTTGTTTGAGAGCGTGATTCAGACCTGCGGCGATTCCACCTTCGGTCATCACGCTCTAGCGTTCTATCGGGAATAGGTGGGCAGACTCGGACAGTCGGTGCGCCCGGAAGCGATGCAGTCCTGGTTGCTGATGTAGCGATAGAACGTCGGGAACAGCCACCACCCCGCCAGCCCGGCCAGTATCAGGCCGGCCAGCACCAGCAACGGGATGATGTCCCAGCGCGGCTCGTGCGGCTCTCCAGCCACGCGACACCTCAGCCTCGCGCAACAGCCAAGCTCACTGGCACGCCAAGCATTCCTCGTAGTCCACCGGCCGCTTGGCGGCGACCAGCGGCAACAGCTGCGAATCGTTTGCCGGCGTGCCGGGGATCACCGCCGGACCGACCGCCTTCTCGCTGACATTGTCGGCGCGCTGCAGCGACAGGCTGCGGCAATAATACAAGGACTTCACGCCGCGCTTCCACGCCATGAAATGGATCTGGTGCAGGTCGCGCTTGTGCACGTCGGCCGGCACGAACAGGTTGACCGACTGGCTCTGGCAGATGAACGGGGCCCGATCCGCCGCGTGCTCCACCACCCAGCGCTGGTCGAGCTCGAAGGCGGTCTTGAACACCGCCTTTTCCTGCTCGGTCAGGAAATCCAGGTGCTGCACGCTGCCCTTGGTCAGCGTGATCGACGACCAGATGTCCTCGCGGTCCATCCCTTTCGCCGCCAGCAGTTTCTGCAGATGCCGGTTGCGCACGGTGAAGCTGCCGGACAGCGTCTTCTGCAGGAACACGTTGGCGGCGATCGGCTCGATCCCCGGGGAAGAATTGCCGGCGATGATCGAGATCGAGGAGGTCGGCGCCACCGCCAGCTTGTTGGAAAACCGCTCCTTGATGCCGTATTCCGCGGCATCGGGGCACGGCCCGCGCTCCTCGGCGAGCTTGCGGCTGGCCTCGTCCGCCTGCGCCCGGATGTGGCGGAACATGCGCTTGTTCCACACCTTGGCGATGACGCTCTCGAACGGCACCTCCTGGGATTGCAGGAAGCTGTGAAAGCCCATTACGCCGAGCCCGACCGAACGCTCCTGCATCGCCGAATAGCGCGCCCGCTCCATGCCCTCGGGCGCGCTGTCGATGAAATCCTGCAGCACGTTGTCGAGGAAGCGCATCACATCCTCGATGAAGGTCGGATGGTCCTTCCACTCGAACCAGGTCTCCAGGTTCAGCGATGAGAGGCAGCACACGGCGGTGCGCTGCTTGCCGTGCTGGTCGATCCCCGTCGGCAGCGTGATCTCGCTGCAAAGGTTGGATGTCTTCACCTCCAGCCCGGCAAATTTCTGGTGATCCGGCAGCGCCCGGTTCACGTGATCGGAAAAGATCAGGTAGGGCTCGCCGGTCTCGATGCGCGCCGTCAGGATGCGGATCCACAGCGCCCGCGCGCCGACCCGGCGGACGATGCTGTTGTCCTTGGGCGAGACCAGGGCCCATTGCTCGTCCGCCTCGACGGCCCGCATGAAGGCGTCCGGCACCAGGATGCCGTGGTGCAGATTGAGCGCCTTGCGATTGGGATCGCCCCCAGTGGGCCGGCGCAGCTCGATGAACTCCTCGATTTCGGGATGGCTCACCGGCAGATAGACAGCCGCCGAGCCGCGCCGCAGCGAGCCCTGGGAAATGGCGAGGGTCAGGCTGTCCATCACCCGGATGAACGGGATGATGCCGGAAGTCTTGCCGTTCTGGCCGACCTTCTCGCCGATCGAGCGCAGATTGCCCCAGTAGCTGCCGATGCCGCCGCCCTTGGAGGCCAGCCAGACATTCTCGTTCCAGAGGCCGACGATGCCGTCGAGGCTGTCGGAGGCCTCGTTAAGGAAGCAGGAGATCGGCAGGCCGCGCTTGGTGCCGCCGTTGGAGAGGACGGGGGTGGCCGGCATGAACCACATGCGGCTGATATAGTCGTAGATGCGCTGGGCGTGGGCGGCGTCGTCGCCGTAGTAGCTGGCGACGCGGGCGAACAGGTCCCGATAGCCCTCGCCGGGCATGAGGTAGCGGTCGTCGAGGGTGGCGCGGCCGAAATCGGTGAGCAGGGAGTCGCGGGATCGGTCCACGCGGACCTGATGATGCCCCTGCATCTGCACGGTATCGAACAAGGCGGCATCTCCCGGTGTGAATGCGTTCACAGTGCGATCCTACTAGATGTGGTTGGCGCTCGGCAAATTCAGCCCAAGACCTGCGAATCGTGCAGCCCTCTAAGCGGACACTGGCCCGCTGCCGGCGTCCAGCCATTTTCGATGATCGCGCGCCCGCTGTGGCGTCCAGAGCACAGAGTGTTGCCGATAGGTTGACAGGCGAATCGGCTCCGCGGAGCTTCCAGTGCGATTCAGCCGGTTAGCGCACAACCTTTGCGCCAGAACTTAGCGCGAGAACTTAGCGCCAGATCAGGGTC
>JAFAYM010000017.1 GCA_019240395.1 Acidisphaera sp. | reverse complement strand
GTCCGGGTCCTCGGCGAGATGCGCGCCGATGACCGCGGGGTCGGCGCCGAGATCGAACAGGCGGCGGATGCGCTCGACGATCGCCGGCAGCGCGGTGATCACGGGAAAGCGGATCGTGGCGATCAGCGCGGGCTGCCGCTCGGCCGGCCGGATTTCGATCGTGCCTTGCGCGCCGGCCAGCGCGATGCTGCGAACGTAGGCGCCGGGCTGCACGCATTCGACGCCGCTGATGGCGCGTGCCGCGAGGAAGCCGATGAGTGCCGGCCAGTCATAGGGCGGCTTGAACGGCAGGATCAGGCGGATTGCCGAAGCGGTGGCGTCGGCGGCATCGGCGCGGCGCAGGCTGCGCGGCGGCCGGCCGTAGAGGCTGCGGAAGGTGGCGTTGAACCGGCGCAGGCTGCCGAACCCGGAGGCCAGCGCCACCTCCGCCATCGGCAGCCGGGTGTCGGTGACGAGCTGCTTGGCGAACAGCACCCGCCGGGTCTGCGCGACCGCTTTCGGCGAGGCCCCGATATGCTTGCGGAACAGCCGGCGGAGCTGCCTTTCGCCGATGCCCAGCCGACCGGCCAGGCCGTCGACCACCGCCTCGTTCAGCGCGCCGGCGGCGATCAGGGTCATGGCGCGGGCGACGGTGGTGGAGGTGCCGTGCCAGGCGGCGACTTCGGGCGAGGTCTCCGGCCGGCAGCGCAGGCAGGGGCGGAAGCCGGCGGCCTGGGCGGCGGCGGCGCTCGGCATGAAGATGATGTTTTCCAGTTTCGGCGTCCGCGCCGGGCAGATCGGGCGGCAATAGATGCCGGTGGTACGCACCGCCGTGAAGAACCGCCCGTCGAAGCGCGCGTCCCGCGTCAGCAGAGCCCGGTAGCAGGCGTCCCGATCCAGGTGCATGGCCGCGTCATACTCCGGGAGGTCCGACGCTGCTCGCCATTTCCGGACGTGATGGGCGCGCCAGCGGACCGGAGCGGCGGTTTACATCGAACAAGGAACACCTGTGCACAACCTTCCTTTCTTCGATGGAAGCACGACTGCCGGGTCCGGCGCCGGCTCAAGATCGGCGAAGCCGCCGGCGCAGCCGGCTTGATCTTGAACCGGCGCCGGACCCGGCGGACCATCGACAATCGAAGCAAAGGCGAGAGGGCCGGGGGCTGAGCGAGCTGCGCAGAGATAGAAGAAGGAGAGCCGACACTTGCCGGCTCTCTGCGTGATCCTCTAAAGGCCCCCCTTTGGCTTTACGGTTGAGGACGGGCCTCGGCTTTCAGCGCCTATTCGTCTCCCAAGAGAGGCCGTTCCGAAGAGACGCCGTACGGGTCGGGGACGACGTCGTTATGCGTCGCATTAAGCGCATTGTTGTCCCGCTCGTCGGCGCAGACGAAGCTGCTCGCGTCGTTCGTGCTGCCAGTGCCGGTGTAACGCGCCACCTGCGGGTAGGGGCACAGCGGTCGGGTTTCGACGACTTGGCCACTCGAATTTTCGAGCGACGCGATAATTTTCTTTGGCGCCACCCCGTTCTCACGCCAGTCGACCACTGCATCGAATGCGTCGAACAAATTCGGTCCGCCGGCTCCAGCGCCGCCGCAGTGGCCCATTCCCGGCACCAGGAACAGGCGGGCGAAATCTTCCACCGCGTGCCTGCTTCCGCCGTTGCGAGGGTCGTGGAGCACATTGTTGTAGTAGTTTATCGTATCCTGCGTGGGAATCTGCTGATCGGCCCACCCATGCGTGATGATGACCTTGCCGCCATGGGCGGCGAATGCGGAGAGGTCAGGATTGTCCGAAGCGCCGATGCTGGTCCATCGCTCTTCGGACAAAAGGAAAAGTTGCTGGTAGGTGCGATAGTCGACGCTCAGCACGTTGAAGTTCGGATTCTGCTCCAGCCAATCCTGGAACCAAGGTCCTCCAACAGTGTGCGGAATGATCGTTGTGGAGCTGGTATTGGCAACGCCCGTGAAAGGGGCGCCCGGCTCGATGCCGAACCACAACCGTGGTCCGGTTGGCTGGCCTTGGCGGTTGACCTCGCGCGGGCCGTACCAGATCATTTTGATGACTTTGGCCTCCGTGGGCGTGAGGCAGGTCCCGTCGGTCGGCGCGCCCGGAAGACCGCATTCCAGGACCGCGGGGTCGAAATGGCATTTGCGCGGATCGTCGATAATGGGATTGCCGAGCGCCGTGATGTCGGTGAAGCCCCCCACCGTATCGCAGGCTGCGTTTGCCGCAGCGGCCACTGCGGCGAACGTCGTCTGCGGAATGCCTGCACCCCCGATCTCCTGCTCCATCACGATCGCCGGCCAGACCTGAGCGTCTGACAGACGATCGAAGTCGACTGCGGGCGACCCTGCCCAAATGCCGTCATAGTCGTCGGGGTAGTCCTGCGCCTCAATCATTCCCTGGCGGCCGCCGGTTGAGCAGCCGTTCCAAAATGAGTAGACCGGCTTTGCGTCATAGAACTGCCGGATGATGTGTTTCGACTGTACCGCCAACTGGTGCAGCGAGCGGGAGAAGAAGTCGAGTGCGAGCCCGTAATTTATAGAGCCGTCAGGATTGAGGACGAAGGCACCGCCGGCGCTGCTGGGGTGTCCGGTATCAGTCGAGGCCGTGGCGTAGCCGGCGTTGAGTGCGTTGACCAGCCCCGTTGGCGTCGATTCCACCGACGCCCTTGCCGAGATCGTTCCCGCAAACCCGCCACCGCCGACGCCCTCGTAGCGCTGGTTCCAATTGTTCTCCGGCAGCCAGATTTCGATGTTGATAGCCGAAGGCGTGAACGTGCCGTTGGCGTTCGGCACAATGATCGTGACACGGCAGAAAGTCTGATTGACGGCATTGCTGCCTGTTAGCGCCAGCGTTCCAGCATTATCGAGTAACGTGATGGTCGCTCCCGGCGCCACGTCCGAGGCTCCGGAACCATTGACCCCCGACGTGTTGAATATCGCCCCGTCCGGCAGTGTCACATTTGTCAAGCTCTGACAGAGGGTTGGGCTTCCCTGTGCATTTGCTTGCGTCGTCGCATAAAGCGATGTCAGCAACGCCGTCGTAAGAAGTCCAAAAATTTTGGTTCGTTTACTCATGCCGACGCTCCCCCCATCTGCTTGTTCCGGTTTGACCGGAACGATTCATGCTGCCTGCAATCACGCGGGATGGCTCGCCGACTGTCAACCGGTAAATTGGCCTCCAGGGAAGCGTGCAGAAATCAAGACTTTCGGAACGTCTGGCTGGCCGAGCAATCTCAAAGAATTGCCTCTTGCGAAATATACGACCGAACGACGCGAAGCGCGCGGCAATTTCCAATATCAGCGCTCTGTTCTCAGTCGGTGCCTTGCTGAGTTGTGGGTTCCGCAAGATACGACCGGAGCACGCGTCGGCTCCCGAGCCTTGATAGCGGTCCGAGCACAAGCGCTCGCTATGTTGGCGAACGCAGAACTCAATCTGAAGCGCTAAAGTAACCGCCCGCCTGCCGGACCGGTGCGGGCCGGCGGCTACGCCACTTCCCTTTCTTCGACCCGGCGCCGTACGCGCAGGCGGCGGATGCGGCGGGGGTCGGCGTCGAGCACGCGGAACTCGATGCCGGAGGGATGGCCGATCACCTCGCCGCGCGCCGGCACCCGTCCGGCCAGCGTGAACACCAGCCCGCCGACCGTGTCGATGTCGGCCTCGCGCTCGCCCTCGGTGAGCACGCGGCCCATCCGTCCCTCGAAATCCTCGACCGGCATGCGCGCGTCGAGGTCGAGCGAGCCGTCGGTGCGCTCGGTCAGCATCGGCGGCACCGCCTCGTCGTGCTCGTCGGCGATGTCCCCGACGATGGTCTCGACCAGGTCCTCGATAGTCACCAAGCCGTCGATGCCGCCGTACTCGTCGACTACCAGGGCAAGATGCATCCGCGCCTGGCGCATCTGCAGCAGCAGATCGAGCACCGGGATCTGCGGCGCCACCAGCAGCGGCTTGCGCAGGATCGCCTGCAGCGAAAACCCCTCGGGCGGCCCGGCATAGGCGAACACGTCCTTGATGTGGACCATCCCGGCGATGTCGTCGAGCTGCTCGCGATAAACCGGCAGGCGGGAGTGGCCCTCGGCGCGGAACTGCGCGCGCGCCTGGTCGAGCGGGGTGTCGAGCCGCATGGCGACGATGTCGGGGCGCGGGATCATCACGTCGTCGGCGGTGGTGCCGCGCAGGCGCAGCACGTTGGCGATCAGCGCGCGCTCCTGCCGGTCCAGCTCGGGAGCAACACCGGGGAGGTTCGGCTTGTCCGCCGCCTCCTGCACCAGCTCGGCGATCGATTCGCGCACGCTCTGCTCGAGCGCGCGGCGCCGCAGGAGGCTGCGCAGGCGGACCAGCAGACCCGGCCGCCGGCCCGGTTGGTGCGGCTCCATCAGGTGGCGCCCCGCGGCTTCCAGGGGTTCGGCAGGCCGAGGCGGTGCAGGATGCGGGCTTCCGCCATTTCCATGCGCCGGGCCGGGCCGGCCTGCCCGTGATCGTGGCCGGAGAGGTGCAGCGCGCCGTGCACCACGAGGTGCGCGAGATGGTGCGACGCGAGACGCCCGGCACCCGCGGCCTCGCGCCGCACCACGCCGAGCGCCAGCACGATGTCCCCCCCTGCGATGCCGGCCGGCGGCTCGAAAGTGAGCACGTTGGTCGGCCGGTTGCGCCCCCGGTGGCGGGCGTTCAGCCGCCGCACCGCACCGTCGGAGGCCAGCACGATGGTGCCGGCCGCACCCGCGGCCCGAGCGGCGCGGCGCGCCGTCGCCTCGGCCTTCGGCACCCCTCGCCGCCAGCCCCGATCGGCGACGATGACAGTGATCCCCGCCTCGGCGGGGCCGCGACTATGTCCGGCTTGCATCATCCGCCCGGGGTTGGTCGGCCGCGCGCGCCCGCTCGCGGAGCTGGTCGCCGGAGGCCGCGTCGCGCTGGTCATAGGCATCGACGATCGCCGCGACCAGCGGATGGCGCACCACATCGCGCCGGTCGAAGCGGCTGACGCCGATCCCCGCGACCCCCTCCAGCGTGTCGAGCGCATCGCGCAGGCCGCAGCGCTGGCCGGCGGGGAGATCGATCTGGCTGAGGTCGCCGGTGATCACCATGCGCGTCCCCTCGCCCATCCGGGTGAGGAACATCTTCATCTGCACCGGCGTGGTGTTCTGCGCCTCGTCGAGAATGACGAATGAATGCGCCAGCGTGCGGCCACGCATGAAGGCGAGCGGCGCCACCTCGATCTCGCCGTTGGCCAGGCGCCGCGCCACCTGCTCGCCGGGCAGCATGTCGTGCAGCGCGTCGTAGAGCGGGCGGAGATAGGGATCGACCTTCTCCTTCAGGTCCCCCGGCAGGAAGCCGAGGCGTTCGCCGGCCTCCACCGCGGGACGCGACAGCACGATCCGGTCGACCCGTCCGGCCTGCAGCATGGCGACCGCCTGGGCGACCGCGAGATAGGTCTTGCCGGTGCCGGCCGGACCGATGGCGAACACCATGTCGCTCCGCCCCAGCATTTCCATGTAGGCGGCCTGGCCGGGGCTGCGCGGACCGACGGCGCCGCGCCGGGTGCGGATCGCCGGCACGTCGGCGAGCGGCAGGCGCGGATCGGCCTCGGTGTCGGCGAGGCGGACCGCCGCGTCGACCTCGGACAGGCTGATCCCGGCGCCGCGCTCGAGCCGGCGGTAGAGGTGCGTCAGCGCCGCCTGCGCCGCGTCCACCCGCGCCGGCGTGCCGGCGATCGCCACCCGGTTGCCCCGGCACGACAGCCGCACCCCCAGCGCCTGCTCGATGCGCACGAGGTGGCGATCGTGGTCGCCGAGCAGCAGCGGCAGCAGCGCGTTGTCGTCGAACTGGGTGGTGACCGCCTTGTGCAGGACGGCTTGCGCGGGGCGCGCGGGAATGGGTGACGGGGCAGCCGGGGTCGGGGCCAGGTGTGTCAAGCGCAGGCATGCTCCTTGGTTGAAGTCGGGAATTGGGTTTCAGCCGGGATGCCGAGAAGGGAAGTGGCACCGCCGCGGAGAATCTTCACCGGCACTTCTTGGCCGATCAGGGTTGCGGGAGCCTCGACGTGCACCGGCTGCAGCGCCGGTGTCCGCCCGCCGATCTGGCCGGGGCGGCGGCCCGGGCCGGTGAACAGCACCGGCAGCACCCGGCCTTCGCTCGCGGTATTGAACGCCGCCTGCTGACGGCGCAGCAGCGCCTGCAATTCCTGCAGCCGCGCATCCTTCACCGACTCGTCAAGCTGGCCGGGGGCAGTGGCGGCAGGGGTGCCGGGACGCGGCGAGTATTTGAAGCTGAAGGCCTGGGCGAAGCCGACCGCCTCGACAATGTCGAGCGTCGCCCGTGCATCCGCCTCCGTCTCCCCGGGGTAGCCGACGATGAAGTCGCTGGAGAGTGCCAGGTCCGGCCGCGCCGCCCGCAGCCGGTCGATGAGCCGCAGATAGTCGGCGCCGGTGTGGCTGCGGTTCATCGCGGCGAGGATGCGGTCGCTGCCGGACTGCACGGGCAGATGCAGGAACGGCATCAGCGCCGGGATCTCGGCGTGGGCGGCGATCAGCGCCGCGTCCATGTCGCGGGGGTGCGACGTGGTGTAGCGCAGCCGGAGCAGCCCCGGCAGCTCGGCGAGCGCGTGGAGCAGCCGCGCCAGGCCCCAGGTTCCGCCGTCGGGGCCGGCGCCGTGATAGGCGTTGACGTTCTGGCCGAGCAGGGTGAGTTCCCGCGCCCCCCGCGCCAGCAGGCGGCGCGCCTCGCCCAGCACGGCGCCGACCGGCCGGCTGGCCTCGGCGCCGCGGGTATAGGGGACGACGCAGAAGCTGCAGAACCGGTCGCAGCCCTCCTGCACGGTCAGGAAGGCGCTGACCGGGGTCGGCGCGGCCGTCTCCTCCGGCAGGAAGTCGAATTTCGACTCCGCCGGAAATTCCGTCTCGACAACCGGGGCTCGCGCGGCGTGCTCCAGCATGGCGGGAAGCCGATGGTAGGTCTGCGGGCCGAACACCAGGTCGACGCACGGCGCGCGCGCCCGGATCTCCTCCCCCTCGGCCTGGGCGACGCAGCCGGCGACGGCGAGGAGCATGGGCTCGCCGTCGGCGGCGCGGGCCTCCTTCAGCCGGCGCAGCCGGCCGAGCTCGGAGAACAGCTTTTCCGCCGCCCGGTCGCGGATATGGCAGGTGTTGAGGATCACCAGATCCGCCTGCTCCGGTGACGCAACCGGGGCATAGCCGAGCGTCGACAGCACGTCGCCCATCCGGGCGCTGTCGTACACGTTCATCTGGCAGCCCCAGGTGATGACGTGCAGCCGGCGCGGCGTTTCGGTCATGCAGCATGCTCCGGCGAGCCCGCTTGTCGGCGGTCGCCGGGAGCCATGGCCATCTGCGTCGGGGTGGTCAAGCGCAAGGGCGCGGAACGGCCTCCGTCCGGACCCCGAAGTGTCGCAGGAAAGCGGGTGGCCGTGTCAAGCGAGCCCTACACATGCGCGAGGGAGGTATAGGCCAGGGGTGCATCGGCCGAGGCCGGTGGCGGGCGAGGTGCAGCGGGGCGATTCTGCCGCAGCGCGGCCGCGCCTTCGGCCGAGGCCCGCCAGACCGCCTTGGTGAGCGCCTTGCGATCCGGAAAACTTCGCGGATCGAGCGGCGCGTGCAGCAGCATCGTGGCGCGCAGGCCCTGCCACTGCGCCAGCCGCCAGAAATGCGGGCCGATCGACATGTCGCCGTAATAGGCGAAGAGCGGCCGCGTCGCCCGGTTCGCCGGCAGACCGCCCAGCCGGTCATAGACGATGGAGATCGGCTGCACGATCGGCGGCTCCTCCCCCTCGGCGACCGCCAGGAAGGAAGAACGGAACGGCAGCACCCGCGAGCCGTCGGAGGTGGTGCCCTCGGGAAACAGCACCAGGTTGTCCCCGGCGGCGAGCCGCGCCAGCATCCGGTCCCGCTCGCGGCCGGTGGTGGAGCGCTGGCGGCTGACGAAGACGGTGCGGCCGAGCCGCGCCACCACATTCACCCCCGGCCAGCTGTCGACGTCGCGCTTGGAGACGAAGCAGGCGTGCAGCCGCGAGCCCAGAACCGCCACGTCCAGCCACGAGGAGTGATTGGAGACGAAGACGACGGGCCGGCCGCCATGCTCGGCACGGCGCGCCGGGCGGCCGATGCAGCTGATGTCGAGACCCATGAGCCGGCAGAACACCACCCAGAAGATGCGGGCGAAGCGGATTTTGGCGCGGCCGGGAAGCAGCAGCAGCCCGGCCTGGATGGACACCGCGACGAGGGTCCAGAGCGCCACCAGCGTGCTGCGGCGCGCCGCCCGCAGCTGCCGGCCCAGCCGGCCGCCGGCCTGCGGTTCCGGCCAGGCCGCCTCCGCCGTGGGACGCAGCAGCAGCGAGCGCTTGCCGGGTGGGCGGGGCGGCTTGCCTTGCATGAGCAGACCGGGAATACCCCGTGGGAGCCGGCCGAGACAATAAGGCCGGCTTGATCCTCAAGTGGAGCCGGGCCTTCGCATGGTGCCTCGCGCGTTGCATCGGCGGCTGCGCGGCCTGGCGATCCTGCTGGCGGCCGCCGGCTCGCTGGTCGCGCTGTGCGCCCTCATCCCCGGCGTGCGCGGCGCCGATCCGCAGCCCTACACGGTGTCGATCGCCAAGACCGGAAATGCCGCCCTCGATGCGGCGCTGAACGGCTCCTCCTCGCTGATTTCACTCCGCCGGAGCGCGCCGGTCGGTCCGTTCGCCCTGATCGCCCGCGCCCAGGACGATGCCGGCCGCTTCGTCGTCGTGCTGCACAGCTTCGGCTACTACAAGGGCGTTCCGCACATCACCATCGCCGGCCGGACGCTGGACGATCCCGGGCTCGCCGACTTCCTCGACGCGACTCCCAAGGCCACCAGCGTCGAGGTCGCCGTGGCGCTCGAACTCGGCCCGCTGTTCCATCTCGGCAAGGTCGCGATCCTCGGCAGCGTGCCGCCGGAGATCCGGAACAGATTTGCCCTCGCGCCCGGGCAGCCGGTGGTCGCCGCGGCGGTGCTGGCGGCGCGCGACAGCCTGCTCGGCGCCTTGCAGGACGACGGCTACGCGCTGGCGAAGGTCGATCTCCAGCCCGCGATCGAGCGTCCCGATACCGACACGCTCGACATCAGCGTCACCGTGGATGCCGGGCCGCGGGTCGATATCGGCGCGATCAACTTCGCCGGGCTGCAGCGCGTCAACCCGGATTACGTGCGCCGCCGCCTGCTGCTGCACCCGGGCGAGCGCTACGACGCCGCAACCATCGAGACGGCGCGCCAGGACCTGGCCTCGCTCGGCGTCTTCTCCTCGGTGCGCATCGAGCCCGCCGACCGGGTGGACGCGCAGGGGCAGCTGCCGCTGACCATCGCCTTCACCGAGCGGCCGCGCCACGCGGTGAGCATCGGTGCCGCCTTTTCGACCGATCTCGGCGGCTCGATCACCGCCTCCTGGACGCATCGCAACCTGTTCGGCAACGGCGAGCAGCTCACCTTCTCCGCCGCCGCGACTGAACTCGGCGGCTCGGACGCCAAGGAGCCCGGCTACAATATCGGCGCGACGTTTCTCAAGCCGGACTGGCTGCATCGCGACCAGTCCCTGCAGCTCAACCTCGCCGCCATCAAGGAATACCTGGAGAGCTACGATCGCACCGCGGTGGTCGGCGGCGCCACGGTGAGCCGCAAGGTTTCGCAGAACCTCACCGCCAGCCTCGGCGTGTCGGCCGAGCAGGAGCGGGTGATCCAGGAGCAGGTGACGCGCAGCTACACGCTGGTCGGCCTGCCGCTCGGGCTGCGCTGGGACGACACGGGCAGCCTGTTCGAGCCGACGCACGGCTTTCGCGCCCAGGCCACCGTCACGCCGACCGAGAGTTTCGGCGGCGCCGGCGGCAGCACGCCCTTCGTGCTGCTGCAGCTCGGCGGCTCGGCCTATGTCGACATGGGCGCCCTGCTCTTCGGCACCTCCGGGCGCAGCGTGCTGGCGCTGCGCGGCCTGGTCGGCGCCGCCGAGGGCGCCACGCAGTTCGAGCTGCCGCCCGACCAGCGCTTCTACGCCGGCGGCAGCGGCACGATCCGCGGCTATCGCTACCAGTATGTCGGCCCGCATTTCGCCGACAACCACCCGCAGGGCGGCACGGCCGTCGACGCCGGCACCATCGAGTACCGCCAGCGCTTCGGCGCCAGCTTCGGGGCGGCGGTGTTCGTCGATGCCGGGCAGGTCTCCACCGCCGGGCCGTTCCAGGGGGCGCTGCGGGTGGGTGCGGGCATCGGCGCGCGGTATTACACCTCGATCGGGCCGATCCGGCTGGATTTCGCGGTGCCGCTGATCCGCCAGCCCGGCAGCGACGCGTTCGAGGTGTACATCGGCATCGGCGAGGCCTTCTGAGAGACCGTGTGACAATGCTACTACGGCGGCCATCCGACGCGGCTTTCTGCGCTTCCGGTGCTCACGGCCAGAACGGCCGCTCCGCTCCGGTTCTCGAAAGCCACGCCGGCTGACTCGCTGTAGCGCATTCTCAAACGGTCTCTGTCTGTTGATGTTTTCGCACTGGCGGCGCGGCTTGCGGTGGCTGGCCTGGATCGCCGCGGCACTGCTCGCGGTGCCGGTTCTCGCGGTCGCCGTCCTGCTGGTCGCTCTCAATCTCGCGCCCGGTCAGCGCCTGGCCGAGCGGCTCGCCGGGCAGTTCACCGGCGGCATGGTGCAGGTGCAGGGCCTCTCCGGCGGCATCCCGTGGGCGCCGCGCATCGCCCACCTCGAAGTCGCCGACGC
This sequence comes from Acidisphaera sp., assembly GCA_019240395.1. Lineage (GTDB taxonomy): Bacteria > Pseudomonadota > Alphaproteobacteria > Acetobacterales > Acetobacteraceae > JAFAYA01. The sequence goes on along the minus strand of JAFAYM010000017.1, from coordinate 1,558 downwards.
AAGCGGCACCTGGCTCACGATCGACGACCTCGCGCTCGACTGGTCGCCGCTGCGGCTGCTGGGCAGGGACGCGGCGATCAGCCGGCTGGCGGCGTCGCGCATTGCCCTCGCCCGGCTCCCGGAGAGCCAGCCCGCCGGTCCGGCAAAGCCCGGCAGGAATGCCCCGCTCCGCCTGCCGGTGCGCGTCGACCTGGACGCGCTGCACGTCGGCAGGCTGGAGCTCGCCCCGCCCATCGCCGGCATGGCGGCCGCCGTCTCGATCGACGGCGCCGCGCATCTCGCGTCGCTCACCGACGGCGACGCCGCGCTGACGGTGCAACGGCTGGACGGCGCCGGCAGCTACCGGGTGAGCGGGCGGATCGATGCCGCGCATATCGTGGCCACGGTCACCGCGCAGGAGCCGCCGCACGGCCTGGTCTCGGGGCTCGCCGGCCTGCCCGATCTCGGCGCGCTGTCGCTGAACGCCACCCTCGACGGGCCGTGGTCGGCGACGGGCGTGAAGCTGGCCCTGACGGCCGGGCAGCTGCACGCCGCCGCGCAGGGCACCGTCGATGTGACGGGACGCGCCGCCGACCTCGACGTCACCGCCGGCGCCCCGGCGATGGCGCCGCGGCCGGATGTGTCGTGGCAGTCGGTGTCGCTGGACGCGCATGTGCACGGCCCGTTCACCAAGCCGGAAGCGGCCGCGACCCTGCGCATCGACACGCTCGCCGCAGCCGGCGCGGCGATTGCCCGCCTCGCCGCGGATGTGCGCGGCGATGCCGGACATCTCGCGGTGCAGGCGACCGTGACCGGCCTGACGGTCCCCGGGCCGAAGCCCGACCTACTGCAATCGTCGCCGCTGGTGCTCACCGCAGCGGCGCAGCTCGACGCGCCGACCCGGCCGGTGACGTTCGCGCTGACCCACCCCCTGCTCCAGGCCCAGGGTTCGGCCGAGACCGCCGGCGCCATGCAGGGGCAGATGACGCTCACCCTGCCCGACCTGGCGCCGTTCGCCGCGGTCGGCGGCATCGACCTGCACGGCAGCACCGTGCTGACCGCCAAGGCGGCCATGCAGGGCGACACGACCAGCGCCGATATCGACGGCCGCCTGCACATAACCGGTGGCATGGCGCCGGTCCCCGGCCTGCTCGGCGACGCGACGCTCGGCGTGTCGGCGGCGCTGCGCGGGGCGGACATCACCCTCTCGCGCCTGCAGCTCGAGGGCAGCACGCTGCGGCTGAGCGCCACCGGGGTCAAGGCCGCGGACCGGCTTTCCCTGGACTGGCACCTCGCCCTCGCCGACCTGAAGGTGCTGGCCCCGACGCTCGCCGGCGCCTTGCAGGGCCAGGGAAAGATCTCAGGGACCCCGGAAAATTTTACCGCCACCGCCGACCTCGCCGGCGACGTGGGGACGCAAGGTCTGCCGCGCGGGCCGGTGAAGCTGTCCCTCAACGCCACCGGCCTGCCCGCCGCCCCCGCCGGCCGGCTCACCGCCGAGGGGGTGCTCGATCGGGCGCCGCTGTCGCTCGTGGTGGCGGCGCAGCGCGGCGGCGACGGCACGCTGCACCTGGCCATC
>JAFAYM010000162.1 GCA_019240395.1 Acidisphaera sp. | reverse complement strand
CTCCACCGGCAGCGGCACGAACATGTTCTTGTCGGTCGCCGCCCGCAACGCGACGGCTTGGCCGGTAAACCAGACGTCAACGCCAGGCTTGGCACGCGATGCCTGCAGGCGGGCAAATCCTTCCATCGCGCTGTTCTCGATGACCGGCACGATTTCGATGCCGGTCTCCTTCAGCAACGAGGGCGCCAGCGGCTTGAGGACCCGCTCCCATGTCGAGCCGAAGGTCATGACCGACACGCGCCGCGTCGGCTGTGCGTGCACCGCTGGCACGGCGAGGGCGGAGAGTGAGGCCGCGGTAAAGCTCCGGCGACTGAGCGAGAAAGGTGCTTTGTGCTGCATGGATGAGCTCCATCCGTGTGAATGTTTCGTAGCTGGAAGATCGCGTTGACTCTCGGGAAGCAGACGGTCTGTCAATGCGAACTGCGCGGGTTGCTGGGCTTGGTCACCGCGGCGATTCGTGGATGAGTTTGCCGGCGGAAAAGACCGCGTCGATGTCGTCTGCCTCATTCAGGAGCAGAAGATCGGCATCCATTCCCTCCCCGATGCATCCCTTGCGCGCATCGAGGCGAAGCAGCCGAGCGACATTTGTTGTCGCCAGCGTCACGGCCTCATCCCATCGCAACCCGGCTTCGTGCACGAGGCGCCGCAGGTCGCGGAAGAGGATCGACGGCGGGACTTGCCGGAGCCGGCCGTGATCGGACGGATCGGGCACGGCGACCCCAGCATCGGAGGAGAGCGTCATGCGCGAGAGCGGCACACCGGCGTCCAGCGCGGTGCGCACCGCCACGACCACATCCATGCCGGCCGGCAGGCCGTCAAGCGGGCCCAGACAGCAGGTGAGGTCGATCGTACCGCCGGCTCGCGCGTGCTCGAGCGCCTGGGCAAAAGCCGGGGAGTGCTCCGGGTTGCGGTTGACGTGGGTGGGAACCACCTGGTCGGCCGGCAGCCCCAGGCGCTGGGTCAAATCGAAAACCCGGTCCAGCCCCTCGGCGCCGCGGCCGACATGGAGATGCAAAGCGGCTGCCTTCCCGCTGATCGCCCGCGCTTGCGCCAGCTGCCCGGCCAGCTCGGCAAGCGCCGTGAGATCGGTATTGGGAAACAGTCGCTCGGCGATGGCGCTCTTCGCCCCGATCACGCGGTCGAGCAGGACGACGTCGGAGAAGATGTTGCCGGTGATTGAGGGCGGCGGCAGGGCCATGGCGCCGGTATAGATGAACGTCGTCAGGCCCGCCTCGGACAGCTCATTGGCGCGGCGCAACAGCATCGGCAGCGTCTTGAACCTGATATCGGTGCCGAGCAGGCTGATCGCGGTGGTGATGCCGCCGGAAGCGATTGCCGCGAAGGTCAGCTCCGGCATGCGCGCCCCATCGCCTTCGCCACCCCCGAGAAAATGGAGGTGCTGGTCGATCAGGCCGGGCAGCAGCGTGCCCCGGGGCGCGTCGATCACCGCGTCGGGCGGCAAGCTCCGGCAAAGGACGCTGAGATCGGGCGCGGTGCGCAGGACCCGGCCGCCGCCGATCAGCACATCCTGGCGCCCGAGCGGTTCCGGCGCAAAAACCCGCCCAGCGCGCAGCAGCAGGAGCGAAGGCGCCTTCCCGGCCGTGCTCATGGCGGCGGCGAAATGACCCAGAAGGTGCGTGTCACCTCGGTCGCGGATGGGTTCCGGAACCGGTGCGGCAAGGTCGGCGGGAAGGTCAGCGTGTCGCCGGGTTTCAGCATGTAAGTGTCGCTGTCTACCGTGACCTCGAGACGGCCCGTCAATACATGGATGAGGTCGGCCGTGGATCGCAGCGTGTAGGGTTCGGGTCCGGATCCGCCGCCGGGCGCGATGGCGGTCAGCAGGACCATCACCTGGTCCTGGCCGTCGCCGGAGATCAGCTCTTCGGAGAGGCCCTCGCCGCCGAGGTCGATCTTCCGCCGCTCGGAGCGTCGGACGAGGTTCGCCGGCGGCGGGTCAAACAGCAAGCCCGGCCGGATACCGACGGCGTCGCAGTAGCGGAGCAAGGTTGCAATCGATGGCTGCACGAAGTTGCGCTCGAGCTTGCTGACGAAGGATTTGTTGACGCCGATCGCCTGCGCCACCTGCTCCAGCGAAAGGCCGCGTGCCTGGCGCAGCCCGCGCAGCCTGGCCCCGACCAGCGCCCGTTCCTCGCGCACCGGATAGGTCGCGCTGCGCTGTTCCGGCGCCGTGTCGCGTGGCGGCGCGGCCGTACGCGAAGCGCGAGCCCGGCGCGTCGCGCTCAAGCTTTGGCGCCCTCGGCGGCAAGGATGGCGTCGATCGCCGCTTCGAGACACGCTGAAGCGGCACCGGCCTGCTGCTCGGCCGCGGCGAGAAGCGCCGCGTCGCGCACCAGGGTGGCGCGGGCATCGTCGATGCGGCGCGTCATGGCCGCCGGCGCCGGGCCGCCCGGCAGCGTGCGACGCTGCACGAAAGCAATGGGCGACATCGCGTCGTCGAATACCGCGTCGGACAGGGCGGGGGGCGCCAGACCGATGCCGATCGCGGTGCGGTCCAGATCGGCCGGCCGCGCCGCCATCGGGGAGATGCCGGCGGCGATGCACTCCCGCACGAACACGCCGACCAGCTGATGCGCGGTGCGCCAGTCGAGGCCGGCCACCCGTACCAGGGCGGCGGCGAGATCGGTGGCCTGCGCCCAGTTGCAGCCCGCGAGATCCGCCATCCGCTCCCGCTTGAGCTGCAGGTCGCGCAGCAGTGGCGCCATGCTCTCCAGCCGCATGCCGAGGCCGCGCCCGGTGTCCCAGAGCACGGCCTGGCTGTTGCGCCGCTCCATGATCGGGAAGCCGGTCGGCCCCTTCTCGGCCGCGAACACCGTGACGAGGAAGCCGAGCGATTGCGCAGCGAGCCCCTTCATGTCTTCCAGCCCGTCCGGATTCTTCTTCTGCGGCATGATGCTGCTGGTGCCGCAATAGCGGTCGGGCAGCTCGACCATGGCGAATTCGGTGGTCGACCACAGGAACAGATCATCGGCGAGCCGACCCAGCGTCTGCGCCAGCACGGCGAGGACGGACGCGTATTCCATCTCGAGGTCGTGGCTGAGGATCGCGTCCATCGTGTGGTCGAGCGGTGCGTCGAAACCGAGCAGCGCCGCCGTGCGCTTGCGATCGAGCGGGAAGTCGCTGCCGGTCATGATCGCCGCACCGGCCGGCGAGCGGTTCAGCCGAACCAGGAATGACTGCAGCCTTGCCGCGTCGCGGGCGAAGCAGATCTCGAACATTGTCGCCCAATGCGCAAAGGTCGTGGGTTGCGCATGCTGGCCGTGGGTATAGCCCGGCATGACCGTTTCGAGATTGGCTTCCGCCACGTCCAGCAAGGCGGTCCGCACAGCCTCCAGCGCATGCAGGAGACGCAATACATGCGCCTTGAAGGTCAAGCGGCGCGCCACCTCGATCAGGTCGCCGGAGCTGCGGCCGAGATGCAGCCGGCCGCCGATCTCCTCGCCGAGCCTGCGGATGAGATAGTGTTCGCCGGAATGCATGCCGCCATCCGCGGCCGCGCGGGCAACCTCCATCCCTTCCGCCTCCATCGCGCGGAACGCGGCGAGAATGGACCGCCCGGTGGCGCGCGGCAGGATGCCCGTCTCGGTCAGCATGACGGCATGCGCCTTGTCGAAGGCATGGATGAAATGGATCGACTCCCCGAGCAGGCTGGAGCGATGGAAATCCAGATGCGCCAGCGGCTCCTCGGTCAGCCTCGTGCCGGCCGTGCGAAAGCCGCGATAGGCCGCGTGCGGGGCGTCCTGGGGTGTATTCATGCCCGGCCCCTCTCGTCTCGCAACAGCAGAAGCGGCAACCCGGTCACGCGATCGGGCATGCCCAGGCCGAGAACACAGGCAGCCAGTTCGGCCGCGCGCGATGGGCCGAGCACCGGGTCCGCCAGGCTGTGAAACTTCGCAATGACAGCCTCGTCGGGCAGCGGCCGGTCCCAGGAGCCCTGCGGGACATCGATGCGGACCGTCTCCGCCGTGCCGTCGCACGCATAGGCCGTGAGGCGCGCGCCGATATTGGTGGTCACGTCCGGGTCGTGCACGACGCGCACGCGCGGCAGCCAGCCCGCCGTCGCCGCGCTCTCGCGGATCTCCGGGCGGAAGCTGGGCAGGGCGGCGTCGCCGTGCAGCCAAGCGACCGTGACGGCGTAGGGCAGGCTCATCTGCGCATCGACCAGGGAGCCGATGCGCGAGCCGCCACACATGCGAACCGTTGTCGGATGCACCCCGACCTCGACGCGCGCCACGGCCGCGGCGGGTATCCTGGCACGCAGCTCCAGCGCCGCCTCCACCGCCGCATGGGTGCCCCGGCAGGAGGCGTAGGGCTTTATGGAAGAACAGTGAATCCGCCACTGAGCGCCGAGCTCCGCGGTCAAGGCACTCGGCACGGCCGCGTCGCCCGCGTAGGTGGCGAAGAACCCGCCCCACGATGCCTCGAAGATTTCGGCCGGCCCGGTCATGCCGGCACGCGCCAGCCCGGCGGCGAGCAGGCCGGCAGCGGCCGCATGGCCCGGGTGCAGCCGTTTGGTCATCGCGCCATCCCGCAGGAAGGACCAGTTGCCGGAGGCGAACGAGCCGGCGATGCCGAGCGCCTGCTCAGCGGTCTCGGCCGGCAGACGCCAGAGCCGCGCTACCGCGATGGCCGCGCCGAACACGCCGCAGGTCCCCGTGGAATGCCAGCCGGCGCCGTTATGGGCATCATACCCGCCGGCCGCCTCCATCACGCGCCGGGCGAGGTCGTAGCCGGCGACGACCGCGGCGATCAGTTCGCCGCACGCGGCGTCCGGCATCTCGGGCAGCGCCGCGAACACGGCAGACACGATTACGGCACCGGAATGGTCGCAGCCGCTGGCGTCATCGAGTTCCAGCGCATGCGCCGCCGTGCCGTTGACCAGGGCTGCAAGCGCGGGGGGTGCGCAGTGCGCCTGACCCCACAGGGGCGCTGCGCCGAAGCTGCCGTAGAGCAGCGCGCCGGCTGCGCGGACCGCCGCCGGCTCCGGCTGATCGGCGCCGGCCAGCGCGGCACCCAGCGTATCCAGGAGATGACGGCGCACGGCATGCACCGTCTCCGGCGGCAGCAACACCGGATCGAGGCCGGCGTAGAACCCGGCCAGCGTCGCGGCATACGGCCGGCTCACGGCGTGCCCGCGCCCCCGGCATTGATCGTTACTTGCTTTACCTCCGTGTAGGGCAGCGCCCATTTGCGGAAGATCGTGTCGTAGCTGCCGTCGGCGATCATCTCCTGGACGACCGAGGCGATGACGTCGCGCAGCGCCGGTTGCGACTTCGCCACCCCGAAGCCGGCGAGATCCACCGAGATCGGCGCGCCGATCAGCGCGTATTTCCCGCGTTCCGGCGAGTCGGCGGTCTCGTTGAGGTAGCGGATCGCGTCGACCCCCTGCGCCGCGGCCACGGCCCGTCCCTCTGCCATCTGTCGTCGTCCATCCGACGTGAGATCGGTGAGCACCAGGTCGACCGGCTTGCGCCCCTTCGCGACGCAGATCTGCTCGCTGAATTCCTGCATGCGCACGAAGAAGATCCCGTTGCGGTTGACCGCGACCTTACGACCGCAGACATCCTCCACTTTCTGCAGGTCGGGCGGCGCCGGGGCGAGGGTAAAGAGCTGGACGCCGGTCGCGAAATAATCGACGAAATCCGTCTTCTCCCGGCGTGCCGGAATGTCGGTCATGCCAGACGCGCCGATATCGATCCGCCCGGTATCGAGCGACGGGATCAGTTGCTGGAAGCTCTGGTCCATCCAGACCGGCTTCAAGCCAAGCCGCGTCGCGATCGCATTGCCGAGGTCGATGTCGAGGCCTTGCAGCGTATTGGTCGCCGGGTCTCTGGATTCGAGCGGCGGATAGGTCGGCGCGGTGCCGATCCGCAGCTCTCCCCGGTCCCGTATCGTCTGGGGCAGATGCGCCGCGGCCGCCGACACGGTCTGCGAGGCGGCCTGCCGCGGCAACGCGAGCTCGAGCGTCATGCCAAGCACCGCGAGGCCGAGTAGAAGGACGGTGGGACGGCGGCGCATCGATCGTGTCCTGCTGAGAAACGTCTGTTGACTTAGAATGCGCATTGCGATCAGGTCGGTGTCAAGGAGTCCCGATGGACGACGCAGGACGGCACCGATGAAGCCGGGTTATCCGTTTGGTCTGGTTGCCCCGGGTTTGGTGGTCAACACGATGAAGGGCGATGCCGACGAGCGCCGCGCCGGCGGTTGGCTCGAATGGGATGGCGCTCTGGACAGGCTGCAAGCGGTCTTGCTCGGAATCCCGTTCGACGGCGCATCGGTCGTCCGCACCGGCTCACGCGGCGGGCCGGATGCCGTGCGTCAGGGCCTGATGTACTACACGACATTCAGCAGCAGCGACCTCCGGGACATGGATGGGTTCGCGGCGGCCGATGTCGGCGACGTGCCGGTGGCACTGACCGACATGGCGCGCACGTTCGAGCGCATTTCGGATGCGGTCGCGGGATTCGTCGGGCAGCGGATCGTGCCGATCGCGATCGGCGGCGACCATTCGATCGCCTATCCCTGCCTGCGCGGCGTCGTACGCGGCCTGGGCGCGGGGAGCCGGCTCGGGATCATCCATTTCGACGCGCATCATGACTTGCGCGCCGCACATCTGGGGGCGGAATCGAGCGGCGTGCCGTTCCGCAAGGCGCTCGAGACGCTGCCCGAAGCGGTTCACGGCAGTAACCTGGTGCAGCTCGGGATGTCGGAATTCACCAATTCGCGTCAGCTCGCCGAGTACGCCCGCATTCAGGGCGTGACCGTCATGCCCGGGCGCGATCTGCGCCGCGATGGCGTCCTCGCCGGCGTGCATCAGGCACTGGAGATAGCCGGCAACGGGACGGACGCGATCTATGTCTCCGTCGACATCGACTGCATCGACCAAGCACAAGCCCCCGGCACCGCCGCGCCGAACCCGTTCGGCCTGGACCTGCGCGATATACAGGAGGCGCTGCGGATCATCGGCAGCGCGCCCAAGACCGTCGGGATGGATCTCGTCGAGATCTCGCCCCCGTTCGACCGCGACAACATGACCGGGCGGGCCGGTGCGTCCTTGGTGCTGAGCTTCCTCTACGGTCTGGCTGTGCGTTCACTGGGCTGACTCGCCGCCGAAGCATGCGCCGGCCGGGCGACCATGTCGAAACCCGCGAGCTCGCGAGCCGCAAGGATTGCGGCGAGCGACAGCACGGCGATCAGGCTGGAGACGGCGAGCATCGATGGCTTGAAGTCGAACTGCATGTCCTCGAAGATCTGCACCGGCAACGTCGCGCGGTCTCCTGGGGCCAGGAACAGCGCCACCGGAATGTCGCCGAAGGAGACGATGAACGCGTAGAACAGGCCGGCCAGCACACCTGGGCGGATGATCGGCAAGGTGACCGAACGAAAGGTCGCCCATGCCGTGGCGCCGAGGCTCTCCGCCGCCTCTTCGAGTGCCGGATCGAACCGGCTGAGCACGGCGGTGACCGCACCCACGCTGTACGGTACGGCGACAAAGACATGGGCGATGATCAGGCCGGTCAGTCCGTTCAGCAGGTTCACCCCGGTGAGGGACGCCAGCTGATAGTAGAATTGCAGGAACACCGCTCCCGTCACGACGAAGGGGATCTGCACCGGCATGCGGAAGAAGGAGGCCAGCGCCTCCCGCCCGATCAGCCGGCCACGCACCAGTCCGAGCGCGGCGCACAGCCCGATCGCCGTCGAGACTACCGCGACGATCACGCCGACCATCACGCTGGTGCCGGCGGCACGCGCGTATTTCCAGGGGATCGCCGCATAGCTGGCCAGCGAGAAGCCGCGCGGCGGAAAGGCGACGTGATACCCGGTCGCCGGATCGAACGAGGCGCCGAGCACGACGACAAACGGAGCGGCGAGGAACAGCACGGCCCCGGCCAGGATGGCCTTGGACGCGAGGCGGCGGTTCCAGTCCCGCTCTACCGCCATGTCAGCCCGTCTGCCCCCCGCCGCCTCGTGCCAGCAGCCCGCCGGCGATCAGGTTCAGCAGAAACGCGAAGACGACCAGCATGGTGGAGAGGGCCGCGCCTTTGCCGTAGTCGTTGTTCTGGATGATCATCTGCTGGATGAGCACGGGGATGGTGCGAACCCGTCCGCCGCCGAGCAGGACCGCCGAGGTAAAAGCACCCATGCTCATGTTGAAGGCGATGAGCCCGCTCGAAAGCAACCCTGCTCGGGCGTTCGGCAGGATCACTCGCAAATAGGTCCGCGCTCGCGTCGCGCCGAGGATCGCCGCGGCTTCCTCGATCTCGACCGGGATCGTCTGCACCACGCCGAACAGCAGCACAATCATCAGCGGCATGGTGTACTGCACGAGGCCGATGAAAACCCCCGTTTCGTTGTTGATCATCTGCACCGGGCTGCTGGTAATCGATAGGGCCAGCAGGCTCGTATTGATCAGACCGGTCGATCCGAGAATGATGTTCAGGCCCATCAGCTTCACCACCACGGTGATGAGCGAGGTCGTCAGGATCAGGCTGAGTATGATGGTGGCGATCCAGCCGCCGATCCGGGCCAGCGCGTAGGCAGCGGGAAAGCCGACCAGCAGCCCGAACAGGGTTGCCGCCGCGGAGAGATGCACGGTCAGCCAGAACGAGCCGAGATAGAACGGGTCGGTCAGGACGCGAAGGTAGTTCTCCAGGGTGACGGCATCGGAGATCTGACCGAGACCGAGATCGGCGTGCAGGCTGAGCCAGATGAAGGCGGCCTGCGGCAGGACCAGCAGTCCGAGGGAGAGCAGCATAGGCGGCCAGAGGAACCATCGCCATCCGTTCCCACGGGGGCGGCGCCTCGCCTGTCGGGCAGTGGCGCGCATCGGCTCGGCATCACAGCGCATGCAGCACCGGATCGGGCAGCGCCGGATCATGAATCGCCTGGCCCTCAGCGTTGAACAGCAGCGTGCGGTGCCGATCCCAGGTGAGGCAGACAGTCTCCCCCGGATCGGGTGGATCTCCCTCCGCCGGGCTCTCGACGAGCAGCAGGTCGTCCGACGCGAGGCGCACCGAATACTGGACGGCGGTACCGAGAAACCGCCGCGCTTCGATCCGCCCGCGCACCCCGCTTCCCTCAGCCGCGCCTGCGCCGCAAAGGGCCATGTGCTGCGGTCGGATCGCCACCTCCACAGTCGCGCCGGACGCCACCGTGCGGGGTGTGGCGACCGGGATGGTGATGCCGCCGCGCAGCGCCAGGCGCGATCCTTCCCCGCCTGCACCCTCGATGCAGCCGCGCAGGATGTTGTTCCTGCCCACGAATTCCGCGACGAAGCGGTTGCGCGGCCGGCGATAGAGGTCGTCGGGCGTGCCGATCTGCTGGATTCGGCCGTGCGCCATGACGACGATCCGATCGGCCAGGCTCATCGCCTCCTGCTGATCGTGGGTCACCAGGATGGTGGTGATGCGCAGTGCCCGCTGGATGCGCGCCAGCTCGAGCTGCATGGCCTCTCGCAGCTTCAGGTCGAGCGCGCCGAGCGGCTCGTCCATCAGCAGGACGCGCGGCGATACCGCGAGCGCGCGCGCCAGCGCCACGCGCTGCTGCTGGCCACCGGAAAGCGCGCTCACCGAACTGGCGCCGCGGTCGGGCATCCGGATCAGTTCGAGAAGCTCCGCGACGCGAGCCTGGATCACCCGCCGGTCCGCCCGCTGCTGACGCAGACCGAAGGCGATGTTCTCGGCCACGCTCATGTTCGGGAACAGCGCGTAGTTCTGGAACACCATGCCGATCTTGCGCAGCCGTGGCGCCACATTGGTCACGTCCTCGCCGCCTATCACGATCCTGCCGGCGCTGGGCTGCACGAAGCCGGCGATCATGCGCAGCGTGCTGGTCTTGCCGCATCCCGACGGGCCGAGCAGGACGACGAATTCGCCCTGCTCGACCGTCAGGCTGACATCATCGACGACGCGCGTGCTGCCGTAGATCTTCGAGATGCTCTCGGCCGAGACGCTCGCCATCGGGTGGCTTAGCGGTTGATCCCGCGATTCCACGCCTCGCGCCATTGCCGCGTATCCAGACGCGACCAGTCGATCTGGAACATGTCGTTCAGGCCCTGGTCGCTCAGGATCATCAGCCCCGTGTTCACCGGATCCTGGGCCAACACGGATCGGCCGCCGGGATTGAGCGGTAGAGTCCCGGTGGCGGCGCCATGCGCGCCCTGCGCCGCGGTGGAGAGATACTCGTTGATGAAGGCATAGGCCTCGCTCTCCCGCGGGGTTCCCTTCACGATGCCGACCGAGATCGTATAGAGGGCGCCGACCTTGTCGCCGAATTTTGGGTAGGCCATCGCCACCGGCGCGCCGGCCCGCTTCAGCCGAACCGCCCAGCCGACCTGCCAGGGGGCGGCCCAGATCTCGCCGGAGCCGAACCGCGTGGCCAGATCGGTGGACGCCGCGAAGAAATATGCCGGCTTGAGTTCGTTGACGAGCTTCAGCGCCGGCAGCATGTCGCTCTCGCTGCCGCCGCCCAGCATCGCCAGACCGACCACCGCATTCCAGTGCTGCGCGTTCGAAACGTCGGGGAAGGCGAGCTTGCCGGCAAGAAGCGGATTCTTGAGGTCGAGATAGCTCGTCGGCGGCGCGATTCCGGATTGCCTGAACTTCTCTTCGTTATACGCGATGCCGTCCTCGGTCGAGACGGTGCAGACGACGCATTGTTCGCGCGCCCAGTCAGGGATTGCGGCGGCATTCGGCAGCTTGCCGTAGTCGACGGTTTCGAACAGGCCGGAGCGTGTCAGGGCCGGGATCTGGTCGGGATTGCACTCCATGACGTCGAACGGGATCTGCCCCCCACGATGTGCGGCGATCAGCTTGGCAAGGTTGTCGTCAGGGTTGCCGAGCACGTAATCCGGAGGCGCGCCACGCAGGTCCATCCCGCCGACGATGGATTTGGCGACCGAATCCCGCCAGCTGCCGCCCCATGTGGCGATGCGGAAGGCGGCGGCCGCATCGGCGGCGCGGGCCATTCGGGCCGACGCAACGCCGGCGGCTGCCCCGACCGCCGCCTTGACCAGAGTACGACGCGACAGATCTGCCATGGTCATCCCTTCCCGCTTGCACGACGGCTCGCCACGCCGAAGCGATCATGCCGCAATGATCGTGCGAAGGCTACGCCTGCTCCCATCGGACCGGCTCGCCCGGTTCAGCCGAGACTCGGCATCACCCGCGTGGCGAAGAGCTCCAGCGACCGCATGACCTGGGCGTGCGGCGCGCCGAAATTCATGTTGACCTGAAGATTGTCGATCTGCAAAGCGGCGTATTCCGAAAGCTTCTGGGCGACGAGTTCCGGTGGGCCGATGACCAGATTGCGCTCGATCTGCTCTGCCGTCAGATCGGACTCGATCAGCCGGATCGCGCCGCCTGCCACTTCGCCCGGCGTGGTGAATACGTTCAGGAAGCGTCGGTGGCGGTTGAGCGCATGCTGCACCAGCTCATCGGTCTGGCGCCGGCTTTCGGTGACGAAAGCCATGATCAGCATGGAGAGCCTGATGCGGCTCTTGTCCCCTGTCGCCCGAGCCCGCCCGCGCTTGAATCCCTCTACCTGCGCGATGACCTTGTCGAACGACTCACGCAGGGGTGTCGTCATCACGGGAAAGCCGCGCGCGGCGGCGTAGTCGAGGCTGTCCGGTGTCGTCGCGGCGAACCAGATCGGAGTATGCGGCTTCTGCACCGGCCGCGGCGTGATGGTGGTCGGCGCCAGCCTATAGAACCGGCTGTCCCAACTGACATCTTCCTCCGACAGCAGCTTGAGCAGCAATTCGAGGGAATCGGCGAACCGCTCGCGCGCATCCTCCATCGGGATCTGCAGCCGCTCGAACTCGTATTGGTAGGCACCCCGTCCGACGCCGATCTGGATGCGGCCGTTGGTCAGGCAGTCCGCCTGGGAGATCTGGCCGGCGAGTTGCGGGATATTGTGGAAGGGCAGAACCGTGGTGGCGGTGAGGATCGGCACGCGCCTGGTCTGCGCGGCGACGTGCACGGCGCTCAGCAGCCCGCTCGGATGCACCAGGGCGTTGGTGAAGTGATGCTCCGGTATGGAGAAGGAGACGTAGCCGAGATCCTCCGCGAACTGCGCCTCGCGCACCATCTCCCGATACAGATGCTGCATCGGATAGGATGTGTCCGGCCAGTAGCAGGGCAGATAATAGCCGCAATCCATTGTCTTTCCTCTTCTGCCATGGCCCGCCTCGCGGCATCGGCTGCGTGCCCGATTGCTGCGCGCGCCCGCTTGCGCGAAGCATGAGGCGGCGCAATTGTCATAGTCAAACTGGAATTTGTCCTATGACATCGTGGACACCGAAAATCGCGCGGCACCGGCAGAGCCAAGGCATCGTCGAGGCGCTGGCGAGCGACATCGCTTCGGGAGCCTTGCGCCCGGGGCAGCAGCTGCCGACGCACCGTGATCTTGCGTTTCGTCTCGGCGTCGCGGTCGCCACCGTCACCAAGGCGTATGGCGAGGCGAAGCGGCGCGGCTATGTGCGCGGCGGAGTTGGCAGCGGTACCTTCGTTCTGGAGCCGCCTCTGTCAGAGCGGCGGCGAATCCGTCCGGATGAAGCCGTCAACGACGCGATCGACCTGTCGTTCAACACCGCGATCACCAGCCTGGGACAGACGCAGGCGCTCACGGCCGCCCTGGCACGGCTTGGCGCCGGCGGCTCGACCGGGCTGCTGGAATATCACCGGCCATGGGCAGGGCAGGCGCGCCACCGCGCCGCCGGTTCGACCTGGCTCGCCAGCCTCGGCCTGGCGACCAGACCCGAGGATGTCGTGGTGACCTGCGGCGCCCAGCATGCCGCCTCGATCGTGCTGCTGTCGAATGCCGCCGCCGGCGACGTCCTGCTCAGCGATGCGTTGACCGACCCGCTGATAAAGCTGCTCGCCACCACGCTGCAACTCGAACTGCGCGGCGTGCCGGGAGACGATGAGGGCCTCTGTCCAAAGGCACTGGAAGCGGCGTGCCGCGGCGGGCGCGTGCGGGCGCTGCTCTGCATGCCGGACCACCACAGCCCGACGCTCCTGGTGATGCCGGAGAAACGGCGGCGGGCGCTCGCCAGCGTCGCCCGGGCGCACGACCTGGTGATCTGCGAGAATGCCGTCTACCGGCCCCTGGTGGCGGATCCGCCGCCGCCGATCAGTGCCTTCGCGCCGGAGCGAAGCTTTTTCTTCAGCAGCCTCTCCAAGATCATAGCACCGGGACTGCGGCTCGGCTTCCTCGCTGCACCGGAAGCGCGGGCGCGCGACCTCATTCTCGGGCTGGGCGGCACCTGCTGGATGGCGCCCCCGCTGACTGCCGAGATCGCCTGCGGCTGGATCGAGGACGGCACCGCCACACGTCTGGCCGAGCGTCAGCGGCACGAACTCCAGCTCCGCAATGCGCTGGCGGCGCGGCATCTCGGCCGGTTCCGTCCGGCTGCGCTGACCAGCGGCATGCATCTGTGGCTCAGCCTTCCCGCTTCCTGGCGGGCAGGCGCTTTCGTCCGAGAGGTCGCCGCCCGCGGCACGCTCGTCATGCCCAGCGAAGCCTTCGCCGTCGGGCGCGCCGGCGTTCCTCACGCGGTACGCGTCAGCCTCGGGGGCGCCGTCGAGTCGCGGGAGCGACTCGAGTCTGGGCTATCGACAGTCGCCGCAGTTCTCGCCGAAAACAGCGAAACGGCGTACGTCCCGATCTGAATCACCATCTGGCACAAGAGAGATCCGATGCCGCATGAGTCGCCTCTGATCATCGACGCTATGGGATCGGCTGCGCTGCTTCCGGCAGCTCAGTTGCCGCCGCCGGCGCGCAACGGCCGCGCATGGCTCGATCGCGCTCTCGCCTCCGGGCTCACCGCGATGAACGTGACCATGGGAATCCAAGGAGTGGCTCAGGGCGCCGATGATTTCCGCGCCTATCTTCACTCCCTGCATGGGTATTTTTCTTATTTCGCGCTTGAGCCCCGGCTGCTGCATGTGCGGACGACAGCCGACATTATGCGCGCCAGGCGGGAGGGCCGGCTCGGAATCATCTTTGGCTGCCAGGGCCTTGACCTGAAGATCGCCGGGGATCCAAGCCTGATTCTGATCATGGCCAAGCTCGGGCAGCGCATCGTGCAGCTCGCCTATAATGAGCGGAGCGCGATCGGCTGCGGTTGCCTCGAGCCCGAGGATACCGGGCTCACCGAGTTCGGCCGCATCTGCATCCGTGAGATCGATGCCGCCGGGATGATCGTCGATCTCGCTCATGCCGGGGCACGGACGGCGCGCGAGGCGATCGAGTTTGCCGAAGGCACCCCCGTCATCACCCACGCCAATGTCAGGGCGCTGCGTGACCACCCGCGCAACGCCCCGGACGACGTGCTGGCCGCCCTCGCCTCGCGGGGCGGCGTGATCGGCATAACCGCTTATGCTCCGTTCTGCGAGAAGCGGGCAGGCGAACGGCCCAACCTGGACAGCGTGATCGACCACATCGCCTATGTGGCGGATCGGTGGGGAATCGACCACGTCGGCATCGGCTCCGATTTCTTCGAGGGCGAGTCCCTCATCCGCTTCGAGCGGGTATTCCGCCAGCGCTATCCTTCCATCGTCGGCGAGTACACGATCGACACCGTCTATGCCGAGGGTTTCGAACGTGTCGACGATTTTGCCGTGCTCCCCGCGGCCCTTCGCAGCCGCGGCTTTGCCGAATGCGAAGTCGCCAAGGTGCTCGGCGGAAATATGCTGCGGGTCTTTGCCCAGGCCTGGCGCGGACCTGCCGACATGTGAGAGGTCGCACGGAGCGCCACAAATCATCGTCACCCCCGCGAAAGCGGGGATCTACGCGGCACATGGATTCCCGCTTTCGCGGGAATGACGGCCATTGGCGCGCCGCCGCCCGCCAACCCGGCGCGCGATACCAGCCGGCGGGAGCGTTGGAAGAGTCACCGCTTCCGCCGGCTGGTATGAGTCGGTGCGTGCGAGAACTGGTATCAGGCGAATTTCGCGTCGCGCCAGGCGATGGCCGCCTTGAGCCCCTGCTCCGCTCTGATGCGGCTGAACTCCGCCTTCTCCGGGTTGCCCGCCATGCCGATCATCAGATCAACGTCGAGCGCGGCCAGCAGCGCTTCGCGCATCCCCGCGGTCTCGTAGCTGCGGTTGATCGCCCGCTTGGTGAGCTGCACCGAGAGCGGGGCGGAGGCAACCACATTCTGCGCCAGCGAGAAGGCTCTTTCGAATTCCTGACCGGCGGGCACCACGTAGTTTACCAGCCCCATCGCATGCGCCCGCGCTGCATCCAACTGGTCCGTGCCGGTCAGCAGCAGCTCCTTCGCCAGCTTCGGCGTAGTCATCCAGGGCAGCAGGAGGGCGACGATCCCGGCGCCGAACCGGACCTCCGGCTCACCCATCCTGGTGCCCTCGGCCGCCACCGTGAAATCGCACGCCAGTGCCACCTCGAACGCGCCGGCCAGGCAGAAACCGTGCACGGCGGCGATCGTCGGCTTCGGGCAGTCCCAGAACTGCATGATGAAATCGAAGTTGGTCCGCGTCGATGCCAGCCTGTCGTTGATGTCGGACAGATCGCGCGTCGCCGACTCCTTCATGTCGAACCCGGCGGAAAACGCCCGACCCGCGCCGCGCACGATGATGGCGAGGATCGCCGGATCAGCGGAGAAGGCCGCCATCGCGATTTTCGTCTCGGCCATCAGCGCCTGGTTGAAGGCGTTGAGCACATGCGGCCGGTTCAACGTCAGGACACCGATGCGGCCTTGCGTCTCTGTCGTAATCGTCTCGTACGTCATGCGGCGGCGATCCTCCTTGGTCTGTCTTCAGCCGATGGGGATGATCAGGGCGTCGACGGCCACGGCTCCGTCCCGGCTCGCAACGAGCGGATTGATATCCATCTCCCGGATCGCCGGGCCGATCTCGGCGCAAAGACGGCTGAACCGCCCAATCGCATCGGCCAAGGCATCGAGATCGGCGCCTTCAGTCCCCCGGACGCCCTGCAGCACGGGGTAGGCGCGCAGGCGGCGCAGGCAAGACTGCGCCGCCTCCTGGGAGAGCGGCGGAATCACCGTCAGCGTATCGCGGAACACTTCTGCGAAAATGCCGCCCACGCCGAGCGTCATCACCGGGCCGAAATCCGGGTCGTTCACCATGCCGAGCAGCATTTCAATTCCCGGCGGCACGTGCCGCTGCACCAGGCAGGCGGGGCCGAACCGCACCGCGAGCCGGGCGTAGGCAGCCTGCAGTGCCGGCAAATCGGCGATCCCCAGCACCACCCCACCCTGCTCGGTCTTGTGCAGCACCTCCGGCGCCGCGGTCTTCAGCACCAGCGGAAAGCCCAGCTTCTCGGCGGCGGCGCCGAGCGCCATTGGGTCGTTCACCACCGCGCCGGCAGCGATGGCACCCCCGTATGCCGCGAAAAGCTCCAAGCCGAGCTCAGCAGCCAGCGGCTTGCCCCGCGCGGCGTGCAGCACGCCCCGCCAGTGCCGGGCCAAACCATCCTCGGCGTGCAGCGCCGGCAGTGGCACCGGGCGGCGTTCGTGCCAGGCGAGGAAATGTCGGAGCGCCAGCAGCGACGTCGTGGTGCCCATCAGCACGGGAATGCCGGCACGGCGCAGTCGGGTCGCCTCCGGCCGGTCGATCGCACTATGCAAATTGCCGGCGACCAGAACCGGCTTCCCCGTCGCCTGGTGCACCCGTTCGGCCGCCAAGCCCTCGTTGCGCGCGGTGTCGCGGCCATGCACCAGGTTGGACAGCAGCACGACCGCGCCCACCGCCGGATCGCCGGCCAGTGCCTCCATGCACTCGCCCACCAGCATCCGCCCATCCCCGAACGAATCGACGGGATTTACCGGCGACATGCCGGGGTCCAGCACCGCCTCCAGGCGCCGCATCGTCTCCGGTTCGATCGTGGCCATGGGACAGCCGAGGTCGGCGGCAAGATCGACTGCGAGCTGACGCTCGCCGCCGGAATTGGTGACCATGCCGACGCCCGGCGC
>JAFAYM010000126.1 GCA_019240395.1 Acidisphaera sp. | reverse complement strand
CACCCTTCTGTGCCTGCTGTTGGCCTATCCGCTGGCCTTCTTCCTGGCGCGGACCGCAAGATCATGGTCCGGCGTGCTCATCATCCTGGTGCTGATCCCGTTCTGGACCAGCATCCTCGTACGCACCTACGCCTGGATGGTCCTGCTCGGCCGCAACGGCATCATCAACAACGCGCTGCTCGGTCTCGGTCTCATCACCCGACCGCTGCGGCTGATCAACACGCGCTTTTCCGTCACCGTCGCCATGGTGCACGTGCTGCTGCCGTTCATGGTGCTGCCGATCTACGCCACCTTGCGGGGTCTCGACTGGCGGCTGATCCAGGCGGCGCAGGGGCTCGGCGCGCGGCCGCTCGGTGTGTTCCGCCAGGTCCTGCTGCCGCTCTCCCGTCCCGGCATTTCCGCCGGATGCATCCTGGTGTTCACGCTGTCGATCGGCTTCTACATCACGCCCGCGCTGGTCGGCGGCCCGTCGGACCTGATGATCTCCATCCTGATCGGCGACGAGGTGGACGTGCTGCACTGGCCTTTGGCCTCCGCGATGGCGCTGGTGCTGCTCGCCGTCGTGCTGATCATCTTCACGGCGTTCACCCGCGTCGTGCGCGTCGAGCGAATTTTCTGATGCACCGCCTCCCCACTCCCTCGTCATTGCGAGCCGAAGGCGAAGCAATCCAGAGCCGCGGCACGATACCGATTGTCCCTGCACCACCACGCCGCAGAGACACGCCGCCTCGCGTCCCGTATCAGCGAGCGGCATGAGCCCCATGCGCGCGCTGCTGCACGCCCTGTTCTACGCCGTCGTGATGCTGATCTTCCTCTATCTGATCGCCCCGCTGCTGATCGTCATCCCGCTATCCTTCTCGGCCGGCAAATACATGACCTTCCCGCCCCCCGGCTTCAGCCTGCAATGGTACGACAATTTCTTCGGCCGCGAGGCCTGGACCGGCTCGGCCTGGATCAGCATCTGGGTCGGCCTCGCCGTCACCGCGCTGTCACTGCTGCTCGGCACCCCCGCCGCCATCGGTCTGGTGCGCGGTAGCTTTCCGGGAAAGCGCGTGCTGAACGGCTTTATCCTGTCGCCGGTGATCGTCCCCGGCATCATCGTCGCCATCGGCGTGTATTTCGCCTACGCCAAATACGGCCTGATCGGCCATCCCGTGGCGCTGATCCTCGCGCATTCCTGCCTCGCCGTGCCCTTCGTCGTCATCAACGTCGCCGCCGCGCTGCAAGGCGTGGACCGGCGCATCGAATACGCGGCGCTGAGCCTCGGCGCGACACCCTGGGGCACGTTCCGCCAGGTTACCCTGCCGCTGATCCGCTCCGGCATGTTCGCCGGCGCCGTGTTCGCCTTCATCACGTCGTTCGACGAGCTGCTCGTCGCCCTCTATCTTTCCGGCAGCACCGCGGTCACCCTGCCGCGCCGCATGTGGGAGCAGCTGCATTTCGACATCGACCCCACCATCGCCGCCGTCTCGACGATGCTGATCGTCATCACCACCGGCCTGATGCTCGGCGCCGAGCTTTTGCGCCGCCGCGCCGAGCGCCGCCGCACCGCTCTTGTCATCACAGGGGGAGGATATCCATGACCGAGCTGGAAAAGCTGCTGCGCCGCATCGCAGCCGAGCCGCCGCACATCGCCGACTGCACGCGCCGAAATTTTATTCGCAACGCCGCGCGCTTCGGCCTGACCGCCGCGGCGGCCGCGGCGATGACCCGCCATGTTGCCTTCGCCCAGACGACCCCGCAGACCGCGCCGCAGCTCCCCGCGATCACGTCGATCCCCGACAAGCTGAAGGGCAGCGGCACGGTGCGCGTCTGCTCCTTCGGCGGCGCGTTCCAGGATGCGCAGCGCCAGGCCTATTTCAAGCCGTTCGAGCAGCTGTCGGGCATCAAGGTCATCGAATCCGAAGGCCCGGACACCGCGAAGATCAAGGCGATGGTCGATACGAAAAACATCGAATACGACATCGCCGAGGAGGACGGCTCCTCCGTTCTCAACCTCGCCGCCAAGGGCGACTACTGGGAGCCGATCGACTTTTCGCTGTACGACGTGGAAAACATCGACCCGGTGTTCCGCAACAAATTCTACTGCGCGATGCTGCCCTACGCGCAAATCTACGCGTTCCGGCGCGACGCCTTCGGCGGGAAGACACCCAAGGACAACAAGGATCTCTGGGACACCAGCACCTTCCCCGGCCCGCGCTCGCTGCAGTCCGGCTCGGGCGGCCTGACGCCCGACCTCGAAGTCGCCTCGATGGCCGCCGGCGTACCGCGCGACAAGGTGTACCCGATCGACATCGACAAGGCCTTCGACAGCCTCAAAAAAATCAAGCCGAACGTGCAGCAATGGTGGACCGCCGGCGCGCAGCCCGCGCGCCTGCTGAACGACAACGAGGTGGTGATGGCCACCGCCTGGAACGGCCGCATCGCCGCGATCCAGGCGTCCGGCGCGCCGGTTGACATCGTCTGGCAGGACCAGCTGCTGCGCACCGACGTCTGGGCGATCCCGAAAGGCTCGCCGAACCGCGAGAACGCCCAAAAGTTCATCGCCTTCATCACGATGCCGGTGCCGCAGGCGCGGCTGTCGATGCTGATCCCCTACGGCTTCGTCAACAACGAGGCGGCGAAACACGTCCCCCCCGAGCGCC
>JAFAYM010000026.1 GCA_019240395.1 Acidisphaera sp. | reverse complement strand
GGAAGATTTCGGTGCGGGGTTGCAGATTGTCGAGCAGGACAAACCGGTCGATGAATACCGCTCTCTTGCGCGGTTGGCCGGTGATGCGATCTGTGAAGTCCTCCAGAGTGCATTCCGAGCGATCGAGGTCCATGGCGGGTTGCCGCGCCAAAAGGTGCATCAGCTGATAGTGCTGCGCCCGCGCCCGCGGGCTACCACTGACCAGCTCGATGGGGATGAACTGAACGACATCCTCCGGCTGAGCAACCGCGTCCCTAAGCCTGCGGGAAACAATCCTGTATCCGTCGTAGTGGAAAAAATCCGGCGCGATGGCCTCTTGCGGCATGGCAAGCCGCAGCGTCGGAAAATCTTCGGGAAGGGGCACGTCATCGCTGCTCGAAACTCCTGCCGAATTCCGCAGCGCATATTCCGCCAAGCGAAGCTGTCTGTGTTCTGCAATCCCAGGCGCTCATCGCGCAGGAGGACCTGGTCAAAGTCCCACATCACGTCGGGATCTTCCTTCATGAACCATAATTTGGGAAGTTTCATCCGAGTTTGCTCAACGTGTATGGATTTAGGCCGAAGCAGGAGATGTGGCCGGCTCATTCTGCGTCAGGCGAAGGAGATCTCCAGCCCGGATGCCGCGCCATCCAGTCCGTGGTGTCCCATTTACGAAGAATTGGAGGCGGGACTCCTGGCCTTCCTTTCTTTCCCAGTCCGTGGGGTGCGTGGGCGGACGAGGTGTTCTCTCAGGGTCCGTCGGTCGGCAGTCCCATCTGCTTCAGCCATGCCGCGCGAGCCGCGGGGTCGTCCGGATCGAACTGTATGTCGACTTGGACTCCGTCGGCGTGGCGGTTAAGAAGTCTGAGAACGGATAGATTCGGGACAGTCACACGCAAGACGTCCGGAGCGGACCAGGCAATGCCAGGGCGCAGATTATCGCGCCCGTGAGTATCGACCCCGAGGACTGCAATCGACCTGTACGGTCGCTCTCGCGAGATCAGCTCGACGTCGGCACTGAATGCGGTCGATAGCAGTCCCTCGGCCGTGTTCTCGCTGAGGATCGCGGTCCACGCGCCGGTCGGGGAGGGCAGGCGAGCAAGAACCTCGCGAGTATGACACACGCAGATTGCGTTACAAATCTTCCACGTCGCAAGCGCCGGCATGGTGACGAGCGCCGCCAGCCCCAGCGCACACGCTAGCCGACGGAAGAATGCACGGTGTTCTCTCATGGTCCGTCGGGCGACAGCCCCATTTGCTTCAGCCATGCCGCGCGCGCCGCGGGGTCGTCCGGATCAAACTGTATGTCGACCTGGACCCCGTCCGCCTGACGGGTGAGAACTGTGAGATAGGGCACGTTCGGGACAGTCACGCGCAAGATGTTCGGAGCGGACCAGGCAATCCGAGGGCGCTCGCCTTGGTCGCCCCCAGTATCGATCCCGAGCAGTTCGATCGGCTCGTTCGGACGTTCTCGCGAAATCAGATCGACGTGAGCATTGATACTGGTCGACAGCGGTGCCTCGACCGTGTCCTCGCTGACCACCGCGGTCCACGCGCCTGTGGGGGAGGACAGGCGAAGAAGAACCTCGTGGGTGTACCATGGGCGCAATTCATCACAGATTTTCCAGGTCGCAAGCGCGGGGATGGCGGCGAGTACCGCCAGCGCCAGTAAACACCCTGGCCGACGAAAGAATGCTCGGTGTTCTCTCACTGTTTAGGCGAAGCTGCGGCGATCCTGCCGGATTGATGGAGACGGTATCCAAGATCGGTGTTCTCTACGTTTCTCAATGGAAGATGGATGTCCATCTTCCTGTCGGGCGCATGGTCATCAGTTCTCCTCGCGGAACCAGACCGTCCTATGAGCTGTCAATCCAGGAAATGAACCCGTCGTTCGGCGGTGCCGTTCACCGTGCGGTAGCGTTCGATACGCATGCCGCTCCAGCGGTTTGCCGGATCGGCGAACTCCATGCCTGTACAGCCGGCGAGCAGCACGCGGTGCGCTATCCCCTCGCTGGCGAGGATGCGGGTGGGAGCTTCGTCGACGCGGAAGATTTCGGTGCGGGGTTGCAGATTGTCGAGCAGGACAAACCGGTCGATGAATACCGCTCTCTTGCGCGGTTGGCCGGTGATGCGATCTGTGAAGTCCTCCAGAGTGCATTCCGAGCGGTCGAGGTCCATCGCCGGTTGCCGCGCCAAAAGGCGCATCAGCTGATAGTGCTGCGCCCGCGCCTGCGGGCTACCACTGACCAGCTCGATCGGGATGAACTGAATGACATCCTCCGGCTGAGCAACCACGTCCCTAAGCCTGCGGGAAACAATCCTGTATCCGTCGTAGTGGAAAAAATCCGGCGCGATGGCCTCTTGCGGCATGGCGAGGCGCAGCGTCGGAAAATCTTTGGGAAGGGACACGTCATCGCTGCTCGAAATTCCTGCCGAATTCCGCAGCGCATATTCCGCCAAGCGAAGCTGTCTGGTGTTCTGCAGTCCCAGGCGCTCATCGCGCAGGAGGACCTGGTCAAAGTCCCACATCACGTCGGGATCTTCGTTCATGAACCACAATTCGGGAAGTTCCATCCGAGTTTGCTCAACTTGTATGACTTTAGGCCGAAGTAGGAGATGTGGCCGGCTCATTCTGCGTCACGCGAAGGAGATTGAGCAGCTTTTTTCGCAACCTGCCTTGGAGTCGCTCCAGTCCCTTGCGTGCTCCTTGAGCGTAGGCATCAGTACCGGCATCAGGCCGTCGTCGCGAAGCTCGTCTTCAATGTCGCTTAGGCCAGAACGAACGTCATCGTTCCAGTTTCGGTGCCCGCTGTCATGCACCGGACGATGGATACCGGCACCTTCGAGCTTGCGTTGCGCTTCCGGCGAGGCTGGCAGCGGTGCCACATTGCCGGCATCGTCGGTTCGCCACCCCGCCCGCGCCGCTTCCTTGAGGAGGTCTGGGAAGCGTTGCGCTGCCGCACGATTGATGAGATGGTGCGCCCGCCACTCGGCGTCCTGAAGCGCCCGCGTGACCGCCGGATCAGCCTCCCTGGCCGCCTTCCGTGCCCGCTCGGACCGCGTCCGCATGCCGTCTTCAAGGCCATCGTTGCGATCCTGATGCAGGACCGATGGGCCCTGCTCCTCCGCCGCGGGTCCGGGCAGCACGGTCGATTGCGGTGGCGCGGGAGTGAAGCCGGGCAACGGGGGCGCGGGCGGGGCCGGCGTGAAGCCGCCCTCGCCGGGCTTTCTCGCTTCCTGGGCCGGCGGCACCAGGCCGGGGGGCGCCGGGGCACGCGGCGGGGGCACCAGCGCTTCGGAGCCGCCT
>JAFAYM010000245.1 GCA_019240395.1 Acidisphaera sp. | reverse complement strand
ATCGGCCGCCGCGTCCGGCGCGCCTCCGGCGGCATGCAGGAGCGCATGGGCGAGACCGCCGCCCTCCTCGTCGAGAGCTTCTCGCAGGCGCGCACCGTGCGCACCTACCGCCTGGAAGCGGCCGAGACGCGTCGTGCCGACATCGCCTTCAGCCGGCTCTACCGCGCGCTCATGCGCATGATCCGCGGACGGGCGCGCGTCGATCCGGTGCTCGAGGTGCTGGGCGGCGCCGCCGTCGCACTGGTGATCGGCTTCGCCGGCTGGCGGGGGGCGCATGGCGGCTCGACCGTCGCCAGCTTCACCGGCTTCGTCGCCGCCCTGCTGATCGCGTCACGCCCGCTGCGCGCGCTCGGCTCGCTGAACTCCGCGTTGCAGGAGGGCCTGGCCGGCCTCGCCCGCGTCTTCGCCATCCTCGACGAGAAGCCGCGCATCATCGATCCGCCCGGCGCGCCGAGCCTGCCGGCCGGCCGCGGCGAGTTGGTGTTCGACAAGGTCCGCTTCGTCTACCCCGACGGCCGCGTCGGCCTGCGCAGCCTCTCCTTCGTCGCCGAGCCGGGGCTCACCGTGGCGCTGGTCGGCGCCTCGGGCGCCGGCAAGTCGACGGCCCTGGCCCTGATCCCGCGCCTGCACGACGTCACCGGCGGGGCGGTGCGCATCGACGGCATCGACGTGCGCGCCGTCAGCCTGGCCAGCCTGCGCGATGCGGTGGCCTACGTGGCGCAGGATACGCTGCTGTTCGACGACACGATCGAGGCCAACATCCTTATGGGCCGCCCCGGCGCCACCACGGCACAGGCCGAAGCGGCGGCCGCGGCGGCGGCCGGCGGCTTCATCACCGACCTGCCGGACGGCTTCGCCACCAGGGTCGGGCCGGGCGGGCAGCGCCTCTCCGGCGGCCAGCGCCAGCGCGTGGCGCTGGCCCGCGCCCTGCTGCGCGATCCGCGCATCCTGCTGCTCGACGAGGCCACCAGCGCGCTCGATGCCGAGAGTGAGGCCGCCGTGCAGGCCGCCCTGACCCGGCTGCGCCGCGACCGCACCACCATCATCGTTGCGCACCGCCTCTCCACCGTGCGCGACGCCGACCTGGTCATCACCCTCTCGGAGGGCCGCGTCGTCGAACAGGGCACCCACGCCGCCCTGCTGGAGGGCGACGGCGTCTACGCCCGCCTGGTCCGCACCCAGGCCCTGGCGCAGTGACGGAATGACACGACCGGAATGGCCGGCTTCTTGCCGATCGTCGGTCTGTCGCTGGTCGTCAGCCTGTCGGCGACAGCGATCGCCAGCCTGCTCGGCTTCGCCCTGGCATCGGTGCTGGCACTCGGCCGGTTCCGCGGCCGCGCGGCGCTGATCGTGCTGGTGAATGCGCTGCTCGGCCTGCCGCCGGTGGCGGTTGGGCTGCTGCTCTACCTGATACTGTCGCACGCCGGCCCGTTGGGCGGGCTGGGCCTGCTGTTCACCCCCGGGGCGATGATCCTGGCACAGACCGTGCTGGCGGTGCCGATCATCGCCGCCCTCGGCCATCGGGCCCTCGCCGAACCGTGGCTGCGCTATGGCCGGGCACTGCGCTCCTGCGGGGTCGGCCGAATGCGCTCGTTGCCGGCGCTGTTCGCCATGAGCCGGGTGGCGCTGCTGACTGCCGTGCTGGCCGGATTCGGCCGGACCATCTCCGAAGTCGGCGCCATTCTGGTGGTCGGCGGCAACATCGCCGGCTACACCCGCACCATGACGACCGCCATCGCGCTGGAGACCAGCAAGGGCAATCTCGGCCTGGCCCTGTCGCTCGGCGGCGTGCTGATCGGCATCAGCGTCGCCGTCAGCACCGCCGCCCTGGCGCTGACAGTGCCGCCCGGCGGCCTCGGGCGGGAGAACCAAGCGGGATGAGGCGCGCCTGCACGGCTTGGCTGCTGCTGGCGCTTGCCGCCGCGGCGCCCGCTCCGGGGCCGGCCATCGTGCTCGCCTCCACCACCTCGGTGGAGAATTCAGGCCTGCTCGCCCACATCCTGCCGCTGTTCACCGCTGCGACCGGCATCCGCGTGCACGTGCTGGCACAAGGCACCGGCCAGGCGCTGGCGACCGCTGCCCGGGGCGACGCCGATCTGGTGCTGGTGCACGACCCTGAGGCCGAGGCGCGGTTCATTGCCGAGGGACACGGCATCGATCGCCGCGAGATCGCCTGGAACGACTTCATTCTCGTCGGCCCGCTCGCCGACCCGGCGCACGTCGCCGGCGGCCACGACGCAGTCGCCGCCCTGCGCCGCATCGCCGAGACCAGCGCTCCCTTCGTCTCGCGCGGCGACGCCAGCGGCACCGATGCGCTGGAGAAACGGCTCTGGCGCGTCGCCGGCATCACCCCTTCCGGAGGCTGGTACCGCGAGATCGGCGGCGGCATGGGCCAGGCGCTGAATGCCGCCGAGGCGATGGGCGCGTACACGCTCTCCGATCGCGGCACTTGGCTGGCATTCGGGAACAAGGCCGGCCTCGGCGCGTCGGTCGAGGGCGATCCGCGCCTGCTCAACCGATACGACGTGATCCGTCTTGATCCGCGCCGTCACCCCGCGGTGCAGTCGGGCCCCGCCGGGCGGCTCGCCGACTGGCTGGCCTCGCCCGAGGGCCAGGCGGCGATCGGCGACTACCGCCTCGGCGGCACACAGCTCTTCCACCCCGACGCCGACGCTCCGCCAGCTGATAGTCAAATCCGATCGGGCGGGGGTTGCTGACCGAACGGTTCGGCCTACCTTGCCAAACAGCGTCGCACGGGAGTGCTGGGATGGCGGAGGTGCAGGATGCGCCGGTGCGCGAGCGCGACGGGGATGAGCACGATCGGCCAGGGGACCTGAAGGAGGCCCCGGATCGCGGCGAGCGGAGCCGCAGCCGGCGAGACACTGCTGCCGACAGCCCGGGCGACAAGGAAGAGGAGAAGCCCCGCCGAGGCCCCCGCTGGGGTATCTGGATCCTCGTCGGACTGGTGATCGTCGGCGCCATTGCCGGCGGCATCTATTGGTTTTTGACTCGTAACGAAGTGGCCACCGACGACGCCTACACCGACGGTCGCGCGGTCACTATCGCGCCGCAGGTGAAGGGCATCGTCGTGGAGCTCGCGGTCAACGACAACCAATACGTGCATGCCGGCGACCTGCTGGTGCAGATCGATCCGCGGGATTACGCCGCTGCCCGCGACCAGGCGCAGGGCCAGCTCGCGCTGGCACAGGCGCAGCTCGACAACGCCCGCATCGCGCTGGACGCCAAGCGCGTCACCGATCCGGCTGTCCTCGCCGCGGCGCAGGCGCAGCTCGCCTCGGCGCGTGCCAACCAGACCAGGGCGGCGCAGGACTACCGCCGGTTCCACAGCATCGATCCCGCCGCGACCTCGCGCGAGAACGTGGACCAGGCGACCGCCACCAATCAGCAGGCCTCGGCGCAGGTGGCGCAGGCGAACGCCCAGGTGCGCCAGGCCGACATCGTGCCGCTCGACCTCGCGCAGACGCAGACGCAGGTCCGGCAGTGGGAGGGGCAGGTGGCGCAGGCGCGCGCCCAGCTCGATCAGGCCGAGCTGAACCTCGGCTACACCAGGGTGACCGCGCCGCAGGAGGGCTGGATCACCAAGCGCAACGTCGAGCGCGGCAATTACGTGCAGCCCGGCGCCACCATCTTCTCGCTGGTCACGCCGCAGGTCTGGATCACCGCCAATTTCAAGGAGACCCAGCTCAACCGGATGCGCCCGGGCCAGCATGTCGACATCCGCATCGACGCCTATCCCGGGCTGAAGCTGTCCGGGCATATCGACAGCCTGCAGCTCGGCGCGGGCGCGAAGTTCTCTGCCTTCCCGCCGGAGAACGCCACCGGCAACTACGTCAAGATCGTGCAGCGCGTGCCGGTCAAGATCGACATCGACGGCGGGCTCGATCCGAACCGGCCGCTGCCTCTCGGCATTTCGGTGGAGCCGACGGTGCAGCTGCGATGAGCGGCGCGGCGACCGACGGCGCGAAAGGCGACAAGGAGTGGCGCCCGGCCGCCAATCCGTGGCTGATCGCGCTCGTGGTCACCATGGTCGCCTTCATGGAGATCCTCGACACCACTATCGTCAACGTCGCCCTGCCGCACATCGCGGGCAGCCTCTCCGCCAGCACCGACGACGCCACCTGGACGCTCACCTCCTACCTCGTCGCCAACGGCATCGTGCTGCCGATCAGCGGCTGGCTCGGCAGCCTGCTCGGGCGCAAGCGCTACTTCCTGATCTGCATCGGCATGTTCACCCTGTGCTCGTTCCTCTGCGGCACCTCGACGAGCCTCGCCGAGCTGATCATCTTCCGCCTGTTGCAGGGCCTGTTCGGCGGCGGGCTGCAGCCGAACCAGCAATCCATCATCCTCGACACCTTCCCCCCGGCGAAGCGCGGCACGGCGTTCGCGGTCACCGCGGTCGCCACCATCGTCGCGCCGGTGCTCGGCCCGACGCTCGGCGGCTGGATCACCGACAGCTATTCCTGGCGCTGGATCTTCTTCATCAACATCCCGATCGGGCTGCTCACCTTCTTCGGCGTCGCCGCCCTGGTCGAGGACCCGCCCTGGCTGCGGCGCGCCCAGGCGCAGGCGCGGCGGATCGACTATCCCGGCCTGGCGCTGATCGCGCTGGGCTTCGGCTGCCTGCAGGTGTTCATGGATCGCGGCGAGGACGACGACTGGTTCGGCTCACCCTTCATCACGGGGATGGCGATCATGGCCGCCATCTGCCTGTGCAGCGCGGTGGTATGGCTCTGGTACGAGAAGCAGCCGGTGGTCAACATCCACGTCTTCGCGGACCGCAACTTCGCCGTCGGCTGCGTCATGATCTTCTGCATGGCCGCGGTGCTCTATTCGAGCGCGGTGGTGATCCCGCAATTGGCGCAGCAGGTGCTGGGCTACACCGCAACCCTCGCGGGGCTGGTGCTCTCGCCGGGCGCGCTGCTGGTCTGCTTCCTCATCCCGCTCGTCGGGCGCGTCATGCCGCTGGTGCAGACACGATTCCTGATCGCGTTCGGCTTCTTCGCGCTCGGCATGGCGCTGGTGTTTTCGCACCGCCTGACGCCCGACATCGATTTCACTGAGCTCGTGCTGATGCGCGGCGCGCAGACCTTCGGCCTGGCCTTCCTGTTCGTGCCGATCAGCGTCATCGCCTACTCGACATTGCCGAAGGAGCTGAACAGCGACGCTGCCGCGCTGTTCACCATGTTCCGCAATCTCGCGGGGTCGATCGGCATTTCCGCGGCGACCGCCATGGTGGCGCAGCGCACGCAGGTGCGGATGGCCTATCTCACGGACTACCTCAACCCCTTCAACCAGGCCTACAACACGCTGGTCGAGCGCAACGCCCAGCAGCTGCTCAGCCTCGGCGCCGCCGCCGGCAGCGTCGACCAGCGCGCCGTCGGCATGGTCTATCAGACGCTGCGCGGCCAGGCCTCGCTGATGGCCTACATGGATGTGTTCGGGATCTGCGCCATCATTGCCTTCTGCGTGGTGCCGCTGGCCTTCCTGTTCAGCGGCAGCACGGCATCCGGCAGCCCCGGCGCGGCGCATTGAGTGAGGAGTGGCGCATCCAATTTTAGTGACATCGTCGCGAAAATGGTTAATAGTGGCTTAACACATCCCGCGTGACGCACTCCATGCTCTCGACACTCGACAATGCCCTGCTCGATCGCGTGTTCCAGCCGATTGCCGACCGGCTCGCCGAGCGCACCTCCTGCTTTGAACTGGCGCGCAGCCTGCTGTTCGGCGTGCTGGTGCTCGTGCTGGCCATCGTCTGCGCCGAATACGTAGAGGGCCGGCTCCGCGGCTGGGAGATCCTGTCGACGCCCTGCCTCTTCTACATCGCCTGGGTGAATCTGTATTTCGTCCGCGGCGCGGAGAACGGCGCCAAACGGCGGACCGGCACGATGAACGGGCTGCGCAACCGCATGGCGTGGCAGCGGCTGTACTGGCTGGTGATGCTCGCCGCCGCGCTCTACTGGTTCGCCCTTGGACCGCGCGCCTGCAGCAACTTTCTCGCGATCTGGCTCGATGTCTGCCTGGTCGGCGCGACCTATTTCATGGCCTGCGAGAAGACCGAGCCGCCGCGCCACCGGGTGCGCGCCTGGGCCGGATACGCCTTGGCGGGCTCCCGCTGAACGGGGTCAGGGCCAGCGCACCTCCGGCGGCAGGCTCATCAGGATCGCCTCGGTGTTGCCGCCGGTTTTCAGGCCGAACAGCGTGCCGCGGTCGTAGAGCAGGTTGAACTCCACGTAGCGGCCGCGCCGCACCAGCTGCTGGTGGCGCTCCGCTTCCGTCCAGTCCTGTCGCATGCGCCGGGCGGCGATCGCGGGATAGACCTCCAGGAACGCCGTGCCGACATCGCGGGTGAAGGCGAAGTCGGCCGCCGCATCGCCGCTGTCGAAATGATCGTAGAAGATGCCGCCGGCGCCGCGCGGCTCCTCGCGATGCGGCAGGAAGAAATACTCGTCACACCACGCCTTGAAGCGCGGATAGTACGCCGGATCGTGCCGCTCGCAGGCGCTGCGCAGCGCGGCATGGAACGCCGCCGCGTCCTGCTGCGCCGCCGGCGTCTGCGGGCGCATCGGCGTCAGGTCGCCACCGCCGCCGAACCAGCCGCGCGTCGTCACCAGCAGGCGCGTGTTCATGTGCGCCGCCGGCACGTGCGGGCTCCAGGGATGCGCGACGACGCTGATGCCGCTCGCCCAGAATCGCGGATCGCTCTCGGCACCCGGAATCTGGCGCCGGAACTCCGGCGAGAATTCGCCCCACACCGTCGAGACGTTCACCCCGGCCTTCTCGAACACCCGCCCGCGCAGCACGCCGGTGACGCCGCCGCCGCCCGGTGATCCGTCTGCTGTCGGGCGCTGCCACCCGGTTCGCACGAACCGGCCGGGCGGACGGCTGCCGGGCGAGGCGGCGAGCGGAGTGTCCGGCGCGTCCTCGAGCGCCTCCAGCGCCGCGCAGAGCCGATCGCGCAGCGACTCGAACCAGCCACGTGCAGACTCTTTCAGCGCATGATGGGCGGGGGCATCGTCAGCGGGGCACGGCGGCTCGGCCATTCCTGCGGTGTATCGCGAAAGGGGGCCATGTTGCAGGCCCCTAGGGGCTTGCCTAGTATGCGCGCCGGCTGCGACGGGAACGCCCGACCGCTCCGTGGGCGCACCGGCGGCTTGCGGCGGGTCTGGTGCTCCGGCACGGCCGCGGAGCAACCATTCCTCCCGGCCACGCCGGGGGCCCGAGGACATGATGGCCGATACCGTCGCCCCGACCGCCTTCGACCACGGCTCTCCCGGAGACGCCAGGCGGGACTTCCTCAAGCTGGTGGTCGGCGCCACGGCCGCCGCGGGCGTCGGCGCCATCGCCTGGCCGCTGGTCGACAGCATGAACCCGTCGCAGGACGTGCTCGCGCTGTCGGCGACCGAGGTCGATCTGACGCCCATCGCCGAGGGCTCCGGCATCACCGTGCTCTGGCGCGGCAAGCCGATCTTCGTTCGGTACCGCACGGCCGCCGAGATCAAGGCGGCGCAGGACGTGCAGATGAGCCAGCTCATCGAGCCGCAGCCGGACAGCCAGCGCGTCAAGTCCGGGCATGACAAGTGGATCGTGCTCATCGGCATCTGCACGCATCTCGGCTGCGTGCCGCTCGGCAACAAGCCGACCGATCCGCGCGGCGACTGGGGCGGCTGGTTCTGCCCCTGCCACGGCAGCCAGTACGACACCTCCGGCCGGGTCAGGCACGGGCCGGCGCCGCTCAACCTCTACATCCCGCCCTACGCCTTCGAGAGCGACACCAAAGTGAAGATCGGCTGAGAGGGGAGCGCGCGCAATGGCCGGCCTGCACAAGAGCGACTTCGCCAATCCCGTGATCAACTGGATCGACACGCGGCTGCCGATCTTCACCATGATGCAGAAGGAATACGGCACCTTCCCGACGCCGAAGAATTTCAACTACTTCTGGAATTTCGGCGCGCTGGCGGTGGTCGCCCTGATGGTGATGATCGTCACCGGCATCTTCCTCGCCATGAACTACACGCCGAACGTCACCATGGCGTTCGACAGCGTCGAGCGGATCATGCGCGACGTGAACTACGGCTGGCTGATCCGCTACGTCCACATGAACGGCGCCTCGATGTTCTTCATCGTGGTGTACATCCACATCTTCCGCGGCCTCTATTACGGCTCCTACAAGACGCCGCGCGAGCTGCTGTGGATGATCGGCGTGGTGCTGCTGCTGCTGATGATGGCGACCGCCTTCATGGGCTACGTGCTGCCCTGGGGGCAGATGTCGTACTGGGGCGCCACCGTCATCACCAACCTGTTCTCCGCCATTCCCGTCGTTGGCCCGGGTATCGTCACCTGGCTGTGGGGCGGCTTCTCCGTCGACAACCCGACCTTGAACCGCTTCTTCAGCCTGCACTACCTGCTGCCCTTCGTGATCGTCGGCGTGCTCTTCCTGCACGTCGCGGCGCTGCACATCACGGGATCGAACAACCCGCTCGGCATCGACGTGAAGAGCCCGCAGGACACGCTGCCCTTCCACCCCTACTACACGATCAAGGACAGCGTCGGGGTGTGCGTGTTCCTACTGGTCTGGGCGGTGCTGGTGTGCTTCGTGCCGAACTATCTCGGTCACGTCGACAACTACACGCCGGCCAATCCGATGGCGACGCCGGCCGATGTGGTGCCGGAATGGTACTTCCTGCCATTCTATGCCATCCTCCGCTCGGTGCCGAACAAGCTGGGCGGCGTCAGCATGATGTTCGGCTCGATCCTGGTGATGTTCGTGCTGCCCTGGTTCGACACCAGCCCGGTGCGCAGCTGCCGCTTCCGGCCGATCTACCGGCAGCTGATGTGGGTGCTGGTGGCCGATGCGCTGCTGCTCGGCGCGGTCGGTGCGCATCCCCCGCAGGGCATCTGGGTGGTGATCGGGCGGGTCTGCACCGCCTATTACTTCCTGCACTTCCTGGTCATCCTGCCGTTCCTCGGCAAGCTGGAACGGCCGCTGCCGCTGCCCGAAAGCATCAGCCGCCCGGTGATCGCCGGCGGCGGCGGCGGGCTGCCCGGCGGCGCGCCCGCCAAGCCGATGGAGAAACCGTGATGCGCCCGGCAATCCTGTTGCCCGCCTTCGTGCTGCCCGCCTTCGTACTGATAGGGGCGGCGCTGCTCGCCGTGCCGGCGCGGGCGCAGGAGAGCGAGACGCCGCCGCTGGTGCACCAGCACTGGAGCTTCGACGGCGTCTTCGGCACGTTCGACAATGCCGCCGCGCAGCGCGGCCTGCAGGTCTATCAGCAGGTCTGCTCGGCCTGCCACTCGATGAAGCAGATGTATTACCGCAATCTCGCGGGCATCGGGCTCAACGAGGATCAGATCAAGGCGTTCGCTGCCGCCATCCTGGTGCCGGGGCCGGCGGACGAGAGCGGCCAGCCGACGCAGCGTCCGGCTTTGCCGTCCGATCATTTCAAGTCGCCGTTTCCCAATGACGAGGCGGCGCGCGCCGCCAATGGCGGTGCCCTGCCGCCCGACCAGTCGGTGCTGGAGAAGGCGCGCGAGGGCGGTCCCGACTACATCTATGCCCTGCTGAACGGCTATTCCGATCCGCCGGCCGGCATGAAGATGCAGCAGGGCATGAACTACAACAGGTATTTCCCCGGCAATCAGATCGCTATGCCGCAGCCGCTGCACGGCAACGACGTGACCTATGTCGACGGCACGCCCTCCTCGCTCGAGCAGGAGGCGCATGACGTGACGACGTTCCTGGCTTTTGCCGCCAATCCGGAGCTGAACGAACGCCACGCCACGGGCGTGAAGGCGGTGCTGTTCCTGGTCTTCCTGACCGGCATCACCTACGCGCTGAAGCGCAAGATCTGGGCGGATGTACACTGAAAGTATCGGCCACTGACGCATCGTGAAGGGGCCTGGGGCATTGCCCCAGTGGGGGTCCAGGGGGCAACGCCCCCTGGCCTTGTCCTGGGCATCATCGGCGGCTCCGGCCTTTATGATATCCCCGGCCTCGAACAGAAGGCCTGGCACCGCGTCCACACCCCCTGGGGCGAGCCCTCCGATGCGCTGCTGTTCGGCGTGCTGTCGGGCGTGCGATGCGTGTTCCTGCCTCGCCATGGCCGCGGACACCGCCTGTCGCCGACCCACCTGAACTACCGCGCCAACATCGATGCGCTGAAGCGCGCCGGCTGCACCGATATCCTGTCTCTCTCCGCGGTCGGCAGCCTGAAGCCCGAGCTCCCGCCCGGCCGCTTCGTCATCGTCGACCAGTTCATCGACCGCAGCTTCGCGCGCGAGAAGAGCTTCTTCGGGGAGGGCTGCGTCGCGCATGTCGGCATGGCGCATCCGGTCTGCCCAAGGCTGGGCGACGCGCTGCAGGAAGCTGCCGGCGGTGTCGGCTTGCCGGTGACGCGCGGCGGCACGTACCTGGTCATGGAAGGCCCGCAATTCTCCACCCGGGCGGAGAGCGAGCTGTACCGGAGCTGGGGGTGCAGCGTCATCGGCATGACCAACATGCCGGAGGCCAAGCTCGCCCGGGAGGCCGAGCTTTGCTACGCGACCGTCGCCATGGTGACGGATTTCGACTGCTGGCATCCCGACCACGACCACGTCACGGTCGAGGCCATCATCCGGGTGCTATCCGAAAACGCCGGCAAGGCCAACGCACTGGTCGGGCAGGTGGTCTCGAGGCTGGCAGGACCTCGCCACATCTGCACGGCCGGATGCGACCGCGCCTTGGAGACGGCCATCGTCACCCCGGCGGCGATGCGCGATCCGGCGCTGATGGCCCGCCTCGACGCGGTGGCGGGGCGGGTGCTGGTCGAGGCGAAGTAAGAGGCGCCGGCGTCACGGACCCCGGCGCCAATTCCCTCAGATTCGGCCCAAGACCAGCAGGATGATGACGATCAGCAGGATCAGTCCGAGGCCGCCGGAGGGGTAGTAGCCCCAGCCGGAGCTGTATGGCCAGGTCGGCAGGGCGCCGAGCAGGAGCAGAATCAGAATGATTAGAAGTATCGTACCCATCCGCGCCTGATCCTTCCGCGCCATTAACGATGCCGGGCTGAACGCACGAACCCGCGAGTGGTTCACAGGGTCGTGCCCGACCACTCTGCTGCTATTCATCTTCGAAGGCCGCTTTCAGATCCCGCCCGCCGTAGAGGATGCGCAGGATGGTCACGGTATCGGCTGTGACGGTAAAGGCGACGGTGACACGTCGCTTGAGACCCACCGTGCGCAGATCGGGCCAGAGATCATCGCGCCGGGCGCCACGCTCTGGGAAGTCGCGAAGGGCGAGGCATGAGGCCTCGATCCGGTCCAGATAGGAGAGCGCGCGGGCCGCACCTGCCTCTTCGACAATATAGCGGGAGAGGTCGCGAAGGTCGTCCTGCGCCTCGGGCGAAAAGACGACCTGCCGCGGCAGCTGGGACCGTCTTTCAGTTGCTGCCGAGTTCGGCGCGCAGATCGGCGAAGACCTGCTCCGCAGGGACCGCCCGACGAGGATCGTCCCGCATGGTGGCGGCGACCGGCACCACCTTGTCCCGCGACCACCGTTCGACCGCTGCGTCGCGCTCCTGCAACGCGCGCAAACCCGCCCGCACGACCTCGCTGGCCGTGGCGTAGGCTCCCGAGGCGACCAGGCCATCAATGTAAGTGGCCTGTTCGGCAGGCAGGCTGATGGTGCGCTTGTCGGGTGGCATGGCTCGATCCTCCATGTCGTTCTATCGCTTAGGACGACTAAATCATAGCTTGCCCGGCGAGGTGGGTCGTGCCCGCCCAACTCCACCACCCCGGCCGGGCGGGCACCGCGGCGGCGGCCGCTTGGGCGCCGAACAGGCCATAGCAGGTTGCGCCGGAGCCGCTCATCCGGGCGAGCAGGCATCCCGGAGTCGCGCGCAACGTCTTCAGCACCTCGGCGATCACCGGGCAGAGCGCCATCGCCGGCGCTTCAAGGCTGTTGCCCAGACCGCCCATCACCGCAGCGAGGGAGTCGGCATCGGCCCAGCCGTCGGGGAGGTCCGCCGGTTCGCTCGACACGCCTTGCCATCGTCGGAAAACCGCCGCCGTCGAGAGCGCCACGCCCGGATTGACCAGCGCCAGCCCGAAAGCCGGCAAGGCCGGCGCCGTGTCGAGGCGCTCGCCGATGCCGCCCAGGCGCGCCGGCTGCCCTGCCAGGCACACCGGCACGTCGGCGCCGAGCCCGGCGGCGATCTCCGCCAGCCTGGCCGCCGGCAGCGCGACCCGCCAGAGCCGGGACAGCAGACGAAGCGCTGCCGCCGCGTCCGCCGAGCCGCCGCCGATCCCCGCCGCCACGGGCAGCCGCTTCTCCAGGTGCAGCCGGGCCCGCGGGGCGACGCCGGCGGCCGCCGCGAGCGCCCGCGCCGCCCGCAGCACCAGATTGTCCGGCCCGGCCGCGAGCCGGTCGCCGAACGGCCCGGCCAGCGTCAGCGACAAGCCCTGATCCGGCTCGGCGGAGAGCACGTCGCCGGCGCCGGCGAACACGACGAGGCTGTCCAGCCGATGGTAGCCGTCCGGGCGCCGCCCGAGCACGCGCAGATACAGATTGACCTTCGCCGGCGCGAATTCGCTGAAGTCGACGCTGGGCACGCCGGCCGCCTACTGGATGCGGCGCTCCGCCGTGGTCGCGGCGCCGTTCTGCGCCTCGGCTTCGTGCAGCTTGGCCTCCAGCCGGGCGACGTCGTCGGGCTCGGGCTTCATGCTGAGCGCCAGCTGCCACTGGTACTGCGCCTCGAGCTTGCGGCCGGCGGCCCAGTAGGCGTCTCCGAGATGGGCGTTGATGGTGGCGTCCTCGGGCTGCAGCTCGACCGCGTGCTCGAGCCAGTGGATGGCGCCCGCAACGTCGCCCTGGCGCAGCAGCACCCAGCCCAGGCTGTCGGCGATCGCCCCGTCATTCGGCCGCAGCTCGAGAGCCCGCTCGATCATCTGGCGCGCCCGCGCCAGGTTGTGCCCCTGCTCGGCCCAGGAATAGCCGAGATAGTTCAGGACGTACGGCTCGTCCGGGGACAGTTCGAGCGCGTGCTCGAGATCGGCCTCGGCCTTCGGCCACTGCTTGGATCGCTCAAGCGCGATGCCGCGGTCGTAGAACAGCGGCCAGTCATTGTGCACGGGGTGCGACACCCGGGCGATCGCCCGGTCGTAGGCCCCGACCGCCTCGCCGAAGCGGCTCTTCATGCGCAGGATGTCGCCCATCTGCGCCAGCGGCTCGGGCCGGGTCGGATAGTCGCGCGCCAGCCCGTCGAGCGTACGCATCGCCTCCTCGGTGTTGCCGGACTGCTCGAGCAACGCCGCCCGGCGCAGGCGCACCAGGGGCGCCAGGGGATCGCTCTCGGCGACCGGGGCCAGCGCCGCCAGGGCGTTGCCGGGGTGCTTCTCGGCGTCGAGGATGTCGGCCATCAGCAGCCGCGCGGCGGTGAAATCGCCGTGCATGTCGAGCGCCAGGCGGAGCAGCAGCAAGGCGTATTCCGTCGCGTCCTGCTGGCGCAGCGCGGCGGCCAGGGCCAGATAGGCCTCGGCGATGCCGTCGGTGGCGCTGCTCACGGGGCGCGCGCTTTCCGCGGCGATCAGCCCGGGAAGCACCATCGCCATGTCGTCGCTGCTTTCGCCGAGCGAGCGCAGGGTCTGCTGCGCTTCATTGAGGTGGCCCTGGCGCGCCTGCCAGCTCGCCAGGATCTGCGCCAAGCGCAGGTTCAGGCCGCCGTACTCGGTCTGCGCGATGTGATAGAGCCGCGCGGCGTCGGTCTGCCGATCCCCGAGATCGGCGATCAGGGCGGCGTGCAGGGCATAGGCGCCCCGAAACCGCTGACCCTCGACATAGGGCCGCAAGGTGGCCAGCGCCGTGTCGGTGCGCCCACCGCCCTGCTGCGCCCAGGCGACCAGCAGCGGTTGCAGCAGCTGGGTCAGACCCTGATGCGGCAGGGCGTGATAGCGCTGCTCGGCGGCGTCCCACCTCCCGGACCGGGCATCTTCGTCGGCGAGCAGCAGCTGCGCCGCCGGATTGTCCGGCAGCAGCCCCGCCAGCCGGGTGGCCTCCGGCCGGCCGTCCATCAGGCAGGCGAGAAAGGTCTGCTGCAGCAGCTCGGGATGGCCGGGATCAACGGCATAGGCGTGCAGCAGGTCGCGGGCGGCCCGGTCGAGATCGGTCTGGCTCGCGGCGAACCGGCCGGCGAGATAGGCGCCGTAGGCGCTGCCCGACACATCGGCCGTGCCGCGCCCGGCATTGCCCGCGGGGTCCGCGGCCGCGCAGGCGGACAGCAGGGAAAAGGCCAGCAGGATCGACCTGCGGCAGGAACGCGAATGCTGCATCGCCGAAGATTACCAGCGGCTCCCGCCCGATGCCACGGCCTAGGCGAGGCATTTACATAAATCTACAAACCCCGCGACAAACTCCGCGACCATGGGGGGCGCTACATCCCCCCGGGGTAGTTCGGACCGCCGCCGCCCTCGGGGGTGGCCCAATCGATGTTCTGCGTAGGGTCCTTTATGTCGCAGGTCTTGCAGTGCACGCAGTTCTGCGCGTTGATCTGCAGACGCGGCGTGCCCTCATCCGCGCCGACCGCCTCGTAGACGCCGGCGGGACAGTAGCGGCTCTCCGGGCTGCGATAGCGCTGCCAGTTCACGTCCAGCCAGCGTTCGGGGTCGCGCAGCTTGAGGTGCACCGGCTGATTCTCCTCGTGATTGGTGTTGCTGATGAACACCGAGGAGAGCTTGTCGAAAGTGAGCGTGCCGTCCGGCCTGGGATAGTCGATCGGCGTGCTCTTGGCCGCCTCGGCCAGCGTCTCGTTGTCGCGATGCGCGTGGTGGAAGGTCCAGGGCGCGCGGCCGCGCAGCAAATACGTGTCGAAGGCCGAATAGGCGATACCGCCCCACAGGCCGAATTTGGCGAAGGACGGGCGGATGTTGCGTGCCGCCGAGAGTTCGTCGTGCAGCCAGCTCGCCCGGAACTTTTCGGCGTAGGTGGTGGGTTCCGGCGCCCTGCCGTCGGCCAGCGCCTCCGCCACCGCCTCGGCGGCGAGCATGCCCGACTTCATCGCGGCGTGCGTGCCCTTGATCTTCGGCATGTTGAGAAAGCCCGCGGTATCGCCGACCAGGCAGCCGCCGGGAAAGGTCAGGCGAGGAATCGACTGCAGGCCGCCTTCGCTGAGTGCGCGCGCGCCGTAGCTGATGCGTCGTCCGCCTGCGAAATGCCCGCGCATCGCCGGATGCGTCTTGAGGCGCTGCATCTCGTCGAAAGGCGAAAGCCAGGGATTTCTGTAGTCGAGGCCTACGACAAATCCATACGACACGAGGTTGTCGCCGAAATGGTAGAGCCAGGAGCCGCCATAGGTGGCGCTGTCGAGCGGCCAGCCGACGCTGTGCTCGATGAGGCCGGGGCGATGGCGCTCCTTCGGCACCTCCCACAATTCCTTGATCCCGAGGGCGTAGGTCTGCGGGTCGATGCCCTGACGCAGATCGAAGCGCTGCATGAGCTGCTTGCTCAGCGAGCCGCGGCAGCCCTCGGCGAAGATGGTGTAGGGCGCGCGCAGCTCCATGCCGGGCGCGAAACTGGGGCCTTGCTCGCCTTGCCTGGTGATGCCCATGTCGCCGGTTGCGACGCCGACGATGCGCCCGTCCGCTTCCAGGAGTTCGGCGGCCGCGAAGCCCGGGTAGATCTCGACACCGGCTGCCTCCGCCTGCTGGCCGAGCCAGCGGCAGACGTCGCCGAGGCTGACGATGTAGTTGCCGTGGTTGTGCATCTGCGGCGGCGTCGGCAGCCGGATGGCGCGGCTGGCGGTGAGATAGAGAAAGCGATCCTCACCGGCCGGCGTGGCGAGCGGCGCGCCCTTGTCTCGCCAGTCCGGGATCAGCTCGTTGAGGGCGCGCGGTTCGATGACGGCGCCGGAGAGGATATGGGCGCCGACCTCGCCGCCCTTTTCCACCACGCAGACGGAGCTTTCCGGCGCCAGCTGCTTGAGACGGATCGCCGCGGCCAGGCCCGACGGGCCGGCGCCGACCACGACCACGTCGAACTCCATCGCCTCGCGCTCTGCCATGCCGGCAGCCTACCGGCCCGACGCGGGTGAGGCGAGGGGGCCTTCCCTGCTTGCGCGGGCGCCAGAGGAGCCGCAGGTAGGCAAGCGTGGATGCACTGACCGCCCTGCGACTGCAGCTGGAATGGGGTGTGGACGAGGCGCTGGAGGCGCTCCCCATCAACCGGCTCGCGGCTCCGGCCTCCGTCCGAGCGCTGGTGTTGCCGGCGGGTCCTGCGGCCCGCGCGGCGCAGGTCGCCGAGGCCTGCAGCACGGTCGAGGCGTTGCGCGAGGCGCTGGCCGGCTTCGACGGCTGTGCCCTGCGCACCACGGCCACGAACCTGGTGTTCGCCGACGGCAATCCGCAGGCGAGGCTGATGCTGGTGGGCGAAGCGCCGGGCGGCGAGGAGGACCGGGCGGGGCTGCCCTTCGTCGGTCCGTCCGGGCGGCTGCTCGACCGGATGATGGCCAGTATCGGGCTGGACCGGCGGCACTTCCTGATCACCAACCTGATCCCGTGGCGTCCCCCGGGGAATCGCAATCCGACTGACAGCGAGGTCGTGCTCTGCCTGCCTTTCCTGCTCCGCCACATCGCGCTGACCCGGCCGCGGCGCCTGGTTCTGCTCGGCTCGTTGTCGACACGCGCTATTACCGGCAGCGCCACCGGTATCCGCCGGATGCGCGGGCGCTGGATCGAACTGCCGGTGCCCGGGCTCGATCGCCCGGTCCCCACCCTGCCGATGCTCCACCCCGCGTACCTGCTGCGCACGCCGGGAGCGAAGCGGGACGCTTGGTCCGATCTGCTGATGCTGCGCCGCGCTCTGGACACGGACGAACTCATGAAATGACGGAGTTGTGAGATTGCTTCGGCGTGTAACGCCCTGAACTCTCGTCTTTTCGTCTAAATTAGAAGATCATTCTCAACCCACAGGCTTGCGCCTCATCAGCGTCGCGTGTACCGGCACCCCCATGCGAGGGATCGGTCTGACGCTCTCGCGCCTTCCCGCCGCCGGGGCGATACTTGCCGGCGCGGCGTTGCTCGCTGGTGCAGTGAGCACGAAGGCGCTGGCACAATCCGACGACACGGCGATGGCAATTCCGCGGCTGGCCCCACATGGGGCCGACGGGATTGCGTTGCCGCAGCCGCTTCCAGCCGAGCAGGCCGCCGGTCTGCGGCGTATTTTCGCGGACCAGGCGCATGGCCGGATGACCATGGCGCTGCGCGAGGCCGCGGCTTTGCAGCCGGTTTCACCGCTCAACCAGAGGATGCTCGGCCATGTGCTCGCCGATCGCTACCTCAGCCGATTCTATCGCGCAAAAGTAGATGAATTGTCGGAGTGGATCAACCGATATTCAGACCTCCCTGATGTCGCGGCGGTGACGGCGCTGCTCCGCGAGCGGCTGCCGCGTTCGTCGGCGCAGGCCGCGGTGCCGGCACCTGTGACGTTGCTTCCCGACCGCCTGCCCGACCCGATTCCCGAGGAGGCTGAGGCCCCCGGGCAGGCGATCGCCCGCAATCCGATGCTCGACGTGACGCTGCGTGAGCGCGCCCAGGCGGGCAATGTCCGCGGGGCGCTGAGTCTTCTCGCGCACACGAAGGGCCTCTCGGCGCTCTACGGGGCGCAGTTGCGGG
Organism: Acidisphaera sp.; assembly: GCA_019240395.1. Lineage (GTDB taxonomy): Bacteria > Pseudomonadota > Alphaproteobacteria > Acetobacterales > Acetobacteraceae > JAFAYA01. The sequence continues at coordinate 1,553 of JAFAYM010000245.1, read as the reverse complement.
CGGAATTGGCGCAGGCATTGTTCGGGCAGAACCGCGATGCCGAAGCGCTGGACATGGCCTCCGCAGCCGCCCGGCAGGCCCGTGGGCAGGTCGGTCTCGCCGATTACGTCGCCGGCCTCGCGGCGTGGCGCCTCGATCGAGCCGCCCTCGCCGTGGAGCATTTCGAGGCGGCGTCGCGCGCCGAGGTGGCGCCGGCGGCGCTGCACGCCGCCGCGAGCTTCTGGGCCGCCCGGGCACATCTGCGGGCTCACGACCCGGCGGGCTACCTGCCCTGGATGAAGCGAGCGACCTCCGAGCCGCGAACCTTCTACGGTCTGTTGGCCCGGCGCGTGCTCGGCACTGGCATCGGCAACGGCTTCTCCTGGGATCAGGAGACCCTCGGCGAGGCCGACATCGAGGCAGTGGCGGCAACGCCGGAAGGGCTGGCGGCCTTCGCCTTGCTGCAGATCGGCGAGAACGCCCGCGCCGACGGCGAACTTCGCCGCCTCGCTGCGCGCAGCCGCGACGATCTGCCGCTCAGCCGCGCGGTGATGCTGGTCGCCGACAAGGCCGGGCTCTACGACCTCTCCGCCCAGCTCGCGGCACTGGTGCAGAGCGAGGATGGCAGGCCGCGCGACTATGCCCGCTACCCGGTGCCGCGGCTGCTGCCGCGCGAGGGTTTCCATATCGATCCCGCAATGCTCTACGCGCTCACCCGGGTGGAAAGCAATTTCGATACCGACGCAATCTCTCCCGTAGGCGCCCGCGGCCTGCTGCAGATCATGCCGGTCACTGCGGGATACATGGAGGGTGATCCCGAACTCGCTGGCTCGCTCGGCGATCGTCTGCACAATCCCGCGTTCAACCTGGCGATCGGACAGCGCTACATCCGCTATCTCGCGCAGCACGATGTCGTGCAGGGAGATCTGATACGGCTGCTCGCCAGCTATAATGGCGGGCCTGGAAATTGCGCCCGCTGGGTCGCCGATATTCATGACGACGGCGATCCGTTGCTGTTCATCGAGGCTATTCCGAACGACGAGACGCGCAGCTTCGTGCAGCGTGTTCTCGCTTCGACGTGGATATACGCGATGCGGCTTCGCCTTCCGGCGCCAAGCCTCGATGAACTCGCGTCAGGGGTTTTTCCGCGTTATCGTCCGCTCGAGGATGCCGTCGCCGTGCGGGTGCATTAGCAAAAAGCAAGGCGAGGGCTCTGCCCGATGACCCGGCAACCCGTTACGGAATAGAAAAGATGGCGCGTATCGACAAGAGCCGGAAGTTCGTGGCGGTGAATGTCGCCGTGCTGACGGTTTCCGATACGCGCACGCTGCAGACCGATACGTCGGGCGAGGCGCTCGCCGATCGCATCGTGAAATCCGGCCATTGCCTGGCGGCGCGGCAGATCGTGCGCGACGATGCGGCGGCGATCGAGGCGGTGCTGCGCGGCTGGATCGCCGATCCGGAAATCGACGTCGTGATCACCAGCGGTGGTACCGGCGTCACCGGCCGCGATGTCACGCCGGAGGCTTTCGATCGCGTCATCGACAAGCGGATCGAAGGCTTCGGCGAGCTGT
>JAFAYM010000096.1 GCA_019240395.1 Acidisphaera sp. | reverse complement strand
GGACGGGTTCGAGCTGGCGGTGCGGGCCATCCTCGGCCAGCAGATCACCGTCTCCGCGGCGACCGCGCTGGCCGGCAAGCTGGTGGCGCTGTGCGGCACCAGGCTGCTGCCGGCCGCTGCCTCGCCGAGCCATGTCTTCCCCACCCCCGAGCAGATCGCGGCGGTCGATGATCTGGGTGCGGCGCTCGGCATGCCGCGCCGGCGGGCGGCCGCCATCGCCGCGCTGGCCAGGAGCGCCGCGGCCGATCCGGGCCTGTTCGAGCCCGGGCGCGGCCTCGACGAGACGGTGGCCGCGCTGCGCGTGCTGCCCGGCATCGGCGAGTGGACGGCGCAATACATCGCCATGCGGGCGCTGCGCGAGCCCGATGCCTTTCCCGCCGCCGATATCGGCCTGCTTCGCGCCACGGCGACGGCGGACGGCCGGCCCACTCCCGCGCAGCTGCTCGCCCGTGCTGCCGCCTGGCGCCCGTGGCGCGCCTATGCCGCCCTGCACCTCTGGGCCGCCGGTGCCGTGCGCCCCGATCCCGCAACGCCGAAGGGGGATTTCCATGAACCTGCTCCTCGATCGCGTCCCCTCGCCGATCGGCGCGATTCTGCTGGTCTCTGACGGCGAGGCGCTACGCGCGCTGGATTTCGACGAGTACGAGGAGCGCATGCACCGCCTGCTGCGTCGGTACTATGGCGCGTGTTCGTTGACCCGCGGCCGCGCCGCCCCCGACATCCGGCGGCGCCTGTCGGCGTATTTCGATGGCGAGCTGACGGCAATCGACGCAATTCCTGTGCGGACTGGCGGCTCGGCGTTCCAGCGCCAGGTCTGGGCGGCGCTGCGCCGGATTCCGGCCGGCACGACGACCAGCTACGGGCGCCTCGCCGCGATGGTCGGCGCGCCGAAGGCCAGTCGCGCCGTCGGCCTCGCCAACGGCGCCAACCCGATCGCGCTGGTGGTCCCCTGCCATCGCGTGATCGGCGCCGATTCCAGCCTGACCGGCTACGGCGGCGGCTTGCCGCGCAAGGCCTGGCTGCTGCGCCATGAGGGCCTTGCTTTTCCAAGCGAACATCCCGATCAGGCTTTCCGCTCCCAGCCGCGCGGGCCCTGCTGCCAGTAGGCCAGGACGTGGCCGGCCGCCTTGGCCGCCGTCCAGCGTTGTCGGGCGGCGGCGACGGCTTGCGCGTCGGCACCGTCGAACAGGTCGAAGACGCGCTCCATAGTCTCCAGTCGCGCGGCGCCCACGCCGTCGGTCAAGAACAGGTAGCGGGCGCCGTTCGGGGCACCTTCCCGCTCGAACTCCTCGGCTGTGGCCAGCCAGATCGGCTGCAGATCGGCCTCGTTCGACAGCCGCGTGCCGTGCGGCAGCCAGTCCGGTTGCGGGCACAGCCAGAGCGCCGCGTCGAGCGCCGCCACCCGCTCCTCGCTGCCGCACACCACGAGCGCCCGCTGCCCCGCCGCCAGGGTGCGCCCGAGCAGCTGCGGCAGCGCCTGGTCGGTGCCGGTGCGCGTCAGATGGTAGAAGCCGATCTCCGCCATGGTCCCGGGGGCGGCGTCAGCTCTCGTAGTGGTCGGCCACCAGCCGCTCGAGCAGGCGCACGCCATAGGCGGTCGCGCCCTTCGGCACGCATGCCGCGTCCTTGCTGCTCCAGGCCGTGCCGGCGATGTCGAGATGCGCCCAGGGCTTGCCGTTGACGAACCGCTTCAGGAACTGCGCCGCGGTGATCGAGCCGCCGGGCCGCCCGCCGACGTGCTTCATGTCGGCGATGTCGGATTTCAGCAGCCGGTCATAGGCATCGCCGAGCGGCATGCGCCAGACCTTCTCGCCGCTCGCCTCGCCGGCGGCGGCGAGCTTCGCCGACAAGTCGTCGTCGTTGGAAAACAAGCCGGCGTATTCGTGCCCGAGGCTGATGATGATGGCGCCCGTCAGGGTCGCCAAGTTCACCATGAAGCGCGGATTGAACTTCTCCTGGCAGTACCAGAGCACGTCGGACAGCACCATGCGGCCCTCGGCGTCGGTGTTGATGATTTCCACGGTCTGGCCGGAATAGGTGGTCACCACGTCGCCCGGGCGCTGCGCCGAACCGGACGGCATGTTCTCGACCAGCCCGACCAGGCCGACGGCGTCCACCTTGGCGCGGCGCCCGGCCAGGGCGGCCATCAGGCCCACCACCGTGCCGGCACCCGCCATGTCCCACTTCATGTCCTCCATGCCGGCGGCGGGCTTGATGCTGATGCCGCCGCTGTCGAAGGTCACGCCCTTGCCGATGAAGGCGACCGGTCGCCCCTGCTTGCGTTCCTCGGTGCGCCCTTCCTTGCGGCGGTTCGCGCCCGCACTGTTCGAACGTAAGCCGTTCCAGCGCATGATGACGACGCGCGGCTCGTTGACGCTGCCCTGTGACACGCCGAGCAGGGCGCCGAAGCGGAGTTCCGTCAATTCCCGCGGCCCGAGCACCTCGACATCGAGGCCGAGGCGGGTCAGCTCGGTGCAGCGCCGCGCCATCTCGGCCGGGTTGAGCACGTTCGGCGGCTCGCTGACCAGATCGCGGGAGAGATAGACGCCCTCGGCCACCGCCTTCATGGGGCCCCAGGCGGCACGCGCGCGCGTCGGGTCGTCGGCCAGCACGGTGAGCCTGGCGAGTTTCGCCTGGTCCTCCGGCTTCTCGCGGGTGCGGTAGCGGTCGAAGCGATAGGCGCGCAGCACCGCCCCCAGCGCCAGCGAGGCCGCCTCCGCGGCCGACATCCCGCCGGCCGACAGCGCCGCCTCCGGCGCCTCGCGCAGCGCCGCCGCCGCCGTGCCGCCGGCTTCCTCGAGGTTCAGCTGGCTCTGCTCGCCGGCGCGGCCGCGGCCCACCACCACCACCCGCGAGAGGCCGGCGCCGGGCGCCAGGATCGTGCAGGCCTGGTGTTTCTTGCCCTTGAATTCGGCGGCGGCGAGGGCGCGGGAAATCGCCCCGCCCGTCGCCTCGTCGGCCTGCCGCCCCAGTCCGGAAAGGCTCTCCTCCTCCGCCAGGAACAGCACCAGCGCCCCCGATTTCGGCAGGGCGGGCTTGGCGAAGGCGATGTCGAGCATGCCGGGGAGGCTCCGCGTCGGAGGGTTGGGCCGGAAAGTCTAGCAGCGGCCCCCGGCTTTGCCATGCCCGGGCGCAGGGGTAACAAGGGTCATGGACGACACCGCCCTGCTCACGCTGGCTGCCGACCTCGCCCGGCTCGCCGGCGCCACCATCATGACGGTCCGCGCCCGCGGCTTCGACGTGCTGCGCAAGCACGACGCCTCGCCGGTGACCGAGGCCGACCACGCCGCCGAGGCGCTGATCGTCGAGGGGTTGCGCAACGCCAGCCCCGGCATTCCGGTGATCGCCGAGGAGGAGGTGGCGGGTGGCCGGATCGACGCGCCGGCCGAGCAGTTCTGGCTGGTCGATCCGCTCGACGGCACGCGCGAATTCGCCCGGGGCAATGACGAGTTCACCGTCAATATCGGGCTGGTGCGCGCCGGCCGGGCGGCGCTGGGGGTCGTCGCGGTGCCGGCGCTCGGCGAAATGTTCGGCGGCATCGTCGGCCAGGGCGCCTGGAAGCACACCGCCGCCGGGCAGCACGCCATCGCCGCCCGCCTGCCCCACCCCGAGGGGCTCGCGGTGCTGGCCTCCCGCCATCACGCCGCCGATCCGCGTCTGGCCGCGTTCCTGAGCGAACGGCGTGTCGCCTCGCTGACCAATTTCGGTTCTGCGCTGAAGTTCTGCCGCCTCGCCGAAGGGGCCGCGGATTTCTACCCGCGTCTCGGCCGCACCATGGAATGGGACACCGCGGCGCCGCAGGCGGTGCTCGAGGCGGCCGGCGGCAGCGTCTGCCGGATCGACGGCGGGCCGCTCACCTACGGCAAGCCGGGGTGGGAGAACCCGGAATTCGTCTGCACCGGGCGCCGGCCGGCGTGACGGTCGTGCTGGCCGACGATCCCGCCGGCATCGCCCGCGCCGCCTCCCTGCTGCGGGATGGCGCCCTGGTGGCCTTCGGCACCGAGACCGTCTATGGCCTCGGCGCGGCGGCGGATGACGAGCGCGCGGTCGCCGGCGTCTTTGCCGCAAAGAGCCGGCCGCGTTTCAACCCGCTGATCTGCCACTATCCCGACGCGCAGTATGCCTGGGCGGATGTCGCGGCTTCCGAGCGCGCGCGAAAACTCGCGGCGGCGTTCTGGCCGGGGCCGCTGACGCTGGTTCTGCCGCGGCGGCCGGATTGCCGGGTGGCGCTGCTCGCCGGCGCCGGCCTCGACACTCTGGCGGTGCGGGTGCCGGCGCATCCGACCGCCCAGGCCCTGCTGCGCGCCACCGGCCGGCCGGTCGCCGCGCCATCGGCGAACCGTTCAGGCCAGGTCAGCCCGACCACCGCCGCCCACGTGCTCGACAGCCTGGCCGGGCGCATCGAGGCGGTGCTGGACAGCGGGGCCTGCCGGGTCGGCGTGGAATCGACGGTGCTGGATGTTTCCGGCGACCAGCCGGTCCTGCTCCGTCCGGGCGGTGTTCCGGTCGAGGCCATCGAGGCGGCGGCGGGCCCGGTGCTGCGCCGGGCCACGGCCCTGCGTTCGCCCGGGATGCTGGGGTCGCATTATGCCCCGCGTCTGCCTGTGCGGCTGGATGCGCGGGAGGTCGCGACGAACGAGGCGCTGCTGGCCTTCGGGCCGCCTCTGGCGGGCGCCGGAGCCACCTTCGAGCTCAGCCGTGGCGCGGACCTGACCGAGGCCGCTGCCCGCCTGTTTGCCGGGCTGCGCTGGCTCGACGGGGAGGGTGCGAG
>JAFAYM010000140.1 GCA_019240395.1 Acidisphaera sp. | reverse complement strand
CAGCGGGATTCAGTGCCGGAAATGCCGCACGCCGGTAAAGACCATCGCGATGTTGTGCTGGTCGGCGGCCTTGATCACCTCGTCGTCGCGCACCGAGCCGCCGGGCTGGATCACGGCGGTGGCGCCGGCGGCGATGGCGGCTTCGAGCCCGTCGGCGAAGGGGAAGAAGGCGTCCGAGGCGACGACGCTGCCATGGGTCAGCGGCTCCGGCAGCCCGGCGGCTTTGGCCGCCTCCTCGCCCTTCCAGGCGGCGATGCGGGCGCTGTCCACCCGGCTCATCTGGCCCGCGCCGATGCCGACCGTCGCACCCGCCTTGGCGTAGACGATCGCGTTGGACTTCGTGTGCTTGCAGACCCGGAAGGCGAACAGCAGGTCGGCGAGCTCCGCTTCGCTCGGCGCGCGCCTGGTGACCAGGCGGAGCTGCCCGCCCGCGACGCGCCCGGCATCGCGCGTCTGCACCAGCATCCCGCCGGCGACGCTGCGGAACGCCAGCCCGGTCGAGCCAGGATCGGGCATCCCGCCGGCGAGCAGCAGGCGCAAATTCTTGCGCGACGAGAGCACCGCTAGCGCCCCGGCATCTGCGTCCGGCGCGATGATCGCCTCGGTGAAGATGGCGGTGATCCGCTCCGCGGTTGCCGCGTCGAGCGTGCGGTTCACCGCCACGATGCCGCCGAACGCCGAGACCGGGTCGCAGCGCAGCGCGCTCTCCCAGGCCTCCTCGAGGCTGGCGGCGGTCGCCACGCCGCACGGATTGGCGTGCTTGATGATGGCGATGCAGGGCGTGTCGAACTCGGCGACGCATTCATAGGCGGCGTCGGTGTCGTTCAGATTGTTGTAGGAGAGCGGCTTGCCCTGCACCTGGCGGGCGGTGGCCACCCCCGGCCGGCTGCCGCGCGTATAGAACGCCGCCTGCTGGTGCGGGTTCTCGCCGTAGCGCAGGGTCTCGCGCAGCGTCCCCGAGATCATCAGGTGACGGGGGAACGCCTCGCCGCGCTGCTGCGCGAACCACTCGGTGATCGCGGCATCGTAGGTGGCCGTGCGCGCGAACGCCGCTGCCGCCAGGCGCCGGCGCGTCGACAGCGTGGTGCCGCCCGCACTCTCGATTTCCGCGAGCACGGCGGGATACTCCGCCGGGTCGCAGAGCACCGCCACGAAATCGTGGTTCTTCGCCGCGGCACGCAGCAAGGCCGGCCCGCCGATGTCGATGGTTTCGATGCAGTCCGCGTACGCCGCGCCGGACGCCGCGGTCTTCTCGAAGGGATAGAGATTGACGACGACGAGGTCGATCGGGGCGATGCCGTGCGCCTGCATGTCGGCGACGTGCGCGGCGTCGTCGCGACGCCCGAGAATGCCGCCGTGGATCTGCGGCACCAGCGTCTTCACCCGCCCTTCCAGGATTTCGGGGAAGCCGGTGTGCGCGGCCACCTCGATGACCGCGATGCCGGCCTCGCGCAACACCGACGCCGAACCGCCGGTCGAGAGGATCTCGATGCCGCGCGCCGCGAGTGCCGCGGCAAACGCCACCAGTCCGGCCTTGTCGGACACGGAAAGCAGCGCGCGGCGGATCGGCACGATGTCAGGCATGGGATGGCATATACCGCAAGTCAGAAGCGTCGCTTCCATATCTTACCCGCGACATGCTCGACCCGGTGTCCCCCCGCAATTCGTCGAAGGCGAGAGCCGAATGCCTGCGCCGGGCCGAGAAAGACCTTAGGCGGACGGGCATGCAAGGCCCACGCCAGCCTGAGGAAATTTTGTCGAACTGACACCAGGAGATGGCATCCTGGGCCACGCTACGCTAAATGTGCGACAGACCTCTTGGTTAGTGTGGGTCAGAAACGGGACTGGATCGCGACCGGGAACCGGCACATGAGCGAAGAGACAATATGGGTCTCCTTTCTTGCGGCGGTAATCCTTGTGCCAATCGGTGGTGCAGTGCTGCATGGAATATCGAAGAAGCTTCAGGATGTTAGAAGGGGAAGAGCCTGGCGGAAGGAGGAAAGAGTCTGGCGAGTGGAGTATGCGCGAACCGCTTTGGCACACCTTCGTATTCCATGCAGCAAAGAGAACGTGAAGGAGGTTGCAGATTCGGGAATCTTTACAGCGATCATGGGCGGAAATGTTTGTGGGCCCCAAAAGGAGGTCTTGCAAGACACAGTCCGAGAGCTCAGAGACGTTGAGCTAGAGTATAAAGACTACCGTGATCTCGCAATCCTCATCGAGCGTGCGGAAATACTGAAAGACACAGTGAGAGAGCTGCGAGAAGTATTCCCAAGGTGCCTAACCTACTTCAACCTTGGCCTCTTATGTGAGATCGCCGACTTGCCCTCGCGTCGCGAGCGGATCAGCAGAGTTGAATCGAGCGACTTAAATGCAATTCTACGGCTGGAAGGGTTGCTTCCTCGCCAGAAGCTTGAAGACATTTTTCGCTCCGGTATTAGGATGTCGTTGTCCGGACGGCGGTTTCGAGTGAACTACCAGCCGGAGAAAAGCCACTCCGAACCGTGCGGCGAATGCGGCGCGGAATCTAGCTGTTGGGGAAATTGTCCCCGCCCCAAGAGCGTCATCGATAAGAGCGAAGTGATCGAGCTCCTGGAGGTGGCGGTACACCAATAGCGTCAGGCGCACGTTGGAATTCTTGGAACCGAGAGCCACAGACGGGACGCATTCGCATGCCCACGCATTCAGTTGAAGGCGAGCGCTCCCGCTCCGGGGGCAATACCATCGGCTGCGCCCGTGGAGCCTTTGCCCACGGCCGCGACTTACAGCCGCAGCAGATCCAGCGTGCGCTCTACCACTTGCGCTTCGTCGTACAGTGCCAGCGCGCGGGTACGGCCGGCTTGCCCCATTCGTCGTCGCAGCGCCGCATCCCCGGCCAGGCGCCGCAGCGCGGCGGCGAGCGGCGCCACCTGCCGCGGCGGCACCAGCAGCCCGGTCTCGCCGTCCATTACCTGCTCGCGCGGGCCGCGTATCGCCGTCGCCACTACTGGCAGCCCGGCGAGCATGGCCTCGATCACCGACATCGGCAGCCCCTCGAAATGACTGGGCAAGGCGAAGATGTCGGCTGCCGCGAGGATCGCCGGCACGTCGTCGCGATAGCCGAGCCGGCGCAGCCGGGCGCCGAGGCCGGCGGCGGCGAAAGCCGGTTCGAGATCCTCGCCGTGATCCGAGGGCAGCCGCTCGCCGACGACCCACAGCTCGGCATAGACGTCTCGCATCGCTGCCAGCAGCTCCGTGTGCCCCTTGTGCCGGACCAAGCGCGAGACGACGCAGACCACGACGCGATCTTCCGGTACGCCGAGCGCCGCGCGCAGCCGCGATCGCGCCGCCGGGTCCGGCCGGAACAGCGCGGGGTCGCGGCCGTTGCCGGCGGCTGTCGCCCCGCGCGCGATCCGCAGGCGCCGTGCGTCGGCGGCTTCCTCCGTCGAGACGGTGAGATAGATGTCGGTCAGGCGGCCACCGATCCACTCCATGACGAACGCGGTGGCGCGCCGCAGCCACGAGCCCGGCTGATTGAACAGGAAACCGTGGCAGGTATAGGCGACGATCGGCACACCGGCGGCGCGCGCCGCCAGCCGTGCGAGAAAGCCGCTGATCGGCATGTGGCCGTGCACCAGGTCGGGCCGCTCGGCGCGGAACAGCGCGAACAGGGCGCGGAAGGCGCGGAATTGCGCCGCCGGCGACAGGCTGCGCGCCATCGGCACCGGCACCACGCGGAACCCCTCCTGGCGCACCGTTTCGAGCATCGGCCCGTCGGCGCAGACCCCCACCACCTCATGGCCGCGCGCCCGCGCGCCGCGCATCAGCGGCAGGATGAAGTGCCGCAGAGCGAAATCGACGTTGGTGACCTCAAAGACCTTCAAGGCGGGACGGGCGAGCCCGTCACCCGACCTTGGTGAGCGCCCATTTCACCTGCTGCGGGCCGTCGACATAGCCGGTGAGCACCACCTGCTCGCTGCGCCGCGGCTCCGGCCCGCCGAGATAGATGCTCTCCTCGAGCGAAATGCGCGCGCCGTCGGCGCGCAGCCGCCAGCCCCCGGCATTGGGCAGGCGCAGCAGCACCGCCTCGCCGTCCTGCTGCAGGCTGGCATTCACCGCGGGATGCAGGTGGAAGCGCACCGTGTAGGGCTGCGGCGTCGCCGCCTCCACCGCGTCCTCGCCGCGCACGTCCTCGCCGCTTTCCGCCATGTAGAGGCGGCGGCGATGGATGGCGCCGAACGGCTTCTTCCAGCCGTCGTGACTGACCTCCAGCCAGTGGGCGCCGTTCGCTTCCTGACGCTGCGCTTCGACCTTCTCCGGACGCCGGCCAAGGCCGACCTCGCGCAGCTCGGAGCTGTTGGTGTCGGCGATGACGAGCGTGGAATGGGCCGCGGTGGCGCGGCTGGCATCGCGCCATTCGGGGCCGGCAGCCGGCGCGCCGCCGCAATTGACGATCAGCCGGTCGCGGCCGACCGACATCTCGAAGGACAGCGTGCCGGCATGGGCGCGGCCGTCGATGCCCGGGGGCGCCGGCGGCCCGCAATCCGCGATGATCACCGTGCGTCCGGCCTGCAGCCGGTTGAAGCCGCCATCGGTCAGCATGGCCGGCGCGCGCCCGCCGCGCCCCGCCTGGCTCAGCACCAGGTCGATCAGCGACGCGCTCTCCTCCTTGCTGCCGTTGAACAGCGCCAGGCCGCCATCGCCGTGGCGGAAGCTGCGCAGCGCCGGCCCGAGCCGCTCCAGCGAGGCGGCGAGCGCCGGCGGCGGCTGCGCCTGTGCCGCCTGCAGCAGCACGCGGATTTCGGTGAGGTCCTGCAGCGCCGCGAGATGCGCGGCCGGGCTGCGCTCGGCGTGGCTGCCGTCGGGCAACACCTGCCGGCCGAGCTCCTGCGGCAGGAAGCGGAGCGCGCGGGTGAGGAACGCCGCGTGCTCGGGCATCGCCACGGCGGCGGCGATCAGCCCCTTCAATGCGGTGAGCGCCCGCGCGTCGAGCTCCTCGGCCGGCAGTGCCGCCGCCAGGCTGCGCGCATCGGCGACCAGCCGCCCCATCAGGCGCTGGCGGAAATCGTCGTCGGCAGAGGCGGCGAAGAAGTCGTAATGGCCGAGCCAGGCGGCGATGCGCGCGCCGATCACGTCCGGCCGCTGGGCCAGGCTCTCGAGCTGCGACGCGGCGATCCAATCGCCGACCAGCGCGCGGGCGCGCAGCCGGGCGGCGTCGGTGCCCAGCGCGCGGAGGTCGCGCAACCAGATGAAGCTGTGCGCCGCCGTGCGCAGCGCCGGCGAGCCCGAGGTGTCGCCCCAGCTGCCCGGGCGCAGCGGGCGGGCGGCGCCGAACACCTCGATCTCCCCCTTGAGCAGGCGGGCGCCACGGGCCGGGTCGCCGGGCCAGGGATCGCGTACCGGCAGCGCCGGCGCGTCGGGCACGCGGCCGCGCAGGGCCGGCATCCGCGCCATGGCGCGGCGGGCATCGCGTAGCCAGCGGCGCGGGTCCATCGTGCTCACGATGCGGCCGGTCGCAGCGCGGTGATGGCCGCGGCGTAGTCGGTTGCCCCGAACACCGAGGTGCCGGCGACCAGGGTATCGGCGCCCGCCTCGATGGCCTGCCGGGCGGTCTGCGCATTGATGCCGCCGTCGACCTCGAGGGCGATCCGATGCCCGCTCGCATCGATCATGCGGCGGAGCGCGGCGATCTTGGCGAGCTGCCCCGACAGGAATTGCTGCCCGCCGAAGCCGGGATTGACGGTCATGACGTTGATCAGCGAGACGAGATCCAGCACCTCCGCCACCGCCGCAACCGGGGTCGCCGGATTGATCGCCACGCCGGCGAGCCGGCCGAGGGAGCGCACCAGTTGCAGCGAGCGGTGCAGATGCGGGCCGGCTTCGGCATGGACGCAGATGTGGTCGGCGCCGGCCTCGGCGAATGCCTCGATGAACGGATCAGCGGGCGCGATCATCAGGTGCACGTCGAAGGGCAGGCGAACCTGTGCGCGGAGCGCCCGCAGCACCAGCGGGCCGAAGCTGATGTTGGGCACGAAATGCCCATCCATGATGTCGAGATGCAGCCAGTCCGCGCCGGCCGCCTCGACAGCCTGGGCCTCTTCACGCAGCCGGGAGAAATCCGCCGCGAGCAGGCTCGGCGCGACCAGGACTCGCGGGGCGTCCGGCTGGAGCATGGTCGGTTCTAGACAGCGGGCTCGGCATTGCACAAGCCGCTCTCGGCTCCGTCAGGAGCGCAGCAGGCGGGCCGCGAAGAAGCCGTCGAGCCCGCCGCGCCCGCTCCACATGCCGGGATGGGTGCGCAGGAAGCCGTCTGACGACAGCGCCTCCGGCAAGCCGGGCAGCTCGGCGGGTCGGAACGGATCGTGGCGCAGCGGCAGCGCCGCCAGGCTGGCCTGCACGCGCTCGCGTCCCTCCTCGGGCTGCAGCGAGCAGACCGCGTAGATCAGCCGTCCGCCCGGGCGCAGCATGCGCGCCGCGGCCGCGATCAGCCGGTCCTGCTGCGCGGCGAGGGCAGGGAGGTCGCGCGGCCGCTTGAGCTGCGCGACGTCGGGGTGGCGCCGTATCGTGCCGGTGGCGCTGCACGGCGCGTCCAGCAGCACGGCGTCGAAATGTTCGGGCGGTGTCCAGTCCGTCGCGTCGGCGGCGAGGATGGTCGCGGGCAGGCGCAGCCGCGCCAGGTTCTCGCGCAGCCGTTCGAGGCGTGCCGGATCGCGATCCACGGCGGTGACCACGGCGCCGGCGGCGGCGAGCTGCGCCGTCTTGCCGCCCGGCGCGGCGCAGAGATCGGCAACCCGCTCGCCGGGGCGCGGCGCCAGCAGCCGGGCCGGCAGGGCGGCGGCGGCGTCCTGCACCCAGAAGGCGCCCTCGGCGTAGCCCGGCAGATCGGCGACGCGCGTGCCCGGCGGCAGCCGGACCGAGCCGGTGGGCAGGATTTCCCCGGCGACGGATGTCGCCCCGGGAGCCAGCGTGAGGGGGGCGAGTGTCAGATCGAGCGGCGCCTCGTGCTGGTGCGCCTCGGCGATAGCCCGCGCCGCCTCGCCCCAGGACGCCCAGAGCCAGGCCGGGGTGTCGAGCCGCGGCCCGTCCAGGCGGTCGAGCGCCCCGGCTCCCTCCACCGCGATACGGCGCAGCACGGCATTGATCAGCCCGGCAAAGGACGCCAGCCCCCGGCGGCGGGCGAGGGCGACGGCGGTGGCCACTGCGGCGTGCGCCGGGGTCTCCAGTAGCAGCAGCCCGGCAGCGCCGATGCGCAGGACGTGGCGCACGGCATCCGGCGGGGCGCGCCGCAGCCGCGTCTCCAGCACCGCATCCAGCGTTCCCAGCCGCCGCAGCACCGCCGCCGCCAGACGATGGCCGGCGGCGCGGTCGCGCGGCGCCATCGCCGGTAGCGCATCCAGCGCCTGTTCCAGCGGCCGGTGCATGTCGAGCACGGCGCGCAGCAGCTCGAATGCCGCCTCGCGGGTGGGATCGCTCGTTCGCCCGGTCATAGCGGCGTCGTCATGGCGCGGATCGCCTGCGGGGGCCAGCCCGATTGACGGCATCGGGCAGCCTGTCCAGACACCGGGGATGGCAGAAGGACCGCCCCTGCTGGATCGCGTTCTCGAGACGCGACGGCCGTATGCCGTCCTCGTCCTGTTCTGTCTGCTGCTCTGGCTGCCGGGGTTCTTCACCCTGCCGCCTTCGGATCGCGACGAATCGCGCTTTGCCCAGGCGACCAGGCAGATGCTCGAGACCGGCAACTACATCGAGATTCGCAACGGATCGGTGGCGCGCAACCAGAAGCCGATCGGCATCTACTGGCTGCAGGCACCCTTCGCTGCCGCAGCTCATGCCGCTGGTCTGGCCCGCGCCAATCCGGTCTGGCCCTATCGCCTGCCCTCGCTGCTAGGCGGGCTGCTGGGCGTCGCGGCGACGTACGGGCTCGGCCGGCGGCTGGTCGGTGCACCGGCGGCGCTGCTCGGGGCGGCGATGCTGGGCGGCTCGGTGCTGCTGGCGGTGGAGACGCACATCGCCAAGACCGACGCGGCGCTGCTGGCAGCGACCACCGCGGCGATGGGGCTGCTGGCCCGCGCCTATCTCGCTCCCGGCGGCTTTTCGGCCCGTGCCGCCACCCTGTTCTGGATGGCAGTCGGCGCCGGCATCCTGCTGAAGGGGCCGATCACGCCGATGGTGGCCGGGCTGGCGGTGCTGGCCCTGGTGGTCGCCGACCGCCGCGCTGCCTGGGTGGCGGCGCTGCGACCGCGCTGGGGCGTGCCCCTGCTGATCGCCATGGTGCTTCCCTGGCTGCTCGCCATTGGCCTCGCGACGCACGGTCGGTTTTTCGCTGAGGCGCTCGGCCATGACCTCGGCGGGAAACTCGCGGGCGGCGAGGAGTCCCATGGCGGCTGGCCGGGCACCCACCTGCTGCTGCTCTCCCTGACCCTGTTTCCCGCGGCGCCGGTGGTGCTGCGGGCCCTGCCGGCGGTCTGGCGGGGCCGCGGCGATCCGGCGACCCGCTTCCTCATCGCCTGGGGGCTCCCGTCATGGCTGGTCTTCGAGGAGGTGCCGACCAAGCTGCCGCACTACACGCTGCCGCTGCTGCCGGCGTTGTGCCTGCTGGGGGCCGGGTGGCTGCTGGATTCGCGGCGGCGGCCGATGGCACGATTCGCGGCGGCGCTCCCGGTGATCGTCGCCGTGGC
>JAFAYM010000062.1 GCA_019240395.1 Acidisphaera sp. | reverse complement strand
TCCTTCAGGTCGAACGGCTTGGGCAGGTATTCGAAGGCGCCCCGCTGCGCCGCTTTCACCGCCGTCATCAACGTCGACTGCGCGCTCATCACCACGACGCGCAGATCCGGCCGGAGGCGCTTGATGCGCGGGATCAGGTCGAGGCCGTTTTCGTCAGGCATCACCACGTCGGTGATCACCAGATCGCCCTCGCCGTCCTCCACCCAGCGCCAGAGGGTGGCGGCGTTCGAGGTGCTGCGCACCTGATAGCCGGAGCGGCCCAGCGCCTGCGTCAGCACGGTGCGGATCGAGCGGTCGTCGTCGGCGATCAGCACGGTCGGCGAGGTCATGCGCGCGGCCTACAATTCCGACGCATCGGCCAGCATGGGCAGATGCAGGCGGAACTCGGTGCGGCCGGGCCGGCTTTCCACCTCGATGAGCCCGCCATGGTCGCCGATCGTCTTGGCGACCAGCGCCAGGCCGAGCCCGCTGCCCGACGGCTTGGAGGTGATGAACGGCTCGAAGAGATGCGGCCGGATGTCCTCGGGAATGCCCGGTCCGTTGTCGCGCACGGCGACCACGAGCGGCAGGTGCATCCGGTCGGCCGACCCCGGAACTGCCAGGCGCACCCCCTCCTGATACGCCGTGAGCAAGGTGATCTCGCCGGCGATGCCCTTCCCGGTGACCGCTTCGGCGGCGTTCTTGACCAGGTTCAGCAGCACCTGCACGAGCTGGTCGCGGTTGCCCAGCACCGCCGGCAGCGACGGATCGTAGACCTCGTGGAAACGCACATGCGCGGCGAAACCGGTCTGCGCCAGGCGCCGCACATGCTCGAGCACGCGGTGGATGTTCACCGGGCCGCGCTCGATCGGCTTCTCGCCGAACACCTCCATGCGATCGACCAGGGCGCGGATGCGATCGGCCTCGTCACGGATCAGCACCGTCAGCTCGCGATCCGCTTCGGCGACGCTCGCCTCCAGCAACTGGGCGGCGCCGCGGATGCCGGAGAGCGGGTTCTTTACCTCATGCGCCAGGATGGCCGCCATGCCGGAGACGCTGCGCGCGGCGCCCCGAAAGGTGAGCTGGCGATCGAGCGCGCGCGCCGTGGAGGCGTCCTGCAGCACCAGCAGCACCGAACCCGGCTCCTCCGGCAGCGGCGTCCCCTGCACGGTGATACCGGGCTTGCGCAGCCGTGGGCCCTCGAGCGTCAGGTCGTAATCGGCCACCGTGGCCTCGCCGCGACGGATCTTCGCGAGCAGCGGGAAGATCGGATTGTCCGGGGGCAGCAGATCGTCGAGCCGATGCTGCGCAAGCTGGGCGGCGGACAAGCCGAGGAACTGCTCGCCTGCGGGATTGACGTAGCGGAACCGGTTGCGGGCATCCAGCAGCACGACGGCGACCGGCAGGGCCGACATCAGCAGGCCGATCTCCGCGTCGGCGGCGCGCATCCCCGCGGCGCGCCCAACCACGGAGAAGACGCCTCGGGTCATCGCGCCCTTCATGCCGCGGCCGGCTCCTCGTGCGCGGCGCATGCCTCGCCGTTCCAGCCGGCGGCGATCAGCGGATCGAACAGCGCGTGCACCAGGCGCTCGACCGAGGCGGCCTCGGTCAGCCGGTTGACCACCGCGCGGAACTCGGCGGAGCCGGGCAGGCCGCGCGTGTACCAGGAGACGTGCTTGCGGGCGAGGCGGACCCCGGCCTCGAAGCCGCACTGCGAGAGGATGGCGTGGTAGTGGGCGAGCAGGATGGATTTGCGGCGGGCCAGGCTCGGCGCGGGAAGACGCTCGCCGGTGCGCAGGAAATGCGCGACATGCGCCGGGAACCACGGCCGACCGTAGCAGCCGCGCCCGATCATCACCCCGTCGGCGCCCGAGCGCGCCAGCGCGGTGGCCGCATCCTCCTCGGTGAGGATGTCGCCGTTGGCGATCACCGGAATGCGCACGGCCTGCTTGACCTCGCCGATGAACGCCCAGTCCGCCACCCCGGTGTAGAATTGCTGGCGGGTGCGGCCGTGCACGGTGACCATGCGGATGCCGGCCGCCTCGGCGATGCGTGCCAGCCGCGGCGCGTTCAGGCTCGCGTGATCCCAGCCCATGCGCATCTTCAGGGTGACCGGCACGGGGACGGCGCGCACCGTCGCCTCGAGGATCGCCGCGGCCGCGGCCTCGTCGCGCATCAGCGCCGAGCCGGCCTGCTGGCCCACCGCCACCTTCTTCACGGGGCAGCCGAAATTGATGTCGATGAGGTCCGCACCGAGCCCCACCGCCAGCCGCGCCGCCTCGGCCATCGCCGCGGGATCGCAGCCGGCGAGCTGCACCGCGTTGGGCCCGTCCCCCGCCACCTCGGCCATGCGCAGGGTGGCGCGGTTCTCGCGGATCATCGCCCAGGACGCGATCATCTCGGACACCACCAGCCCGGCGCCGAGCTGGCGGGCCAGGCGCCGGAACGGCAGGTCGCTGACCCCCGACATCGGTGCCAGGATGACCGGCGTGTCCAGCCGCACGGAGCCGATGTCGATCGGCGCCAACGGCGCGGAATTGGGGCGCGCCCGACCGGGTTGCTGCGGCGCCACTGAGTTGCTCATGATTTGGGCAAACTACCGGCCCGGCGGTTGACGCGCAATGCGCCTGCGGCCTAGTGCCAGCTTTCATGGAAAGCTGGCACGTCGCTCTTCATTCGAGTGACCGATTCACGCACTCCAGCCTGATTCGCAGTGAATCAGGCTTCCGTGCGATCGGGCACTAGAGCCCGGCCCATGCGCCTCGCCGCCCTCCTGGTGGCCGCCGGCTCGGGGCAACGCTTCGGCGGCGGGACGCCGAAGCAATTTTCCCTTCTTGCGGGCAAGCCGGTGATCCGCCGAGCCGCCGAGGCGCTCGGGGATGTCCTGCTCCAGCCGGTCGGGCCGGCCGAGCGGATCACCCGGGCGCTGCGGGGGCTGGCGCATCTGCCGCCGGTGGCCGGAGGCGCGACCCGGCAGGAAAGCGTGCTGGCCGGGCTGGAGGCGCTGGCGGCGCACGCCCCGGACATCGTCCTGGTGCATGACGCCGCGCGTCCGGTCGTGCCGCCCGGCACCATCCCGGCGCTGCTGGCCGCCCTGGCGGAGGCGCCGGGCGCCATCCCGGCCTTGCCGGTCGCCGATACGCTCAAGCGCGGCGCCGAGGGCCGGATCGCGGCCACGGTGTCCCGCGATGGCCTGTTTCGCGCCCAAACCCCGCAGGCCTTCCGCTTTCCGCTGCTGCTGGCGCTGCACCGGCGGGCGGCGCCGGGCGCCACCGACGACGCGGCAATCCTCGAGGCGGCGGGCGAGATGGTACGGCTGATCCCCGGCGCCGAGGACAATGTGAAGATCACCTACCCCGAGGATGTGCGGCGCATGGAAGACGCCCTGCTGGCCCGCCTGATCCCGCGCGTCGGCACCGGCTTCGATGTCCACGCCTTCCAGGACGGCCGCCGCCTGGTGCTGTGCGGCGTGGAGGTCGCGCATGCCAGGGGGCTGGCCGGCCACTCCGACGCCGATGTCGGCATGCACGCGCTCTGCGATGCCATCTACGGGGCGCTCGGGGAAGGCGATATCGGCCGGCACTTCCCGCCGAGCGACGTCGCGTGGAAGGACGCCGACAGCGCCCGCTTCCTGGCGCACGCCGCCGGGCGGATCGCGGCGCGCGGCGGCCGGCTGGCCAATGCCGACGTGACCGTGATCTGCGAGCGGCCGAAGATCACCCCGCACGCTCCGGCGATGACGCAACGGCTGGCCGGCATCCTCGGCGTCGACGCCGCGCTCGTCTCGGTGAAGGCGACCACGACCGAGCGGCTCGGCTTCACCGGGCGCGAGGAGGGAATTGCGGCGCAAGCCGCGGTGATCGTGCTGGTGCCCTGCTGAGGGCGAGGTGACGGGGAGACCGCCATGCGCCTCTCAGCCATCCTGTTCGTGCTTGCCGCCGGCGCGCTGACCACGGTGGAAGCGGGCGCCAATGCACAGCTCACCAAGTCGCTGCACCAGCCGTGGTGGGCGGCGATCGCCTTCGGCGCGATCACCCTGGTCTGCCTGGCGCTGGCCGTGCTCGTCGCGGGCGCGCCGTTCCCCGGGCGCGAAATCCTGGCCACGCCCTGGTGGGCCTGGAGCGGCGGGGTGATCGCGGCGGTCTATGCGATGTCCATGCTGATCTTCCCGGAACGTCTGGGATCCGCCGTCTTCGCCGGGATGACGGTCACCGCCGCCATCCTGGCCTCCATCCTGCTGGACCATCTGGGCCGGGTCGGCTTCGAGCGGCATCCCGCGGGGTTGTGGCGGCTGGTGGGAGCCGCGGTGATGGTGGGCGGGCTGGCGCTGATCAGCATCTTTTGACGACCGCGCCCTGCTGGCTCGGGCGGGTGGACCAGTCCTTCGAATAAGCGATAGGTTCTGGCGGCCATAACGCTGCTCGCTCCAGCGCTCCGTCGCCGGCGCCGTTGCGAAATCAGAAGGAGAGGGTTGATGAAGCTCAGCGCCCGCAATCAGATCCCGGGAAAAGTCGTCGCCGTGCAGAAGGGGCAGACGACGGGCCATGTGCGGATCGACATCGGCAATGGCGTCGTCATCACGTCCTCCATCACCACGGCGGCGATCGACGAGCTCGGGTTGAGCGTGGGGATGACGCGATCGCGGTGATCAAGGCGTCCGACGTGATGGTGGCGAAGTAATGCATGCCGGTCGCCTGTCCGGCCTGGCATTCCTCGCCTGCCTCGCGGCCGCATCCTCCAGCGCCGACCCGAACCCCGGCATCGACGTGATCGGGGAATCGGGACGCTCGACGGTGCTGACGGCGAGCGCGCTTGCCCAGCTTCCCGCCGCCGAGGTGACGGTATCCTTCGAGACCGAGCACGGCGCCCAGCACGGCTCCTTCGAGGGTCCGCTGCTATGGACGGTGCTGGACCATGCCGGAGCCATCGAGACGCGTTCGCCGCGCGATGCGGTGCGCCGGACGGTCCTGATCACCGGCCGTGACGGCTATACCGCGATCCTGGCGCTCGGCGAGATCGCTCCCGAGTTCGAGGGCAAGCGGGTGATCCTCGCGGAGCGCATGGACGGGCATTCTCTTGACCCCGACCATCTGCGTATTGTCGTGCCCGGCGACCGGCGCGGCGGGCGCAGCGTGCGCGACGTGATCCGCATCGCCGTCGCCGTCGCGCAAGACCGCTCGAACTGAGGGGGAGCATGCCGATGCAGGTCCAGCCATACCTGTTCTTCAACGGACGCTGTGAAGAGGCCATCGAGTTCTACCGCACGGCGCTCGGCGCCGAGGTCGGAATGCTGATGCGCTTCAAGGACTGCCCGGAATCCGTGGAGCACGGATCTCCCGGGGAGAAGGTGATGCACGCGAGCCTGCGGGTCGGCGAGAGCATGGTGCTGCTCTCGGACGGAAGCTGCCAGGGGCAGCCGAGCTTTCAGGGTTTCGCGCTCACCCTGTCGGTGGCGGACGAGGCGGAGGCCAGGCGGTTCTTCTCTGCCCTCGCCGAAGGCGGGCAGGTCCAGATGGCCCTGGAGAAGACCTTCTTCTCGCCGTGCTTCGGCACGGTCGCCGACCGCTTCGGCGTGACCTGGATGGTTATCGTCGGCGCCACGTAGCTACTGCGGCACGCTATCGGTCCAGACCGGCGCGCGTTTCTCGAGGAAGGCGTCGATCCCCTCCCCCGCGTCCCGCGCCGCCATGTTGCGGACCATGACGGAAGCGGCGTAGGCGTAGGCGGCATCCAGGTCCATCTCGGCCTGGCGGTAGAACGCCTCCTTGCCGATGGCCAGGGTGAGCGGGCTCTTGGCGGCGATCCCGGCCGCCAGGGCATCCACTTCAGCCGCCAGCCCGGACAGCGGGACCACGCGGTTGATCAGGCCGAGGGCGCGGGCCTGCTCGGCGCCGATCAGCTCGCCCGTCAGCAGCATCTCCATTGCCGCCTTGCGGCCGACCGCGCGCGACAGCGCGACCATCGGCGTCGAGCAGAACAGGCCGATATTCACCCCGGGGGTGGCGAAGCGGGCGCTGTCCGCGGCAACCGCCAGATCGCAGCTCGCCACCAGCTGGCAGCCGGCGGCGGTGGCGATGCCGTGCACCTCGGCGATCACCGGTTTCGGCAGACGGACGATGCGCAGCATGAGGCGCGAGCACTGCGAAAAGAGGGCGGCGTGGCCCTCGGGTGTGGCGGCGCGCATCTCGCGCAGATCGTGGCCGGCGCAGAAGGCCGGGCCGGCGCCGGCGATCACCACCACCTTCACCGCCGCATCCCCGGCAATCGCCGAGAGCTCCGCCTCCAGCGCCCCCATCAGGGCGCCGGAGAGGGCGTTGCGAGCCGCCGGACGGTTCAAGGTCAGGCGGGCCACCCCCGCCGCATCCGCGCGGGTCAGAAGCGGCTGATCGGTCGGCAACGACACATCCATGGCTTGCTCCGGTGCATTGAAGGCCGGCAGTGTGACCTGCTTCACGCGGCTCGCCTGCGGCCTTCCCTTAGGCTGGGCGGATATGCCAATTCTGCACCGTCCGGCCGGCGGGGCATAAGGGGAGAAGACCGATGGCGATGCAGGTGGTCAACACCGCCCAGCTCCAGTGCACCTTCGGCATGGCGCCATCGGTGTTCACGGTGCTGCCGACCAACAAGGTGATGTGCGGCAACCAGCCCGCCGCCAACATCATGGACCACATCCCGATGACCAACATCATGCCGTTCGGCATGTGCCAGAGCATCGCCAACCCTGAGGTGGCGTCGGCGACCGCCGCGGCATTGGGGGTGCTGACGCCGATGCCGTGCATCCCCAACACGCCGGCGCCCTGGACGCCGGGAGCGCCGACCGTGCTGATCGCCAACCAGCCCGCGCTGAACGACGTGTCGAAATGCATGTGCACCTGGGCCGGCGTGATCTCGATCATCATGCCGGGCCAGATGACGACCGAGATTCCGCCGTAACCCGCCCTCCCTGAGTCATGGGGTCTGGGGCCGACGGGCCCCCCAACCGCTTAAGAGGGGGGGGTCCAGGGCGGAGCCCTGGCCTTTTCTTTCTTACGAGGCCGCATGCCCATCGACCCGAAAAACCGCTCCCTGCAGATCCAGACCACTCTCGGGCAGGACCTGCTCCTGCTCTCGGCGGCCTCCGGGCAGGAGGCGATCTCGCGTCCCTTCAGCTACCGCGTGGAGATCCTCTGCGAGGACTTCACCCTCGCCATCGATCCCGCCAAGCTGATCGGCACGCCGGCGACGATCGCGGTGCTGCAGAGCGAGGGCACCTGGCTCTATCGCCACGGCTTCTTCGACAGCCTGCAGCTGTGCGGCGCGCGCGACGAGTTCCGGGTCATCCGCGGCGAGATCGTCCCGTGGCTCGCCTTCCTGAAGCTGGCGACCAATTTCCGCATCTTCCAGAAGATGAGCGCGCCCGACATCGTCAAGCAGGTGCTGGGCGAGTTCGGCGTCACCCCGCTGCAATGGAGCGTCGCCGGCACCTATCCGACGCTGGATTACTGCGTGCAGTGCCGGGAGACAGCGTTCGACTTCATCTCGCGGCTGATGGAAGAGAACGGCATCTTCTATTTCTTCAAGCACGCCGCGGACGGCCACACCATGGTGGTGGGCGACAGCAACAGCGTGTTCACGGCGGCGGCGGATGCCTCGGCGATCTTCACCACCGACAAGGAAGAGCCGGGCATCACGTCGTGGGAGCACAGCTACACCTATCGCACCGGACAATGGGAGCTCGGTGATTTCAACATCAGCCAGCCCACCCAGCCGCTCACCGCCAGCGAGACGACGCAGAGCACGGTGCCCACGACAAACACCTACGACCGCTACAGTTTTCCCGGCCGCTTCATCGACAGCACCGGGGCCTCCGCGCAGGCCCGGGTGCGCATGGTGGAGGAGGAGACGGCCGGCCACACCGTGAACGCCGCCTCCCGCTACGTGTCGTTCCTGCCGGGGTTCAAGTTCACGCTCACCAAGCATCCCTTCGACCCGAGCGAGGAGAACGCGAGCTATCTCATCACCTCGCTGGAGTGGTCGGCGGTGGCGACCGAGCTGCAGCGGAACTTTCTCGATACGCTCGCCGGATTGCTGTCGCAGGCCTGGCGCACCGACAACGCGCGCACGACGGCGCTCGGCCCGGTGGGCAACGCCGACCCGAACACCCGGGCGATCGCCACGCAGGGCTTCATCGCCACCATCAAGGGCCTGGCGAGCGGCGGCCTGGGCGCGGTGATGGGGCTGATACCCAACCTGCTCAGCGCCGGGTTCCAGAGGGTGCTGCAGCAGCAGGCGGGGTTCCAGAACCAGTTCGTCGCCACGCCGATCGCGCAGGCCTTCGCGCCGCCGCGCATCACGCCGCGCCCGGAAATCCGCGGACCGCACACGGCGGTGGTGATCGGCATCAGCGGCATGGACGTGTCGAACGGCGACATCTGCGTCGACGGGCTCGGGCGGGTGCGGGTGAAGTTTCCCTGGGACCGCTCGACCGCCAACGACAGCAACGGCGAGACCTCGGTCTGGATGCGCGTCGCCGAGGGCTGGGCGGGCAATACCTGGGGCACGATGTTCACGCCGCGGGTCGGGCAGGAGGTGATCGTCGAGTTCATCGACGGCGATCCCGATCGGCCGATCATCACCGGCCGGGTGTACAACCCGGTCAACGCGCCGACCTATTTCGAGAACGGCAGCGGCGTGCCGAGCGATCTGAGCAATCCCTCGCCGCAGACCAACCTGACGCAGAGCGGCATCCGCACCCGCAGCACGCCGGCCCAGGGCAAGGAACGCTTCCACGCGCTGCGCTTCGACGACAAGCAGGGGTCCGAGCAGCTGCTGATGCGCGCCCAGGGTCGGATGGATGTCAGCTCCTTCGGCCCGCTCTACGAGACGGTGTATGACGACCGCCACCTCATCGTCGGCCAGCCCGGCTCGGACGACAACAGCGGCCCGTTCCACTCCTACACCACGGTGAAAGGCGAGCAGCATCTGCACGTCACCGCGGACCGCTACGAGGGCGTGGACAAGGGCTATCAGCTCAGCGTGACCAGCGACACGGTGTTCAATCTGCAGGGCAATCACACCGAGGTGGTCGGCCAGACGCTGTCGCTGAAGGGCATGTCGGTGGTCATCGAGGGCTCGACCAAGCTCAGCCTGGTGGTCGGTGGCAGCTTCGTGGTGATCAGTCCGAGCGGGGTCGCCATCACCGGCCCGATGGTGCAGATCAATTCCGGCGGCTCGGCCGACAGCGCCGCCACCGCCAGCGTCACCGCGCCGACCGACGCCACGGCGGCGCAGCCCGGCACCTCCGGCAGCGGCGCCACGCAGACGCTGCCGTCGGGCTACACGCCGCCGACCTATCCCGTCCCGAACACCACCGCCCTGGCGGTCACCCCGGTGAGCGGCGGCGCTCTGCAAGTGGGCAGCGCGATCACTGTCGACGGGCCGCCGGCGTATCAGGCCGAGGTGGTCCAGGCGCTGGCGCAGATCGACCAGACCCCTGACGGCAATGCGCTGATCGGCAATCTCGAGGACACCGGCAAGCAGGTCACCATCGAGCCGCCGCCCGCGCCCTTCGATCCGCCGAACGCCACGACGACCCCGACCGACCCGGCCGCGGCGTCGGACGGCAGCGGCTCGGATTCGGTCATCCAGATCGACCCGTCGCAGTTCCCCTCGCCGGTCGACCCCGCCCAGGCCGACGCCGCCACCGTGCTGGCGGGGCAACTCCAGCAGGCCTATACCAACGCCCAGGGCCTGCGCGATCCCAACCCGTAGAACGTCGCGTCGTCGGCACAGGACCGGCGCCCTCGCCCAGGATAGTCCCTCGGGCCGAATAGTCCCACCGCCCGAGGGCCCTGAATGAGCGCGAGTGCCGCCGATGTCGTCCTGGCCTGCCAGCCGAACCGCGAGGCCGGCAGTTTCGTGTTTCCCTACAGCGTCACCAACAACGGCCCGGCCGACATCTATGTGTTCGACGCGCTGCCCGGCATCGATCCGGCGACGCGCCAGACGCGCATCGATGCGAACAGCGTGACGGTCAGCCTGGCCGGCGACGGCTTCGTGCACGTGCTGAAGGGCCTGCCGCCGCCGCCGACCGACCGCGACGTGGCGGTGCGGCTGGTGCCGCTGGCGGCGAAATTGCCGCCGGGCCAGACGCTGAAGCGCACGCTGCGCGTGCCGCTGCCGTTCGCCGAAATCAATCCGTATTTTCCGGACCTGCCGCTGCGCCAGTATGAGCAGGTGGACATCAAGGGCGTGATCATCGTCATCGAGTTCCTGCGCAGCACGCTGCCCGGGCTGGCGGCGGCGCCCGACCGGTTCGGCGCGACGCTGTTCCGCGTGGTGTCGCAGGACCCGTTCGCCGAGGCGCAGCGCGTCACGCAGAGCTTTGCCGCCAAGGGGCTGACGGTGCTGAAGCGCAAGGG
>JAFAYM010000125.1 GCA_019240395.1 Acidisphaera sp. | reverse complement strand
AACTCGGCGCCGACGATGTCCAGCGCGCAGGTCTCGCTGGCGAGGACCCAGCCGCCGGTGCCTTCGCGGCCGACGCGGCCGAGGATGAGCGGGCGGACGCCGAGCGGGTCGCGGACGCCCATAAGGGCTTCGTTGGACAGGGCGACGAGGGAGTAGGCGCCGACGACCTGCTTCAGCGCATCGATCAGGCGGTCGACGACGGTGGAATAGAGGCTGATGGCGATGAGGTGGATGAACACCTCGCTGTCGGTGGTGGACTGGAACAGACAGCCGCGACGAACCAGGGAGCGGCGGAGTGCCGTGGCGTTGGTCAGGTTGCCGTTATGGGCGACGGCGAAGCCGCCGAACTCGAAATCGGCGTAGAGCGGCTGCACGTTGCGCAGCAGGGTGCCGCCGGTCGTGGCGTAGCGGTTGTGGCCGAGGGCGTGGGCACCGGGCAGGGAACCGATCACTTTCGCATCGCCGAAATTGTCGCCGACCAGGCCGAGGCCGCGATGCGAGTGGAAGTGCTGGCCGTCGAGGCTGACGATGCCGGTCGCCGCCTGGCCGCGATGCTGGAGCGCGTGCAGGCCGAGCGCGGTGAGCGCGGCGGCGTCGGTCGCGTTCCACACGCCGAAGACGCCGCATTCCTCATGCATCTTGTCGTCGTGCATCTCGTCGTCGTCGTGGTGCGCCCTGCCGTCGGGCTGGCAGTCGAAATGGCTCGCCATGGTGCCGGTTTCCGTCACTGTTGCCGTTGCAGCAGAGCCTGGGTGCTCGGGGTGCCACCCGGGGGCGGATAGACGCGGGGCCGATCGCCGGGCGGCAGTTTGTCGACCACCGCTTTGGCGCCGTAATAGGCGTACGGCAGTACCCGCGCGTGCAACACCGGTTCGGGCCACTCGTCCACGGGCATGAGCATTCCCGCCCCGATATAGGCGACGACGACCAGCGCGGCACCCCTGAGCAGGCCGAACACCAGCCCGAGGGTGCGGTCGACGCCGGCCAGCGGCGAGCGGCGCACCAGGCGGCTGAGCAGCCGGGCGACGATCGAGCCGGCGATCAGCACGACGAGGAAGATGATGCCGAAGGCGATCGGCTCGGCGAAATCCGGATTTTGCACGTATTTGCCGACGGTGGGCTGCAGCTCGGCGTACCCGGCCAGCGCCGCGTAGGCCGCGCCGATCCAGGCTAGGATGCCGAGCGCCTCGCGCACCAGGCCGCGCATGAAAGCGAGCAAGGCGGAGGCACCCAGCACGATGAGAACCAGCCCGTCCACCCAGGTCATCGAACCGCCGTATTCGGGGATGCCGCCGGTATATCGGCACGTCGGGGCCGGATGCCAGCACCCGCATCCGAGCCGGTGCATTTTCGCATGCCTCGGTTAACCGGGCGCTGCGAATTGTGCCACGAGATCACTGAGATGGCCGATTTCGGCGAGCTGCAAGCCCTCGGGCGAAGCCGGCCGGCGGTTGCCGCGGGCGACTCGGCGGGGCAGGCACGCCGTGGCAAAACCGAGCTTCGCCGCCTCCTTGAGCCGCGACTCGGCCTGCGCCACCTGCCGCACTTCGCCGGAGAGGCCGACTTCGCCGAAATAGACGGTGCCCGGGTCGGTCGGCCGGTCCGATACCGCCGAGGCGAGGGCGGCCGCTACCGCCAGGTCGGCTGCCGGCTCGGTGACGCGCAGGCCGCCGGCGATGTTGAGATACACGTCGCTGGCTGCCAGCCGCAGGCCGCAGCGGGTTTCCAGCACCGCCAGCAGCATGGAGAGCCGCCCGCCGTCCCAGCCGATCACCGAGCGCCGGGGCGAGCCCCCGGCGTTCGGCGCCAGCAGCGCCTGCACTTCGAGCAGCACCGGGCGGGTGCCTTCGAGTCCGGCGAATACCGCGCTTCCCGAGATGTTGCCGCGCCGCTCGGCGAGGAACAGCGCGGAGGGATTCGGCACCTCGGCCAGACCCTGGCCGGTCATCTCGAAAACGCCGATCTCGTCGGTGGCGCCGAAGCGGTTCTTCACCGCGCGCAGGATGCGGAACTGGTGGCCGCGATCGCCTTCGAAATACAGCACCGCGTCGACCATGTGCTCGAGCACGCGCGGCCCGGCGATGGCGCCGTCCTTGGTGACGTGGCCGACCAGCGCCAGGGCGAAGCCGTGGGTCTTGGCGAGGCGGATCAGCTCGTGACTGCAGGCACGGACCTGGCCGACGGTGCCCGGGGCGCTGTCGAGCGTGTCCAGCCACATCGTCTGGATGCTGTCGATGACGACCAGGGCAGCGTCGCGCTCGGCCTCCAGCGTGGCGGCGATGTCGCGCAGATTGCTGGTGGCGGCGAGCCCGAGGCCGGTCTCGGCGCCGCCGGCGAGGCCGAGGCGGCGGGCGCGCAGGCGCATCTGCTCCACCGCTTCCTCGCCCGAGACGTAAAGCACGCGCCGCCCGGCCCGGGCGAGGGCGGCGGCGGCTTGCAGCAGCAGAGTGGACTTGCCGATGCCGGGATCGCCGCCGACCAGGATGGCGGAGGCGGCGACCAGGCCGCCGCCGAGCACGCGGTCGAGCTCGGCGATGCCGGTGGCGGTGCGCGGCGGCGGATCGGTCTCGCCGGCCAGGCCGACGAAGGCGACGCGCCTGGTGCTGCCGGCGGCGACGGCACGACGCTCCACCGTCTCCTCGACGATGGTGTTCCAGCCGCCGCAGCTTTCGCAGCGCCCGACCCAGCGCGGCGTGACGGCGCCGCAGCTCTGGCAGACGAAGCGGCTGCGCTCCCGGGAAGGCAGTGCCAAAGAGCCAACACCCTTTCTGGGGCCGCTGACCCCGGCGGGGTCCTGTGCTTCAGCGTCCGGGGGCAGAGCCCCCCGCCTTGGCACCAAGCATAGCACGACCCTCCTGGCGCCGGCGGCTTTTGGCGCACCGACGAAGTATGGGGCGGCCCGAGGGTCGCCCCGCCGGCGTCAGACAATCTGCCGGCTTTCGGCTGCGCTGTCCGGGCGAGCCGGGCCGAGATCGGGAACACCGCCCATGGGAACATTCTTGAACACGCTGTGCGTGCCCTTGCCATCCAGGGACGAGCCCTGCGTCCAGCGGCCTTCCGGCGCTTCCGAGCCTTGCAGGCCCGTGTCGAAGAAGGCCCGTGTCGAAGAAGTCGTAGTTGTGCCTCTGGTCTTCCTTGCTCTGCGGAAAGCTGTTCGGGATCGGCAGCGTGCCCTGCACGCCTTGTAGACGCTTGTCGTGATAGAACATGGCCTTGCTCCCTATGAACGGGTTGCATAGTCCGTTCGCCGGAACGCTCTGCCCTTCCGGGCGATACCCATAGGGAGTATCACTATTCCGTGGACCACGAATTCACCGGAGGTCGCTTGCTGCTGCGACGGACACCGGACGAGCGCGAACCCATTCTGCAGCGGCTGCGCCGGATTGAGGGGCAGGTCCGCGGGTTGCAGGAGATGCTGGAACGGGACCGCTATTGCCTGGACGAACTCCAGCAGGTCAGCGCCGTGATCGCCGCGATGCGCGAGGTGGCTCTGCTCATCTCCGGGCAGCACCTGGCCGCCGGCATCGAGCACGCAGCCAGAAGCGACAATCCTCAGGCGGTGCTGGAGGAGGTGAAGAGGGTTCTGCGCTCAGCCATCCGCCAGCCCTGAAAAGCAGCCGACGATGGTGCCTGTCACCGCTGCGCGGCGCGCTGCCGCAGCACGAATTTCTGCACCTTGCCGGTCGAGGTCTTCGGCAACGGGCCGAACACCACGGCGCGCGGCGCCTTGAAATGCGCCAGGTTGTCGCGGCAGAAGGCGATGATCTCGGCCTCGCTCGCGACGGCACCCGGCCGCAGGGTGACGAAGGCGCATGGCGTCTCGCCCCAGGTCGCATCCGGCCGGGCGACCACCGCGGCTTCCAGCACCGCGGGGTGGCGGTAGAGCACGCCCTCGACCTCGATGGTCGAGATGTTCTCGCCGCCGGAGATGATGATGTCCTTTGCCCGGTCCTTCAGCTCGATGTAGCCGTCGGGGTGGCAGACGCCGAGATCGCCGGTGTGGAACCAGCCGCCCTGGAACGCGGCCTCGGTCGCTGCCGGGTTGCGCAGATAGCCCTTCATGACGACGTTGCCGCGCATCAGCACCTCGCCCATCGTGCTGCCGTCGCGCGGCACCGGCGCCAGATTCGGGCCGGCGACCATCAGGCTCTCGAGCACGGGGTAGGCGACGCCTTGCCGCGCCTTGAGGCGCGCCTTCTCGGCCGCCGGCAGGCCGTCCCATTCCTCATGCCAGGCGCAGACCGTGACCGGTCCATAGGTCTCGGTCAGGCCATAGACATGGGTGATGTCGAAGCCGATGCGCTCCATGCCCTCGAGGATCGCCGCAGGCGGCGGGGCGCCGGCGGTCATCATGCGGATGCGTCGGGAAAAGCGCTCCGGGGCGCCGGCATTCAGCAGCATGTTCATCACGACAGGCGCGCCGCAGAGATGGGTGACGCCGTGCGCCGCGATCGCCGACAGGATCGGGCCGGCCTCGACACGCCGGAGGCAGACATGGGTGCCGGCCAGCGCCGTCACCGTCCACGGGAAGCACCAGCCGTTGCAGTGAAACATCGGCAAGGTCCAGAGATAGACCGGGTGGTGGCCCATACCCCAGGCCACGACATTACCGAGCGCGTTCAGGTAGGCGCCGCGATGATGCGTCACCACGCCCTTCGGGTCGGCGGTGGTGCCGGACGTGTAGTTGAGGGCGATCGCGTCCCACTCGTCCTCGGGGAGCGACCAGGCGGCGTCCGGATCGCCTTCGGCCAGGAAATCCTCGTATTCGAGCTCGCCGAGCCGCTTGCCCGCCGCCGCGAGCGGGTCGTCGATGTCGATCACCAGCGGGCGCCGCTCCGCCGGCAGCAGCCCGAGCGCCGGCTCGACGATGCCGGCGAACTCGCTGTCGGTGAGGAGCGCGCGGGCGCCGCCGTGGCGCAGGATGAAGGCGATGCTCGGCGGATCGAGGCGATAGTTCAGGGCATTGAGCACGGCGCCGGCCATCGGCACCGCGAAATGCGCCTCGAAGGCCGCGGGCACGTTGGGCGCCATCACCGCGACGACATCGCCGCGACCGATGCCGCGCCGCGCCAGGGCGGAGGCCAAGCGTCGGCACCGTGCGTAGCTTTCGCGCCAATTGATCCGCCGCTCGCCATGCACCACAGCCAGACGGTCCGGATAGATCGCGGCGGTCCGCGCCAGGAAACTCAGCGGCGAAAGCGGGACGTAGTTGGCCGGGTTGCGCGGCAGGGCGAAGCCGTCGGCGAGGGTGTCGTTCATCCTGTTCCTCCCGCGGGGAGCACGATGGCACCCGCACAAGCATAGCCTATAACGCCCGGACCGACCGTGGTGATTGCGGACTGCGACTGATGGACAACGCCGACGTAACCCTGCACTGCTTCTATACCGACGCCGTCGAACCGATGCTCGTCCGATTCCTCTCGGGGCTGCGCGACATCCGCTCGGTCGACCCGGTGAAGCTGTCTCGCCAGTTCGTCGGCGGGGGGGACGCCAAGGTGGCGGGCGAAGCCGGTGCCGGCAGCGGCGTGGCCATCTCGCGGTTCAAGACCGAGCTGCTCGCCCGGCTTGCCGACCCGGCCAGCAGCGATCCGGACCGCATCCACTTCGTCTCCGACATAGACATGGCGGTTTACGGCAACCTCGTGCCGCAAATCCGGTCGCTGCTGACGCGCAACGACCTGCTGTTCCAGATGGAAGGCGGTCCGACGCAGCTCAGCGTCAGTCTCGGCGTCATCGCGTTCCGCCCGTCGGCGATCGTCCGGGGCTTCTGGCTGTCCGCACTCGACATGATCGTGGCGCAGAAGCTGTCGGATCATGACGCGGTCAATCGCCTGATCCGCGACACCAGATACATCCGGGACAGCAAGCTGCGCTACGGCTTCTTCCCAAGCACGTTCTGGGCACACTCGCAAGGCGAGGAGACCGCGCCGGTCGGCCGCGCCATCCTGCATCATGCAAACCGGGCCACCGGCATGCGCGAGAAGTGGGATCAGCTGAACGCCTATCGCCAGCGTTTCGAGAGGGATCAGCGAAACCACGATGCTGCCTTCGCCTTGTGCGTCGGCAGCCTGTCGCGCATTCCCTGGACCTACGGCGACATGAACACCCAGGCGGTATTCGGCGAGATCGGGTTCCAGCCGGACGGCACGGTGACCGGCTATGGCAATCCGCATGAAGCGCGACTGCTGGTCGGCGAGCGGTGCCTGCGCATGCATTCCGACGCCGGGGTCTGCACGACGGTCTTCGACGAGTTCTATTTCGACGCGTTCCGCAACACCCTGCTTTGCGTCGGCGCCGCCCCGCGCGACGGGATCGACATGCGCTACCTCCTGGGCAGGCTGGTGCGGCCGCCGACGGAGACCGCCGGGGATCCGCTGCACGATGCGGCGGTGCGGGAGCAGGAGCCCGCGGACGCGGTGCTGGATGCGCTGGCCGAGGCGCTGACGAGCACCTCCGAAGCCGCGCGGGTGCTCTACACCATGGCCGGTACCTTCGATCCCGGCAGCTCGCTGCGCTATTTCGCATTGCTCGACAACATCAAGCATATCGGCGTGACCGTCGCCTCCATCGAGGACGATGTCTGGCAGGGTCCGCATCTCGGTTTCCGCGTGACCTTCGACGGGCTGCCGCACATCACGATCGTGCTGCCGCGATTCTTCGAGACGGCCGAAGCAGCGCGGCATTACGTCGCACAGCGATCGGGTTCCCTGCCGCACATCCTGGGCCGGATCCGGCTGACCGCCTTTCACGTGTGCGACATGATCCTGACCGCCGCCGACAGCTTCATCGACGGCGTCAAGACCAGGCTCGGCGCGTTGCCGCGGTCTCTCTATTTCCGGGCGTCATGGGAGGATACCTGCCGCGATCCCGGCATCGTCACCTACAGCCGCGACAGCGGCGCGGAAAATCCGCTGATATCGGATGTTTATTTCTACGGCAACGACTCCTACCGCCCGCACAAGCAGCGCCTGGCGACCGGCACGAAGGCCTGGATGTCGCGCAAGGACGTCGTGTTCTGGCGCGGAGCGACGACGGGATCGGCCTTCTCGCCCGACGACCTCGAACGCAACGAGAGAATCCGGCTGGCGGTGATCTGCGCGCGGCATCCCGAGCTGTTCGACGTCAAGATTTCCAATATCGCGCAGGTTCCGCAGCCGGATATCGAGGCAGTGGGCGAACGCCTGAGACGGCTCGGGCTGTTCGCCAAGGGCGTCGCCATGGAGGTCTTCGGCGAGTACAAGTTCTCCGTGCATATCGACGGCAACGCCAGCGCCGCCAGCTTCTTCGAGAAGTTGACGCTGGGCTGCTGCGTCCTGCGCGTGCCGAGCCGGTTCGAGCAGTGGTTCGAGCCGCGGATCACGCCCTGGGTGCATTTCGTGCCGCTGGCGGCGGATTGTTCCGACCTCCTCGACAAAGTGACGTTCCTGATCCGCAACCCGCTTTTGGCGGAGCGGATCGCCATGGCGGGATATCGCTTCGCCAGGCAAGCGGACTACCGGCACGAGGCACAGATCTTCTGCGACGATCTGGTCGGCTCGCTCGGCCGCCAACCCGTGGTGCGGTACGCCCTGGTGGAGCGCACGACGGCGACGGCCCGGCTGGCGGCGCCGGGCCCTGACGGGACGGTGTGGCCGGAAGGTGCCGAGTGCTTCCTGCCGGAGTGGCACGCCATCCAGGACGAGGAGGGCTTCCCCTATCGCTGGACCCGGGCCGAGCAGGTGACCTGGAGGCTGCCCAACGCTTATCCCGCGGGAACTGCCGTGAAGATCGAGATTCCATTCGTCGGCGAAATTCGAAGCGGCTTTGCGGCCGCCTGCCGGCTGCTCGTCGCCGGAGAGTTCCATGTCGCTTTCGTGCTGGGGCGAACCCTGGTCGCCGAAATAGAGATCCGGCCTGACTTCGACGGACGTGTGGGTCTCGTCACGCCGCCGCCGCGCCCCCCGAGCGAGCTGACGACCGGCTCCGACAGGCGGCCGCTCGGCTTGAGCATCCCGGTCGGGGAGTGAGCGCCAACCGGCGAGGGACCTCGCCGGGGGCGCGGCCGGCCCGGTTGAAGCGTCAGCCCGGCTGGTGGCCTTCCTCGAAGGGCTGGCTGGACGGCTCGATCATCGAGGGGCGGCCGAGATCGCCGATTTCCATGTAGCCGTCCGGCTCGCCGGTGACCGGCTGCCGGGGGCCGGCGAAGATGCGTGCGACGCCCCAGCCGATGGCGCCGGCCAGCAGCGCCGCAACCGGGGTGGTCACCATCAGCAGCGGGTCGATCCCGGTCGGCGAGACCGCCAGCACCAGCAGGTACTGGATGACCGTCGCCACCAGCGCCCCGATGATCACCGCGAGCAGGCTGCGCGACAGGCCGCAGCAGAAGCCGATGAAGCCGGCCGGGCTCCAGAGGGCGGTCAGCACGAAACCGAGAAAAGTGGCAGCAAGCATGGTACTCTCTCCAGCCAGCCGTTACGTCAACGATAGGAGCTTTTTAGCACGGCACGGGCCGGCTCCACCAACAATCCCCGGTGGTTTTCCACAGCTTGCCGATTCGCGCGCGCCCCGTTTACAGCAGCGTGCACTCGGCGCAGCGTTTACCCCGGCGAAACGCGGGGGAGCGGCGATGGCGGCGAGCACGATACGGGAGATCCTGACTGGGAGCACGCCGGGGCGGGCGATCGGCGCGCCGGGGCGGAGCTGGCTGGACACCCCCGACCTGCGCGACCGCGCGCTCTCGGTGGCGGCGCGCCTCAATGCGGCGGGGATAGGCCCGGGCGATCGTGTCGGCATGGTCCTGAAGAACGGGCCGGAGATGGCGACGGCCTTTCTCTCCGTCACCGCCACGGCGACCGCCGCCCCGCTCAACCCGGCCTACCGCGCCGAGGAGTTCGCCTTCTATCTCGGCGACCTCAAGCCCAAGGCGCTGATCATCGAAGCCGGAGACGAAACGCCGGCGCGTGCGGTGGCGGCGGGCCTCGACATTCCGGTGATCTCCCTGCAGCCGCTCGCCGACGCCCCGGCCGGCAGCTTCAGCTTGGACACCGGCGCTCTGCCGAGCGTTCCGGCGGGCCAGGGCGGCCCTGCCGGACCCGAGGACGTGGCGCTCGTGCTGCACACCTCCGGCACCACGGCGCGGCCGAAGATCGTGCCGCTCAGCAACGCCAACCTGGCGGCCTCGGCGCGTCATATCGCCGGCACCCTGGCGCTCGGCCCCGGCGATGTCTGTCTCAACATCATGCCCCTGTTTCACATCCACGGCCTGCTGGCGGCGGTGCTGGCCTCGCTCTCGGCCGGCGCCGCGGTCTGCTGCACGCCGGGCTTCAACGCGCTGCGCTTCTTCACCTGGCTCGAAGAGGTGAAGCCGACCTGGTACACCGCCGTGCCGACCATGCACCAGGCGATCCTGATGCGCGCGCGCAGCCACCGCGAGCAGGCCCGCGCCGCCGGACTGCGCTTCATCCGCTCCTCTTCGGCCTCGCTGCCGCCGCAGGTGATGGCGGAGCTCGAAGAGGTGTTCGACGCGCCGGTGATCGAGGCCTACGGCATGACCGAGGCGTCGCACCAGATGGCCAGCAACCCGCTGCCGCCGCGGCCGCGCAAGCCCGGCCATGTCGGTCTCGCCGCCGGGCCGGAGATCGCCATCATGGACGATGACGGCGGCCTGCTGCCCGCCGGGGGCATCGGCGAGGTGGTGATCCGCGGCCCCAACGTGACGCGCGGCTATGACAACAATCCCGAGGCCAATGCCCGCGCCTTCACCAATGGCTGGTTTCGCACCGGCGATCAGGGCGTGCTGGACGCCGAGGGCTATCTCTCGCTCACCGGCCGGCTCAAGGAGCTGATCAATCGCGGCGGCGAGAAGGTCAGCCCGCTGGAGATCGACACCGTCATCATGGACCACCCCGCCGTGGCGCAGGTGGTCACCTTCGGCATGCCGCACGACAAGCTGGGCGAGGAGGTGGCGGCGGCGGTGGTGCTGCGCGAAGGCGCCGCGGCGGACGAGCCGGCGATCCGCGATTTCTGCGCGCAGCGGCTGGCGCCGTTCAAGGTGCCGCGGCGGGTGGTGTTCCTGGCGGAGATCCCCAAGGGGGCCACCGGCAAGCTGCAGCGCATCGGCTTGGCGCAGAAGCTGGGGCTGGGCGGCTGATGCCGGGGGTCTGCATCTTCGGGGCCGGCGCCATCGGCGGGCTCATGGCGGCACGGCTGGCCGCCGCCGGCACCGACGTCACCGTGGTCGCCCGCGGCCCGCATCTCGCGGCGATGCAGGCGGACGGCCTCACCCTGCTCAGCGGCCCCCCGCTTAGCGCCAACGAGCGCCTCGTCGTGCATCCCCGGGTGGTGCAGGACCCTCGCGAGGCCGGACCGCAGGACTTCCTGGTGCTCACCCTGAAGGCGCACTCGCTGCAGCCGGCGCTGCCGCAGCTGCGGCCGCTGATCGGGCCGCAGACGACGATCGTCGCCGCGGTGAACGGCATTCCCTGGTGGTATTTCTACGGCGTCGAGGGAGCGTATGCCGACCGGCTCGTGCACGCCGTCGATCCCGAGGGCGCGCTGTGGGAGGCGCTGCCGCCGGCGCAGACCATCGGCTGCATCATCTATCCCGCGGCGGAGATCGTTTCGCCCGGCGTGGTGTCGCACACCTATGGCGACCGTTTCACCCTGGGTGAGCCGGACGGCTCGCGCAGCGAGCGCATCGAGCGCCTGGCCCGGCTGCTGATCGGCGCCGGATTCAAGGCGCCGATCCGGCCGCGGCTGCGCGACGAGATCTGGCTGAAGCTCTGGGGCAACATGGCGCTCAACCCGGTGAGCGCGCTGACCACGGCCACACTCGACGTGATCCTCGCCGACCCGGGGACGCGCGCCACCGTGCGGGCGATGATGCTGGAGGGCCGCGCGGTGGCCGAGCGACTCGGCATCCGCTTCGCCCTCACCGTGGACAAGCGCATCGAGGGGGCGGAGGAGGTCGGCCGGCACCGGACCTCCATGCTGCAGGACCTGGAGCGCGGCCGGCCGCTGGAGATCGAGGCGCTGCTCGGTGCGGTCGTCGAGATCGCGGAGTGGGTGGACGTGGACGTGCCGATCAGCCGGGTCGTCTTGGCGCTCGTGCGTCAGCGGGCGGCAATCGGTTGATCGCCCGTCTCTTGTTTCTCGATACAACTCATGAAGGGCGACATTTCGGCCGAAATCTCATTGCAACGCGCAATGCTATGGTTCTGCAACAGACCAGACGAGAGACTTTCGGTTCCCCATGGAATGCTTCGCGGATAGCTCCTTCGGCTGATTGACGAGGCGCCGCTTCTCGCCTTGTTTGTCGGCCGGAGTTTCTCGATCGCATGCTCGTCGTCGACCAGCGCCTGTGTCCCTGCGGCAGCGGCCTGCGCCGCGCGCGCTGCTGCGACCTCAACCTCGCCTCGCTCGGTCCGCCCGAGGCCAGCCGGCATCTGCTGCCGCTGGTCGAACGGGCGCGCGAAGCAGTGCGCGAGGGGATGAATGAGGCGGCGGAGAAACTCTGCCTGGAAGTGCTGGAGCTGGCGCCCGGCCAGCTCGAAGCGCTTGCCCTGCTGTTCGAGCTGCGCCGCGCCCAGGGCGTGCACGCCGCCGCCGAGGCGCTGCTGCGGCGGATCGTCGGCATCAACCCGAACATCTTCTGGGCCACCAACGAGCTCACGCTGCTGCTGCTGAACCGCGGCAGCCTGGCGGAAGCCGAGCTGCACGCGCGCAACGCCGTGCGCATCGCGCCGGAAAATCCGCAATCACACAATCTCATGGGCATGGTGCTGACCGAGGGCAACCGTCCGCGGATCGGCGAATACCACTATCGCCGCGTGCTCGAGCTCACCGAGACACCCGATCCCATCCTGCTCGCCAATCTCGCGTGGAATCTGAAGAACCAGGGACGCATGGCGCAGGCGCGTGCGCTCTATGAACACTCCGTGGCGCTGGCGCCGGACGTGCTGCAGACCGTGCTCGGCTGGGCGCGGCTGGAGGAGGCGGACCGCAACTTCCCGGCGGCGGCCGAGCTGCTCGACCGCGCCGAGCGCATCGCCCCGGGCAATGAGAGCGTGCTGCTGGCGCGCGCCGTGCTGCACGGCCGGATGCGCGATTACGACCGGGCCTTTGCCGTACTCGACGGCATGGCCGCCAAGACCGGCCTGGGTCCCAACGAGCTGCTGGAGAAGGGCCGGCTGCTCGATCAGATCGGCCGCTACGACGAGGCCTGGGCCGCCTTCGTCGAGGGCAAGCGGCGCGCCCGCGAGCTCACCGGCAAGAGCTACATGGCCGAATTCGCCGAACAGCAGGTGCGCCGGCTGCGCGGCTTTTTCACCGCCGGGCGCCTGCGCACCCTGCCGCGCGCCGCCGTGCAGGCCGGCACGCCGCAACCGATCTTCGTGCTCGGATTTCCGCGCTCCGGCACGACGCTCGTCGAGCAGACGCTGACCGCGCATCCCCGCATCGCCGCCGGCGACGAGCTGCCCTTCATCAACGAGCTGGCCGACGTGATGCCGCGGCTCCTGGCGAGCCCGCTCACCTATCCCGAAGCCCTCGCCGAGCTCTGGATGGGCGACCGGCGCGAGGGGCTCGACACGCTGCGCGACTACTACCTGCAGCGGGTGCGCCAGCTCGGCATCCTGGAGGAGGGGAACGGCTGGTTCACCGACAAGATGCCGCTGAATGAGATGCATCTCGGGCTGATCGCGCTGATCTTTCCGTCCGCCCCGCTGATCCACGTGCTGCGCCATCCGCTCGACGTCGTGCTGTCGGTGTTCTCCAATCACCTCACGCACGGCTTCTACTGCTCCTACGAGCTGGAGAGCGCGGCGCGGCACTACGTGCTGATCGCCGATCTGGTGGAGAGCTACCGGACCGAGATGAGCCTGCGCTACCTGCCGATCCGCTACGAGGACATCATCGACGACCAGGAAGGCAGCGTGCGGCGGATGCTGCGCTTCATCGGCGAGGAGTTCGATCCGCGCTGCCTGCACTTCCATGAGAACCGCCGCTACGCCCGCACCGCCAGCTACGCCCAGGTGACGGAGCGGCTGTACGATCGCTCGCGCTTCCGCTACCGCAACTACCTCGCCCACCTCGAGCCGGTGATCGAGATGCTGAAACCGAGCATCGAGCGGCTCGGCTACGACCTGTCATGAGCGGAGGAGCGATCAGCGCGCCGGCGCAGGCCGGGGCGCCGGTGACGGTGCCGCTGGCCGATCTCTACCGCATCGCCAGCGAGCACGAGCAGGCGGGCCGGCTCGACGACGCGGAGCGGCTGATCGGGCTGATGCGCGCGCAGCGGCCGGATCAGCCGGACGCGCTGCATCTCGCCGGCATCGTTGCGGCGCGCCGCCAGCGCTATGCCGAGGCGGCGGGGCTGATGCAGCAGGCGCTGGCGCGCGGCGGCACGCCGGGCCTGATCTGGCGCAACATCTGCGAGGTCTATCGCCGGCTCGGCCGCCTCGATGAGGCGGTGGCGGCGGGGCGGCGCGCCGTCGCGCTGGCGCCGAACGACGCGCACGCGCTGGTCAACCTGGCGATCATCCACTACGACCGGCTGGAGCTGGAGGCCGGCATCGCCTGCTGCGAGCGGGCGATCGCGCTGGCGCCGGACCTGCCCG
>JAFAYM010000121.1 GCA_019240395.1 Acidisphaera sp. | reverse complement strand
CAACAACCACGTGCTCGAGCGGATGGAGGACCTGCCCGGCCTCGTCGGCTATGCGCCGCTGATCACCGGTGCGCTGGGCATCGGCCTCGCCTACTTCATGTACATGGCCTATCCGACGCTGCCGGCGATGCTCGCCAAGCGCTTCGCGCCGATCTACCGGCTGTGGCTCAACAAGTGGTATTTCGATGAGATCTACGACGCGGTTTTGGTGCAGCCCTATCTGCGCCTGTCGCGCCTGCTCTGGCAGGTCGGCGACGCCACCATCATCGACGGCGTGCCCAATGGGCTCGCCGGGCTGACCGTTGGATCGTCGTCGGAGGTCGTGAAGCTGCAGACCGGGTCGATCGCCGTCTATGCCTTCACGATGCTGATCGGCCTCGTGCTGCTGGTCAGCATCTTCCTGCTCTTCCGGTGACCGCCCGATGAACGCCGCCGGCTTCCCGATCCTGTCGCTGATCACCTGGCTGCCGCTGCTCGGCGGCATCATCATCATGTGCGTACGCGGCGACGAGGCGACGGTCGCGTCCAACGCCCGCTGGACGGCGCTTTGGACCAGCCTGATCGTGCTGGTGCTCTCGCTCGTCCTGTGGGCACGCTTCGACACCGGCGAACCCGGCTTCCAGTTCGTGGAAAGCGTCACCTGGCTGCCGGATTTCCACGTCGGCTACCGCATGGGCGTGGACGGCATCAGCGTTCTCTTCGTGCTGCTCTCCACGCTGCTGACGCCGATCTGCGTGCTGGCGAGCTGGGACGCCATAAGAGTGCGGGTGCGCGAGTACATGCTCGCCTTCCTGGTGCTCGAGACGATGATGGTCGGCATGTTCTGCGCGCTCGACTTCGTCGTCTTCTACATGTTCTTCGAGGGCGTGCTGATCCCGATGTTTTTGATCATCGGGGTCTGGGGCGGGCCGCGGCGGGTCTATGCGGCGCTGAAGTTCTTTCTCTACACGCTGACCGGCTCGGTGCTGATGCTGCTGGCGCTGCTCGCCATGTGGTTCCGCGCCGGCACCACCGACATGACGGTGCTGCTGCACACCAGCTTCCCGCCGGCCATGCAGGACTGGCTGTTCTTCGCCTTCTTCGCCTCCTTTGCGGTGAAGGTACCGATGTGGCCGGTGCACACCTGGCTGCCGGACGCGCACGTGGAGGCGCCGACCGCCGGATCGGTTATCCTGGCGGGCGTGCTGCTGAAGATGGGCGGCTACGGTTTCCTGCGCTTCTCCGTCCCCATGCTGCCGCAGGGCTCGGCCGACTTCGCGCCCTTCATGTTCGCGCTCTCGGTGGTCGCGGTGATCTACACCTCCGCCGTCGCGCTGGCGCAGGAGGACATGAAAAAGCTGATCGCCTATTCCTCGGTGGCGCACATGGGCGTGGTGACGATTGGCATCTTCACCTTCAACGTGCAGGGCATCAGCGGGGCGATGTTCCAGATGCTCTCGCACGGCATCGTCTCGGCCGCGCTGTTCCTCGTCGTCGGTGTCATCTATGACCGGCTGCACACGCGCGAGATCACCCGCTACGGCGGCCTGGTGCACCGCATGCCCGTCTATGCCGTCGTATTCCTCGTCTTCACGATGGCGAGCGTCGGCCTGCCCGGAACCTCCGGCTTCGTCGGCGAAATCCTGGTCATCATCGGCTCGTTCCGCGTCAGCTTCTGGCTGTCGCTGCTCGGCGGCACGGGCATGATCCTCGGCGCCGCCTATGCGCTCTGGCTCTACCGCCGCGTCATCTACGGACGCCTGACCCGCGATGACCTAAAGGCGATGCTCGACCTCTCGCCGCGCGAAATCGCTGTCTTCGCCCCGCTCGTTCTGCTGACCTTCTGGATGGGTTTCTATCCCGAGAGCTTCACCAGCTTCTGGGATGCCTCGGTCGGCGCCATGGTGGAGCATCACCAGGCGGCGCTCGCGGCGCCCATGCACCTGGCGGGGCTTGCGCGATGAACTGGTCCCTCGCCCTGCCGGAGATCGTGCTGTCCTGCTGCGCCATGGCCATCCTGGTGTTCGGCGTGGTGGTGCGGGAGGACAGCACCTTCGTCTGCACGATGCTCGGCCTCGGCGCCTTCCTGCTGACCGCGATGCTGATCCTCGCCGCGCCGTTCGGCACCGGCTATGGCGGCCTGTTCGTGGTCGATCCGTTCGCCGACTTCATGAAGCTGCTGATCCTCGCTGGCGG
This sequence comes from Acidisphaera sp., assembly GCA_019240395.1. Classification (GTDB taxonomy): domain Bacteria; phylum Pseudomonadota; class Alphaproteobacteria; order Acetobacterales; family Acetobacteraceae; genus JAFAYA01. The sequence goes on along the minus strand of JAFAYM010000121.1, from coordinate 5,479 downwards.
CGCGATGGCGGTCGTCATGTCGCTCGACTACAACCGGCACGAGCGGCTGACGCGCTTCGAGTTCCCGGTGCTGATCGTGCTCTCGACGGTCGGCATGATGGTGATGGCCTCGGCGGCCAACCTGATGTCGCTCTATCTGGGCCTCGAACTGCAGTCGCTCTGCATTTACGTGCTGGCCGCCTTCGCGCGTGACGAGCAGCGCTCGGCCGAGGCGGGGCTGAAATACTTCGTGCTGGGGGCATTGGCCTCCGGACTGCTCCTCTACGGGATCTCGTTGGTGTACGGCTTCGCCGGCACGATGGACTTCGCCCGTATCACCCGAGCGCTCACGGACCCCGTCACCGTTTCGCCGGGACTGGTGGTCGGCATCGTGTTCATCGTCACCGGGCTGGCCTTCAAGATTTCCGCCGCGCCGTTCCACATGTGGACCCCCGACGTGTACGAGGGCGCGCCGACGCCGGTGACCTCGTTCATGAGCACGGCGCCGAAAGTCGCCGCCATGGCGCTGCTGCTGCGCACGATGGTCGCGCCGTTCGGCCATCTGCTGGCGCAGTGGCAGCAGCTGATCGTGCTGGTCTCCATCCTCTCCATGCTCTGGGGCTCGCTGGCGGCGATCGGCCAGAGCAGCATCAAGCGGCTGATGGCCTACTCCTCGATCGGCCACATGGGCTACGCCCTGATCGGGCTCGCTGCGGGCACCGCGGTCGGCATCCGCGGCGTGCTGATCTACATGGTCACCTACGTCTTCATGAGCGCCGGCACCTTCGCCGTGATCATTGCCATGCGCCGGCGCGGACGGGCGTGCGAACAGATCAACGACCTCTCCGGCCTCGGCCGCACCGATCCGGCGATGGCGCTGGCGATGGTGATCTTCATGTTCAGCATGGCCGGCATCCCGCCGATGTCCGGCTTCTTCGGCAAGCTCTACGTCTTTCTTGCCGCGGTGCAGGCCGGCATGTGGACGCTCGCCGTCATCGGCGTGCTGACCAGCGTGATCGGCGCCTACTATTATTTGCGGATCATCAAGGTGATGTATTTCGACACCGGCGGGGAGGCATTCGATCCGCGTCCCGCGTCCCTCTCGGTGATCGCGGCCGGCACCGGGCTGTTCACGACGCTGTTCTTCGTGCTGCCCGGACCGGTGCTGAACGCCGCGCAGGCGGCGGCGCAGGCGCTGTTCGGGTGAATTTCTGGGCGCTCGTCGTCCACGACAGCCTCCCTTCCACCTCCGACTTTTGCATCGACCGGGCGCGGGCGGGCGAGCCGGAGGGGCTCGCGGTGCTGGCGCGCCGCCAGACGCGGGGGCGCGGCAGCCGCGGCCGCATCTGGCAGTCGTCCGCCGGCGATCTCTCGCTCTCCGTGCTGCTGCGCCCGGGCGGCGCGGCAGCGGCGGCCGGATGCTGGGCGCTGTTGGCCGGACTTGTACTCGCCGAGACGCTGGCGCGCTTCGCACCCGATCCTGCCGCCCTCCGGCTGAAGTGGCCGAACGACGTTCTGCTGGATGAAAGAAAGCTCGGCGGCGTGCTGATCGACAGCGCCGGGGCGGACCGGCTGGACTGGCTGGTCATCGGTTTTGGGGCGAACCTCGCTTGGGCCCCTGATATCCCCGACCGACCGACCACCTGCCTCGCCGCGCTCGGGCCGGCTCCCGAACCGGAAGCGGTTGCCGAGAAGCTGCTGACCGCACTGGCGCACTGGCGCGAGCGGCTGGACGCCGGCGGCTTCGCATCGCTGCGGGCCGCCTGGCTCGCCCGCGCGCACCCCGCCGGCACGGCGCTCAGAATCCAAGCCGGCGACCGGGAAATCCGCGGCGCATTCGCCGGGCTGACCGAGCGCGGGACGCTGCTGCTGAGCGCCGAGGGCCGGTTGCACGAAGTTGCCGCCGGCGAAGTGCTGGCCTGCCCGCCCGACGCGCGCCTGCCGTCCACGACGTGCAGCTTGGCGTGACCCGGCCGACCGCCCACATAGCCCGAAACCGCTGCTTGAACGAGAAAGAAGCAAAGAAGAATGGACGCGGCTTCCGGTGATCTTGCCTTCCTGCCGCTCGGCGGGACGGGCGAGATCGGCATGAACTTGAATCTTTATCGCTGCGGCGGGCGCTGGCTCGCCGTCGATTGCGGCATCGGCTTCGGCGGCGGCGAGCTGCCGGAGGTCGAGGTGATGATGGCCGATCCCGGCTTCATCGCCGAGCGGCGCGACCGGCTGGTCGGCCTCGTGATCACCCACGCGCACGAGGACCATATCGGCGCCGTCGCCTGGCTGTGGCGCCAGCTCCGCTGCCCGGTCTATGCGACACCCTTCGCCGCCGCGGTGCTGCGCCGCAAGCTCGCGGAGGTACAGCTGCTCGAGGAAGTGCGCCTGCACGTGGTGCAGCCTGGCGGGGTCATCGATCTGCCGCCGTTCGGCCTGCGCTTCCTGCGCGTCGCCCATTCGCTGCCCGAAGCGCAGGCGCTGGCGATCACGACGCCGCACGGCGTCGTCCTCCACACCGGCGACTGGAAGCTCGATCCGCATCCGCTGATCGGCCCGCCGACCGACGAGGCCGCCTTCGCCGAGCTCGGCGAGCGCGGCGTGCTCGCGATGATCTGCGATTCGACCAACGCCATGGTCGAAGGCCACTCCGGCTCGGAAGCCGAGGTGCGGCGCAGCCTGGCCGCGCTGGTCCGCGACCTGCGCGGCCGGGTGGCGGTGACCTGCTTCGCGAGCAACGTGGCGCGCATGGAATCCGTGGCCCTGGCGGCGCGGGACGCCGGGCGCAGCGTCGCGCTGGTCGGGCGCAGCCTGCGCAACATCGCCACGGCCGCCCGCGAATGCGGCTACCTCAGGGGCGTCGGCGCGTTCGTGCCGGAGGACGAGGCCGGTTCCATCCCGGACGACAACCTGCTGATCCTGGTCACCGGCAGCCAGGGCGAGCCGAGGAGCGCGCTGGCCCGCATCGCCGCCGACGCGCACCGCAACATCGCGCTGGGCGAGGGCGACACGGTGATCTTCTCGAGCCGGGTGATCCCCGGCAACGAGCGGGCGATCGCGCTGGTGCAGGACGCGCTGGTGCGCCGGGGCGTGCGGCTGATGACCGCCGAGGACCACAAGGTGCACGTCTCCGGCCATCCCGCGCGCGACGAGCTGCGCCGCCTCTACCGGCTGGTCCGGCCGCGCTACAGCGTGCCGGTGCACGGCGAGTGGCGCCATCTCGCCTCGCACGCCGCGCTCGCGCGCGAGATGGGCGCGACACCGATCCTGATGGAGGACGGCGACATCCTGAGCCTCGCCCCCGGCCGGGCCGAAGTGGTGGACAGCGCGCCCACCGGCCGCCTGGCGGTCGACGGCAACCGGCTGGTGCCGCTCAACGGCGGCATCCTGTCGGCGCGCCGGCGCATGCTGTTCAACGGCGTCGTGCTGGCGAGCCTGGCGGTCGACGAGTCCGGCCGTTTGCGCGGCGATCCGCGGGTGAGCGCGCCCGGCCTGTTCGAGGCGGAGGACCCGGAAGCCGGGCGCGTCGCGCAAGAATTCGGCCGCGCCGTCGCCGACCTTCCGGCGCCGCTGCGGCGCGACGATGCCGCGCTGACCGAGGCGGCCCGCGCCGCCTTGCGTCGCGCCCTCGGCCGGCGGCTGCAGAAGCGGCCCCTGGTGGACGTCCACCTGTTGCGAATCTGAACGCCGTGGGCTGGTTTACCGGCCTCGTGCTCTACCTGCTGATCTGGTGGACCGTGCTGTTCGCCGTGCTGCCGTTCGGCACGAAACCGGTCGCGGAGGCCGACGAGCAATCCGGCTGGCGCGGCGCGCCAGCGCATCCGCATCTCGGCCGCAAGGTGCTGGCGACAACGCTCGTCGCGCTGCTCGTCTGGGGCGCGTGCGTGGCGGTGATCGAAAGCCCGTGGCTCAGCTTCCGGGGCGGCTGGCTCGCCCTGCACAGGGAGTGACCGAGCCCAGGGCTGGACTGCCAGCAATGCAGGCATATCGCGTCTGGACGCACAAAAATGCGGGGATGATCATTGAAAAAAGCTTGGACAGCCGAAAAGAGCAAACGGCATCATCACAGCAGGAAGAGGAAGGTTCCTCATCCTGCCGTGTGACTGGCGTTGCCTCCCTAAACTTGGCCCATGGGTTTGCCCGTGGGCCATTTCTTTGGTTACACAGAAACGTGCAGGGTGTCACGCGTTTTCCCCTGAGCGCGGGCGGATTTCGCCACATTTTCCAGGACTTACTTTGTGCAGCGCACAAGGCGCGGATGCCCGCGGCATGGGCGCCGACAGCGATATCGCCGCACGACTTGAGAGTGCGAATTCGCTGCCGATGATTTCCCCCTCCGCGATCACGCTGTAGGGTCCGCCGCCGTTTGCCGAGGACCGACCGATGCGCCTCTCCCGCAGCCTGATCCCGACGCTCAAGGAAACCCCGGCCGACGCGCAGATCGTGTCGCACCGGCTCATGCTGCGCGCCGGCCTGGTGCGCCAGACCGCCGCCGGCATCTACGCCTGGCTGCCGCTCGGCTGGCGCGTGCTCGCCAACATCGCCCGCATCACCCGCGAGGAGCAGGACGCCGCCGGCGCGCAGGAACTGCTGATGCCGACCATCCAGTCGGCCGAGCTGTGGCGCGAGAGCGGACGCTATGAGGACTACGGCAAGGAGATGCTGCGCATCCGCGATCGCCACGATCGCGAGCTGCTGTATGGCCCGACCAACGAGGAGGTGATCACCGACCTGTTCCGGCAATCCCTGAAGTCGTACCGGGAGCTGCCGCAGATCGTCTATCATATACAGTGGAAGTTCCGCGACGAGGTGCGGCCGCGCTTCGGCGTCATGCGCGGGCGCGAATTTCTGATGAAGGACGCATACAGCTTCGATCTCGACCACGCCGGCGCGGTGGTCAGCTATCGGCGCATGATGCTGGCCTACATGCGGACCTTCCAGCGGATGGGGCTGAAGGCGATCCCGATGGCGGCCGAGAGCGGCCCGATCGGCGGCGATCTGAGCCACGAGTTCATCATCCTGGCGCCCACCGGCGAGAGCCAGGTCTTCTACGACTCGGCGTTCGAGGACATCGACTACGGCGGCGAGTTCAGCCACGCCTCGGAGGCCGATCTCGAGCGCTTCTTCGGCCTGATGACAACGCACTACGCGGCAACCGACGACAAGCACGACATCGCGGCCTGGGAGAACGTGGCGCCCGCGCGCCGGCGCGAAGGCCGCGGCATCGAAGTCGGCCACATCTTCCATTTCGGCACCAAGTACAGCAAGCCGATGGGGCTGAGCGTTGCCGGCGCGGACGGCAAGCCAGTGACGCCGGAGATGGGGAGCTACGGTGTCGGCGTGTCGCGTCTCGTCGGCGCGGTCATCGAGGCGAGCCACGACGAGGCCGGCATCATCTGGCCCGATGCCGTCGCCCCGTTCCGCGCCGTCATCCTCAACCTCAAGCAGGGCGATGCAGCCTGCGACACGATCTGCGAGGACATCTATGCGCGCCTCGCCGGCCAGACGC